>CAZZNO010000049.1:0-18918 GCA_964655685.1 uncultured Prevotella sp.
AGGATGAGTGGGGGTTAAAAGTGCGGCGAGCCCGCTGGGCTCATTTTGATACACCTCCTTTTTCCTTAGTACCCCGGATTCTGCTTGAAGTCGGGGCTGGTGTGCTTCATCATCTCCGAGTGTGGTATCGGGAGGAAGTAGAGCTTGTCGTCCCACGTGCGCTTCACGTTCTGTCGGGTGTAGGTGTAGGAGCCGTCGGCGTTGCGTGTGATTTTCATCTCTACGATGTCGGCATGCTGGGCTCCTTCTTTCCATCGGCGCACGTCGAAGTAGCGGTGGCCTTCAAAGGCGAGCTCCACCATGCGCTCTTTCTCGTACTTCTGCCAGAACTCGGTGTTGCTCATGCCTGTAGGCAGAGGCGGCATGCCAACGCCGCTTCGCGTACGAGTGACGTTCACAGCCTCGCGTGGCGACATCTTGAGGTCGGAGCTCGTGGCGTCGGCACTGCCGAGATAGCGGAATGCTGCCTCTGCATAGTCGAGATAGAACTCACCCAGGCGGAAGATTATCCACGAGTGGCGCTTGGTGTTGCTGCTCACGGAGGAGATGTTGACCGAGCCGTCGAGCAACTTCTTCAGGTAATAGCCTGTCTGCGTGGCGCCTTGCAAGGGTTCGCCGTTGGCTCCGCCATAGTAGGTATCCAATGGCTTGGTGTTGTACTGTGGCCAGCGGTTCTCTCCGTTCACGGCTATGGTCTTGGCGAGGCGTGGGTCGCGGTTGTCGTAAGGGTGCTGAGGGTCGAAGCCGCTGCCGGGCTCGTCCCATGCGAGGCCTGTGGTCTTCATGTCGTAAGCGTCTACAAGGGTCTGCGTGGGGCAGTTGCCTCCCTTGCCGTTCTCTACGCCGATGGGGTAGTTGGCGGTTTCAAGAGAGTTGAGGTCGCCTATGCGGCGTGTGAAGATTTGCTCGCGGCCTTGCCAGTTGCTGGTGCCCCAGTTTGCTTCGTAGCTGGCGAGGCGGATGCCGTTTTCGGCGCAGGTGTTGATGACGGTTTGTGCAGCAAGGGCAGCCTGGTGGTAGAGCTCCTTGTCATCGGTGGTGTTGAACAGGGGGCTTGCCTCGTAGAGCAAGGCTCGTGCCTTCAGGGCGAGGGCTGCTATGCGGCCTACACGCCCTGTCTCGCCGGCTGCGGCATCGTTGGTGAGCGAGGCGTAGCTTACGGGCAACTGCGGGGCTATCTCGTCACACTCCTTGACCACGAAGTCGAGCACATCCTTTGCCGGTGTACGGCCGAGGGCGTTGGCTTCGTCCTCGCTCAGGACTTCAGTGTAGAAAGGCACTGCGCCATAGTAGCTGACGAGCTGGAAATAGAAGTAGGCGCGGAGGAAGCGCACCTCGTACTGCAAGCGGTTGAAACGCGCCATCTCGTTGTCGTAGTCCTTATTGAGCTTGTACTCGGAGAAGTCGCAGTTCTTGAAGTTGGCAAGATAATAGTTTGCCTCGCGTATGCCGGTGTAAAGGCCAAAGAACGACGGCGTGTTGTTCTCGTTGAGCGAGCCGTTGGTGAAATTGTGTATGCTGTTCGACCGCCACGAGTATTCCGCTTCGTCGCAGGCTGACGCGAGCATGGCGTCGCCCACGGTGCCGTAGTCGTAGCTCAGGTAGCTGTAGATGTTGGTCACGAAGCCTACGGTGTTGCTGATGTTGTTGAAGACGTAGTCCTTGTCGTAGTTGGAATACTCCTTGTAGTTCATGTCGCTGCCGCACGAGGCAAGCATCGCCGTGGCTGCCGTCCCCAACAGAATGATATTCTTGAGTTTCATGTTTCCTTGTTTTTTACGGTTACTGTTTAAAATCCGAGCACCAAGCCGATGTTAAGCGAGCGGTTGACGGGGTAGTCGGCTCCATAGCATTCAGGGTCGCTGCGCTTGATGTGGTCAAAGCAAAGCAGGTCTACGCCGCGCACGTAGAGCTTCGCGTTGTTGATGTAGCGCGTCGGGGCAAGGATGCTCTGTGGGAAATTGTAGAATATCTCCACGTTACGAAGCTTTAGGAACGAGCGGTTGGCTATCCATACGGAGTTGGTGTTATAGTTGTTCTGGTTGTCCTCGGAAGACAGGCGCGGATACTTTGCTGTGCTTGCCGTTTCGGGCGTCCAGCGGTGGTCGAAATAGTATTGTCCGATGTTGTTGTTGCCGACCAACGGGCGGTAGATTGATTTCGTATCAAGATAAGCAGAATAGTTGCCTGCGCCTTGGAACATGGCGTAGAAGCCGAGCCCGCGGTATTCAAGCCCTATATTGAAGGAATAGTAGATTTCGGGGCAATAGGTGTTGTAGCCCATGCGTACCTGGTCCTTCTCGTCGATGACGTTGTCGCCGTTCTGGTCCTTAAACTTGATGTCGCCGGGCTTTGGCTCTGTGCCAAGACGCTGCACAGGACTATTGTCCACGTCAGCCTGGTCGGCGAAGAAGCCTATTGCCTGATAGCCGAAGATGGAGCCCACTGGGTGGTTGGTGCGTTCGAGGTAGGAATATTCGCGCGGCTCCTCATATTCTTCCTTTATCTTGTTCTTGGCGAGGGTATAGTTGGCTCCGGCAGTGAGTACAAGCTTTGGTGCTATCTCGTGCTTGTATTGCGCGCCTGCCTCAAGGCCCCAGCTGTTTACTACGCCACCGTTGATGTAGGGGAACGTTACGCCTGCCACTGAGGAATACTTGCCCGACGAGGACACCCATTGGTCATAGCGGTGCTGGTAGTAACCGTCGAGGGTTATGTTGAGTCCTTTCAGAATGGTTGCGTCTATACCGATGTTGTATTTAGCAGCCTTCTCATGGGTGCTGCCAAGCGAAGCCATACGCCCTTCTCTCCAGCCGCTTGAACTTTCGTAGTTGTTATTGAAGGAATAGCTGCCGCCAGTGGTAAACACTGTGTTCCAAAAGCCTTCAGTTGGGATATAGTCGATGCTGACGATGCCCCATGAAGCACGAAGCTTAAGAAAATCAATCCATGAAACATCACGAAGGAAGTTTTCCTTGGAGGCGAGCCATGCAACTGACACCGTGGGGTCTAATGCCGTACGGTGTCCGGGGGCGAGCTTGTTACTTGCGGCAAGCGTAAGCGAGAAGTCGGCGAAGTACTTGCCCATGTAGCCATAGTGGCTGTACCAGGATGCAGAAGTGCGGTAGTAGGTGTTGTTCTGTCCATTGGTGTTGCGGTATTCGTAATTCCACATGAGCACGGACTGCAAGGCGTGGAGCCCGAACGTGCGGTCATAGTTCATGCCTATGCCCCAGTTGAAGTTGCGGTTCTGCCAGTCAAGGTCAGAGTCTGAGCTCATGTTGCTTGTAGAGCCAGCCTTGTAGTTTGTGATGCCTGTTGGCTCGCCGTTTTCCCATGAGGTTGCCGTAGCCATGCCGTACTCATAGTTGCGCGTATGGTTCTCTATATATGACGCAATATTGTCGTAGGCAATGCGCGTCCATGCCTTCAGTCCTTTGGTCACGGCAGAGAGGTCCTGCGTGAGCGTGGCGTCGGCAAAAAGGCCGCGCGTGTGATTCTTGCTGTAGGCGCGCCCCTCGCTGAGGGCTACGGGGTTGTAATAGCCCGTCCATGTGGCGTTGCCGCCCCAGAGTCCGTTTTCAGCCTTTACGGGGAAGGCGGCTGACGGAACGGTGTAGATCTTGTCCCAAAGGCCGTCGCTTGCCAATGCGGGACGCGATGCCTCGAGCAGGATGCCGTCAAGGGAGACGGCAAGCTGCGTGGTAGACGTGAGGTCTATGTCGAGATTGCTGCGGAGGTTGGCTTTCTGATATTTATTCTGCGTAGAATAGCCGTCGTTAGTATTGGGGTGCTTTATGAATCCCGCGTTGTTGACGAGGTTTCCCTGTGTATAGTAACGCACGCGCGAGCCGCCGCCGCGGAAGCTGATGTTGAAGATGTCGCTGCTGCCGCGGTTGCGGAACGTCTCGGCTATCCAGTCTACATTGGGGTAGAGATAGGGATATTGCCCACTCTTGAATGCCGCAAGCTCATTGGCATTATAGCGTGCGCCGAGGCCGTCGTTGGCTCGGGCTTCGTTCATTCCCACAGCATAGTCGTAAGCATCGACAAAGTCGGGGCGGCGCACTTCCCAATTGATGGCATGGTCATAGGTGAACTTAATCTCATGGCTGTTGTATTTGCCGCGCTTTGTAATGATGTTTATTGCTCCGTTGGCTCCCTTGTAGCCATAGAGGGCCGTGGCGGGAGCGTCTTTCAATACTATCACGCGCTCCACTTCCTCGGGCGATATGTTGCTTATGTTGCGTTCTATGCCGTCGACAAGCACGAGCGGCGTGGAACCGTTAAGCCCCTGGAGACCGCGGATGTAAAAGGTGGGCTCATAAGCGGAATACTCACCAGTGCCTTGCAATGTAGTAAGGCCAAGCACTTGGCCATAGAGCGAATTGCCGATGTTCTTGGCTGAGCGACGGTTTACGTCCGAGCTCATAGCCACTGACATCGTGCTCTCTGAGAGAGGCTGCTCTATGCCGAAGCCGATATTTACGGGCTGTGAAGCATAGTCGGAAACCGTGGCGGTGTCCTTCTGTGCGTATGCGACTATGCCCGACATCAGCGTTAAGGCGAAAACTATATTTCGTTTCATTGAATTTACTGTTTTTGTTTGTTTAGTGTCAATTGAGCTTTAACTCTTAACACCTAACACTTAACTCTAATCATTAATCTCTTAACTCTAATCTCTTAACTCCTAACTCCTTTACCAACCTGGGTTTTGTGTCAGACCATAGCCTTTGTTGATCTCTGCTGTCGGGAAAGCCGAGAGATACCACTTGGGGCTGAAGCTTGTCCACCATGCGCGGCTCTTGTTGCTCAGCACAATGCGCTCGTAGGTGAAATGTGTCGGGAAGGGCACGCCGTCGGCGTGATTGCCCTTGTAAGGATGGTCGTCAGGCTGCCCGTTGGCATCAATGCGGCGGATGCGAAGCCCGTGGAGCGGCTTAGAGAATATATCGGCACGGCGGTAGCGAATAAGGTCATAGAAACGGCTTTCCTCAATACCAAACTCGCAGTTGCGCTCATGGAGTATTGCCTCAATCATCTTGTCCTTTGTAGAAACGTCGATGCCGCTCTCGCGTAATCCCTTCAAGCCTACACGTGCACGGATGGCGTCTACATAAGGTATGGCTTGGTCTATATGGCCTGTCTGGGTCAAAGCTTCGGCATAAATAAGATACATCTCAGCCATGCGCAGGTAAGGCCAGTGGGTATAGTAGCCCATATAGTCGTAGAACATAAAAAACTTGTTGTTGCCAAAGCCAGTAGCGTACATTCCGCTTTCCCAGCCGTCTACGCTGCCTTTTTTGTCGTTTCCGCCAACCCATAGCTCCATTTGGTTTCCGCTCATATTGCCTTCGCCGTCGAGGCTGCCGAGCATGCCGTTCACGAGAATGGTTTCATAGAGGCGCGGGTCACGAGTAAGATTGCGTGGGTCGCCGTTGGCGATGAACATGCTATCAAGGTCGCCGTTCTTCTCAAGGTCGTCATAATTGAAGCGACGGCCGTCCTTCCAGTCGAAAGCTTCCATATAGTCTTCTGTAGGCGTGTAAGTGCCATATTCATTCCATTCAAACCACATGTAACGCCATTCGTAAGTAGCTGTGTTCTTGTCGCGTGTGGAAATAAGCACCTCAGGGGTTCCGCGTGATGCGTATGCCTTGCGGAAAGCGGCACGGTATCCGCCTGGAGTTTTCTTATCTGCCTGCACAAGCGCATACCAGCCCTTGCTTTTGACATTGTCGAAGAAAGTCTTGCAAGCGTCTGCCACAGCCTGCCAGCGGCTTTCTTGATAGTCACCGTACCAGCACTGATGCTTTTCGTTTGCCTCTTGATTGCCCTCTGTGCAATAAGGCTCAGAGTTGTTAAACAGCGGCGATGCGGCAAAATCGAGAATCTTTGCCTTAAGGCCCATTGCGCCGGCTTGCGTGAAACGGCCTTCCCAGTTAGACTCGTCGGAACCGAGTGACCAAGGTAAATCAGGGATGGCTTCGTCGAGAAGTCCGACCATGAAGTCCACTGTCTCCTCTATTGTGCCGCGCGGCAAGTCGTAGGTGCCTTCTGCGCCTGTGTAGGACTGCTTCACGATAGGCAGGCCGCCGTAGTTGCGGAAAAGGTCGAAATAGCGTGAAGCGATAATGCATTTCGCCTCTGCCTTAAGGCGTGTCTTCTCTGCCTGTTCAAGCGGCGAGCGGTCAACATTCTCTATAAACGTATAGCAATCGTGCACAGTCTCCCATACATTATATTTCATATAAGGGAAACGGCCCTTGTCATCGTCGCCTGTCGACGGTGCTGAATAAGCGCCAGAATAATATTGTCCGTTCACACCATCCCAGTCGACATGGCTGTGCACTTCATCAGAGAGAGCGTCAATGATGCCAATATTAATGCCTTGGCGGGAGCCTTCCCAAAGGAATGGCAGTCCATAGCGCATCTTGGCATAGCATGACCAAAGAAAGTTTCTCGTATATTCTGCATTGTTGAAGACGGTGTCCTTAGTTATATCGCCGCCCGGAGCCTTGTCTAAGAAGGCATCACCAAACTTCCAGGTGTCAGTGCATCCACCTAAAAGCAAGAAGGTGAAAAGGAATAAAGGCATAAATGCCTTCAAGCCTGTCTTTCTGTATTTTGTCATAATGTGTTTTCTATTATCTGTTATCTGTTGTAGATTTAGAAGCCTATCTTAAGCGTTGCCGCAAACGAACGTGTAAGCGGATAGCTCGGGCGTGAGCTTGTGCGTGACTCAGGGTCGCCCCAATGGAACGGCGAGAAGGTGAGCAGGTTGTAGCCGCTGAGCTGCAACGTAAGGTCGTTCATCTTGATGGCGTGCATCCAAGGAAAGTCGAAATGATAAGCTATATATGCGTTCTTCAGTCGCAAGTACTTTGCATCAACTTCATAAAGCGTTGAAACATCATAGTTGTTAGCCGCATTAAGCTTTGTAGCGCGTGGATATTTAGCGTTCGGATTGGGATTGTCCGGCGTCCACACATTGTCATATTCATATTTCAGCAAGGCTTTTTGCTGCTGGTCGCCAAGCGGCTGGCGGAAGCTTTCTTCAAGCATACGGCTCACGTTCCATGCTCCTGTCCAGCGCATACTCAACTCAAAAGCCTTCCAACGGAAACCGAGATTAAAACCAAACGTGTACTCTGGGTCGTCGGTATGGCCAAGCGCATATGAATAGTCGTTGTTGTCGATAACACCGTCGCCATTGAGGTCTACGTACACGGCATCGCCGTCATGAAGCGTAACAGAATGTGTAGGCAAGTGCTCACCATACTCAGCCATGTACTTTTCATCGGAGGTCTTGCTGTCATAAAGTCCCCAGAATTTGCGTTCAAGGCGTGCGCCTATGCGGTGGCCTTTCTCGTAAAGCCAGTCATAGCTCTGCGGAGCTTCCATTTTCTCCTTTATCTCATTCTGGTTGTAAGAAAGGTTTGCCTCTACCCAATAACGGAAGTTGCCGCTTATGCGGTCCTGCCATTTCAGGGATATTTCATAGCCCCAGTTGTTTGCCTTGCCAAGGTTTGCAGCCGGAAGGGTGAAACCAAGCACTCCAGGTGCAATGGCAGAATTGAGCAGAATGTCCCAACGATGCTCATAGTAATAGTCGAAAGTGAACTTCAGTCGGCTGTCAAGGAAATAAGCGTCAAAGCCATAGTCCTGCTTGAATGATTTCTCCCATGTTACGTCGGCATTGTGCTTCGATTCTTCACCTGCGCCATGCTGGTAAGTATTTGTATCTGTACCAAAGTTGTAAACGTGCCAGCCTCCGTACGCGCTCCAGTATGTGTAAAGCTTGTATGGGTCAGAGGTATAGAGGAAACGCTGGCCGTTGATTTGGTCGTTACCAACAAGTCCCCACGAAGCACGAAGTTTCAAATAGTCTACATACTTCTTAATTGGTTTCCAGAACTTCTCCTCGCTGACCGTCCAACCTATTGAACCTGCGGGGAAAGTGCCGTAACGTTTGTCGGGGGCAAAGTTCTCAGAACCATTATAACCGATATTAAATTCAGCCATGTATTTATTGGCGTAGTCGTAAGTCACGCGGCCTACCAAGCCCACGTATCCGTGAGGAATGTCGCTGTAAGTAGAAGGATAATAAGTCTTCGACTGGTTGTAAAGCAAAAGAGCCCCGACATGATGCTGCCCAAAGTCGCGGGCATAGTTGAAGCTGGCTTCCATGTACCAGTCACGTGCCTTACTGAAAGTTTCACTGTAACCGAGCTGTGTATCTTGTCCATTCTTACGATATTGCATCACACCGTCTACAAGCACAGGGTTGTAAGTTGCAACGCTTGAACTTCTGTTTTTCGTCGTGCCATACGAGCTGTTATAAGAGCCCTTAAGCTTAAATGACAAGCCTTTGGTAAGGAAGTCAAGCTTTTGGTCAAGTATCACGTCAAGGTTGAGGGTGTTGACGTTGCGTGCCCTATAGCCTAAGCCATAGAAATAGTTCATGCCGTCGAAGCCCGTGAAAGGCAGCGAGTTTCCATCTTCATCAACATCTGTTGTCGTCTTTACGTACTTGCCGTCAATGATACCAGGCGAAGCAAACGGCGTAGCAGTGTAGAGAACACGGAAAAGCTGGTTGCCATCCTGCTGCGATATAGGCGTGTTCTTGGTATCTACGCGGCCGCCGATATTAAGCGAAAGCAGTGTAGACTTGGTCACATTATAGTCGAGGTTGGCACGATAATTGAAGCGTTTGTACTTGAAGTTAAAGTCGTAAGGCAACGACAACTGCTTGAAAAGACCGTCCTGCGTAAATGCACCAAGCGAGACAAAGTATTTTACCTTGTCTGTACCGCCACTGATATTGATGTTGTGCTGAGTCTGCAAAGACGACCCCTTCAATATATAGTCCATCCAGTCTACATCCGGATAACGTATCGGGTCGCTGTGATCCTTGAACTTCTGTATCACAGCATCGGAGAAAAGAGGAGCCGCACCATCGTTTACCTGCATTTGGTTGCAATAAAGCGCATATTCGTAAGAATTGGCAAACTCAAGCAAGTCAGTAGGCATCACGAGGCTGGCATTGGTCGACATCTGTATCTTTGCCTTTCCTTCCTTGCCTCGTTTTGTAGTTACAAGGATAACGCCATTGGCACCACGCACACCGAACACAGCCGTTGCTGAAGCATCCTTAAGCACCGTAATGCTTTCTATTTCGTTAGGGTCAATCTCTGAGAACTCGCGCTCCACGCCGTCGACCTGAATGAGAGGTGCAGCGTTTGCCCATGTGGCTTGACCACGCACAAAGATAGTTGCTGCATCGGCACCTGGCTCGCCCGAATATTGTACGGAAGAAATGCCCGGCACTGAACCCGAAAGCATATTGGTGACCGACGCCGTAGGCACCTGCGAGAGCTCTGTTCCCTGTATGCCGGATATGGCTCCCGTTACGGTGACCTTCTTCTGCGCGCCATAAGCCACGACCTGTACTTCCTGCAATTGCTTTGCATCGTCAGAAAGGGTAATCATCATTTCCCTCGCAGATGCCTTTACTTTCTTTGAGCCATAGCCGATGGAGCTGATGGTGAGCTCTGTACCAGGTGCGACATTAGCGGTAAACTTACCACCTATGTCAGTTATGGCAACAGCCTTGCCGTCGGGTGTCTGGACAGTAGCGCCGATGACAGGATTGCCATTGGAGTCGACGACCGTTCCTTTTACAGTCTTCGCCTGCTGTTGCGCCGTTGTGGCGGCTCTTGTCTGAAGCGACACTCCGAGCAGAGCGACGGGCACAAGCCCCATCACAGCACAAGTGGTCAGACTGGCAAGCTTCCTACTTAGATAATACTGCATACACTAAAGTTTTTAGTTTTAATTTATTTATAATCATTTTTTGCTTTTTACTGTTTCCACCCTTTTGCTTTCTATGTTAAGGGCAGTCATAGTTGAAGATCTGGAGCAGTATTCTTCAAAAACATTGCAAATATCGAGAATATGCACTAATAATAAAGGAAATATTCGTTATGTAATGGTAACAAATCATTAAATTCATCATCTTTCCTTATTATTTGCCCTACAAGCTCCTGCACTATTTAATGGCTGGAGATAAGACTATGGCTTTGTCTTCTGATAAACCCTAACGTAGTCTATCAAGTATTGGCAAGGGAAAGGCGTGTTATCCAACGACCCTCCGTTGTCTCCGCCAAGGGCAAGGTTCAAGAGAATATACATCGAATGATTACGAAACGGATTGTCACCATCGTAAGGCCAGAAGTCTGTCCGTGGGTTTACCGTCTCGTCAAGATCTATAGAGTTAAGCAATTGATTGTCTACATATAATAATATGTGAGTCTCGTCCCAGTCCATGCGCCACACATGAAATTCATCACGCCAGCGAGGGTTGTTCTTTTCGAGCTCGGCTATTTTCTTGGTTTTAGCATTCCAGTGAGCCACCCACCTGCGTTGCGTTCCCCATGCAGCATTAGCATGAAGCAATTCGTCGCCCGTTTGGCGGTCAGGATAATATTCCATCACGTCTATTTCGCCGTTGCATGGCCATTCGCCACTGTCGGCTCCAAGCAACCAAATGGCAGGCCAACAGCCGAGATATGCAGGTATCTTTGCCCTAACCTCAAAGCGGCCATACTGCCATGCGCTCACATACTGTCCCGACTTTTTACCCTTGCTCACCACGCACGACGAAGTGTAATGCCACGTCTTGCCATTGCTGTCAGTCACGTTCTCCTTTCTTGCTTCAATCACAAGATTGCCGCCACTCACCCAAGCGTTATTGCTTGTATAGAGCTGGTCTTCATGATTACGGTGATTGTTGTCGAAAGTCCAATAGTTTGAATCCAACTTGCCGTCCACATTAAATTCGTCGTGGAAGACAAGCTTATAGCCCGGATAAACAGTCGCTGCATCATCGTCAACAGACGCACAAGCTTGCAATGGAAGCATGGAAATGATACAGCATAGCGATACGATGGTTTTAAGATTTGTCATATTAACTTTTGATGTCAGGTCATTATTATTTTGCAAAAATAGCATATATACAATTAAACTATGGGAACAAATCGTTAATGTAGGTTCACTATTTTTTAAAAACATAGCTATAAAGAGTAAAGTCCGACGCAAAACTTCTTGTTTTATATAAAATCAAAATTTAAAGGATAATTTTTCATTAAAATTTCTCTCAAACGGCAAATATTTAATATTTTTGCAGCATGAAAAGTCAAATGAAAAGTTTACTATACACCTATATTATGCTGTTCGCTGCCTTCAAGGCGACAGCGGCAGTACTTCCTTACCGCAGTTACGCCCCGGTGCTGACCTCGCCGTCTGAAAACGTGAGCTGCATATTCTTCGATAGCGACGGACTGATGTGCACAGGCACCAATTTCGGGCTGAAGACATACGACGGTTATGGCTTCAAGACCTATAAGTCGGATGCCTACACTCCCGGCATTCTGCCAAACAACAATATACGCTCCATAACCGAAGACAAAGGGGGAGGACTGTGGCTTGGCACATTGAACGGACTTGCGAGAATGGACAAATACACCGGACAGTTCCGCACATTCTTTCTGAAAAGAAAGGAGCAGCAAACCATCTATGCACTTTATACTTCCCGCGACGGGACCGTATGGATAGGCACCGACGGAGGACTAACCTATTATGACCATAAAAATCAGACTTTTCACACTTTCGACCACAGCAACACTTGGGTGATAGACGGCAGCAACGGCAGCCGCACACGCATAAACAACTACAGCGTCAAAGCCATAATAGAGGACACTAACGGCGATATACTCGTAGGCACTTGGAACAACGGACTCATGCGCCTGCGCCGTGGCACGAACACCTTCCTGCGTTATCCGCCGATGAACAAACTCAACTCTGCTTACTCACTGTTCATCGACAGCCGCCACCGATTGTGGGTTGGCTCATGGGGCAACGGCATCCTGCGCATAGACAATCCCGAAGACTTCCGCCATCCACGCTATCACCAATACCCATACAAGACAGGTTCGTTCGACCTTTTCTATAAAATATTGGAAGACCAATATACGGGAAAACTATGGGCTTGCACACGCCAAGGCATCTGCTCTTTAGACATGAACAACCCCAAAGCCGAATGGCAACAATACACCCAAATCGGCGACACGCCCCTGAACAACTGCAACGATTTGGAAAAAGACCCGAACGGCGACCTGTGGGTGAGCACCATCAATTCGGGCATCATACAGGTCACCTTCCGCCCAGTGCACTTCAAACGTTGGCAGCTGGCAGCCACGCAGCACGGACTGCTGATAAGCTTCGTTTGGAGTATGCTCACCACCGACGGCAAGACTTTCTGGCTGGGACTAAATCCCTACGGCATAGCCATGTACGACCGCTCTACAGGCAAAACTCTCTACAACCGCTCTATACCCGGCTTCGAGTCGTTGCCGCCAGAGACCATGAGTACAAGCGTTACAGGCATCTGCGCCAGAAGCAACGGCGAGATATGGTTTGCCACCAACAGCTACGGAATAATAGTCTACCGGAAAGGACAAAAGGCAAAGCTGCTGTCAACGAAGAACTTGCCTTTCCTTTGGGAAAATTTCGTGAATACAGCCTTCGAGTCACCCGACAAAAACATGTGGATAGGTACGCGCAGCGGACTGAGCGTGATGTTCCCCGACGGCAGCGGACGGAAGATAACAATGGCAGAAGGCAAACATAACCTTACGAAGTGCAACATCAAGAACATCATACGCGACAAGAAAGGCAACCTGTGGATTTCAACTGACAATATGGGCATAATCCGCGTCACGGGCAATCCAAGAAAGCCAAACAGTATGCATTTTCATGCCTACTTGCGCGCCAACGGCAAATTTCCTATCAGCGATGCCACGGCATGCCTGTGCGACAAGCACGGCCGCCTGTGGGCAATATCCAACAGCGGTGGCTTGTTCCTGTATAATGCCGAAAAGGATTGTTTCGAGGCAAAGAACCGCGAATACCGCAGTCCCGGCGACCACATACTTGCCATAAACGAGGATGCTTACGGCTGTCTGTGGATGTTGACCGACGATGCGCTCATCAGAATGAACGTCCCCGTCAATGATGGAAAGGCTAACGCTATGGTTTTCAGCAGGGAAGATGGCATTGGAGACATGCTTTTTGCCACAAACAGCACATACAAATATGGTAACGAAATGTTTTTCGGCAATAGCAACGGCTTCTTTTCCTTCAAGCCGTCATCATTTATAGGGCATGGCGAAAAGAGGCATCATGGCAAACTAATCATCTCCGGAGTGTATGTCGACGACACACCGATAACCATTACCGACCCCAATCGCCATAGCAAAATGGCTGACAAGTTGCCCCCATACACACGCATGCTCACGATACCCGCCGACGTGAAGATACTCAGGATTGACTTCTCGCTCCTCACATACGGCAACACCAAGAAGAACATGTACACCTACAAGCTCGAAGGATATGACGACGATTGGAGGTATTTGGGCAACTCCAACACCGTCACCTTCCAGAATTTGCCTGCAGGCAAATACCGCTTGTTGGTGAAGGCAAAAGACGGCGAAGGCAACGAAGCCAGCCTTCCTTACACCTTGAAAATAAAGATATTGCCGCCTTGGTATGCTTCGTGGTGGGCATACCTTGCCTATGTGTTGCTTGCCATGTTGACAGCCTTTATGGGCATACGCTGGTATCGCGAGCGGCTGCTCACGCAAAACCGTCTGCGCATGGGTGTTTTGCTTACCAACCTGACCCACGAACTGCTCACGCCGCTGACCATTGTTTCGGCTACTGTGTTCAAACTACGGGGGCTGGCGCCACAGCACAACGACGAATACAAGGTTATTGACTACAACATAGGGCGCACCACGCGCCTCTTGCGGCAGATTCTCGAAGTAAGGAAAAGCCAGGCAGGACAGCTGAGGCTGAAGGTGAGCCGACAAGACATAGCCTCCTTCGTCAGCAGCGAGGTGGAGGCAATTCGCCCGATGGCTGAGGGCAAGAAGCTGAGACTTGACACAAAAGTGGCAAACAGGGAGATTGCGGCATGGTTTGATGCCGACAAGCTCGATAAGATTTTATACAATCTCATCTCCAACGCCATAAAATACAACGTTGAGGGAGGACGCGTCGAGGTGAGCTTGGCAACCAATAAAGACGAAGCCACGATAACCGTCCGCGACACCGGCATAGGCATGTCGAAGCAGCAGCTCAGGCATCTCTACACCCGTTTCTTCGACGGCGACTATAGGCGGCAGAACATGACGGGCACAGGACTCGGGCTCGCCCTCGTCCACGACCTCGTGAAACTGCACCACGGACACATCGAATGCCAGAGTAAGGAGAACGAGGGCACAATCTTCACCGTCAGGCTGCCCATACGCAAAAACGCATACGACAAGTCGGAGATTGACACCTCGACGGTCAACAGCGCCGTGGACCGTGACACTATAAAACAGCTGACGGCAGAGGAAAACGGAGGCGAGAAGACTAAGCAGCAAACCGTTCTTGTGCACACCAAGGCACCTGCCGTGCTCATCGTAGAGGACAACGACGACCTGCTTGAGTTAATGCGCCAGACTCTGAGCAAATACTACCACATCTTTACGGCAAAGAACGGCAAGCAGGCATGGAACGTCATACAGAAGCAGAAGCTTGACCTCGTAATAACCGATGTGATGATGCCTGTGATGGACGGCTTCGAACTTCTTCGCACCATAAAGAACGACAAAGGCTTTTGGCAGTTGCCGGTTATTATACTCACGGCAAAGAACCAGGACGGCGATCAAAAGGAGGGATATGTTGACGGGGCTGACGCTTATATCATGAAGCCTTTCAATTTCGAAGACCTCATCATCCGTGCCAACTCCCTTATCTCCAACCGTAGGAAGATAATGCAACAGCATCCAGCCACTGAAGACGACCCCGAAAGGGAGAACGAGGCGGTAAACGCAAGCGACCCGACACAAGTTTTCCTTGACAAGGCTGAGGCTTGCGTGCGCCAACACATCAGCGATACTGAGTTTGATCGAGAAGCGTTCGCCCGTGACATGCTTGTCAGCTCATCTACACTCTACAACAAACTGCGTGCGCTCACGGGCAAGACCATCGTAGAGTTCGTAAACGACATACGCCTTGAGGAGGCTCACCGCATCTTGCAACAGTACCCGCACATAACCATCACCGAGCTTGCAAGTCGTGTGGGCTTCAACACGCCAAAATATTTCTCACGCCTCTATAGGAACAAATACCCTAAAGAGGGAAAGACAGAATAGGGGAAATGCCTCGCATCGCCCTGCTTCATCCAGCCGGCAGCACGCCGATTTAAGGCTGAAGCAGGGCGCAAACTCTACTTAAAGTAAATCTTCAACTAATTTCGCTAATCCTCCTAACTATCATTCGTTTCGTTCTAATACTTTAAATGTTAGTGAAACAGTTGTTGACGCAAATTGAGCAAATCATCATTTGCTTAATTTAAGATATTCGTTGAAAGGCAATATAAACGTCGCTAAAGCTTCCGTTCGTTGAAAGACACCTTGCCTCAAATCGACAATAAATATAACGAAACAAATTTACAAAAAGTAAAAAGTACTTACATTCGGAAATTTCATTCCAGAGCATAGAAAAATCATCTACGGCGGTTGTGACCGACACAATCGCCGTACGTGACTCGCTTGTACGGCGCTTTTGTCTCATTTGTACGGCGTATACACAGCGCATATACGGCGGCAATAACTGTTCTTTACGGCGTAAAGACGATGCCTTTACGCCGTAAAGAACAAGCAAAGAAATCTTACATTTTTCTTATTTTAGATAAACGTCTGGCTGATAAGTGGTTACAGCTTCGCCCATGATTGGCGTATTTGCAACCAATCGCCTCCTCCGCTCCGAATATGCTGCTCATAAACGGGGTCGGCATGACTTTAAGTTTACAGAAGCCTCTTTACTCATTGCATATGCAAGAGGGGTAATGCCCTCTTTGTGGCGGGATAGTAACATATATGTCATCCGTTGGATCAGAATATGCAGATTGCAATGGAACAGGTAAGTGTCGAGTTTGCCATGACACTAGCCATTATGAATATAGCTATGACAACTATTAAATTTGTGGTCAACACATATAATTGAAAAAGGAATGCTTGATTTACGAAGCACTCCTTTTATAATCTACCATAGAGAATCGTAATAATCATCTATGTTTGGATATTTTACATCAAAATCCTTCTTTAGAATGCTTATCTTTTCTTCAATTTTCTGCACAATACTCAGATGGTTCAAAATCACATTTGAAGTTTCATCTATTGTTTTTATCAGTTTCTTGTGATAGGAAGGCACTCCGGAAACATAATCCCATAGTTCTTTGCCCACTAAGGTTTTATCACGCCAATTTTCAACATAAGTTTCCAAGAGGCCAGCAGTTACAGTTTTAGAATCTTTCTTTCCATAGGTTACACCTATAAAACCTTTATTATGCTCTTGTTCTACTTTCTTGATTTCGGCATCATAATGCTTTATTTGAGCTGCATCCATATCATTGAATCCGCTCTTTATCTCTAAGAAAGATTTAACTTCACCAAGTTTATCAATAACAAGATCAAACTTGGTTCTCTCACCTTCTGCATAGTCTTTTCCATCAAAAACATACTCATTAGAATAGAGGAGAAGGTCTTGAACTAAAAAGCCCATTGAAGTTACTATACTTCTAGATATTGCTTGATAAGCATTATACCTTATAAAATCCTCAGAGGTATTTAACTTTAATACACGGCAGAGAATTGGATTAGCATTGAAATTTTTGACTTCTATCTTATCTATCAATGCTAATTGTTTCGCAATGAATCCTTTTGTAAGAATTTTTACAAAATTCTCTTGAATAGATTTTGATGAATCTATTTCTTCTTGAAGCTTCTTTATTGCATCTTCCTCTTTAGGTCCTAACGCATTTATAGAGGAAAAGCCATCTTTTGTCTTTAATCCATTCAATTCAGATATGGAAGCATTTTTAAAAGCTTCCAAAGAGTGGTATTGACATCCAATAGCATTTAACTTTGTTTTAAAGCTGGCTGATGCATTCCCATCATAGGTTAAGCAGCCACCTTTAACTACATAAGCATTAACTGTTGCAGCCATAATTAAAAGTTTATTGTTAATTGTTTTTCTGGTGTCCTTGACTTTTGTATTTCTTTCTTTTTCTTCTCTTCTAAATACTGTTGCTTGTTTTTTTTGAATAAAGTAGGGAATTCGAAATCTGTTGTTCCCTTATACCGTGAATAAGCAATTTTGTTTAACTGATCTTCGCTACCCGACAATTCTCCTTTATCAAATTTCAGAATTTGAGAAGCAGCCATAAATCCTAAGCCTACTGGAACGGCATTTCCTATTTGTTTATATATGTCATCCAATTCCCCATCAAAAACCCAGTTGTCAGGGAATTGTTGGATTCTTGCATATTCCTTTATACTTAAAGGCCTTAACTCTGTAGGATGACATAATAAAGTTGCAGGCATGTTTGGACTTGTTACCAAAGTTGGAGAAGGCTTCCCAAATGATAGTCTACGCAAAAAGCCAGTCCTGCCTCCAGGCAAATCATAAGCTTTACCCATTGCTTCTCGTGCTACTTCTGGAGATAATGATGTCCAGTTTCCTCCTTCTGGCACTAACTTCATTACCTCACTTGTTTTCTCCCTTAAAGGTATGTAATCATTAGTGTTTGCGGCTACTAAATCTTTCGCTACATCACCAAATGTTACCCATTTCTTTGTACCATATTTACCTTCTTGGCTATATGTTGGTTGTGGCAAGGGAATCCTTTTGTCTCCTTTACTACCAAATATAATCATCCTTTCGCGAACTTGTGGAACGCCATAATTCGCAGCATTGAAAAGTGCATAACTTATGGTATATCCAAGTTTTTTGAATTCTTGTGTAAGGAAATACAAAACACTTCCTTTTATTTCCTTAATACTCTCATACTCTCCGTATTCTTCTGGCACTTTATTTAACTTTGCTGACAGTAGTCCTCGCACATTTTCTAATATAAAATATTTTGGTTTAATATCAGAAATCACCCTAAGATATTGTATTATAACATTTCCACGGAAATCATCAAGTCCTCTACGTGCGCCAGCAGTACTAAATGCTTGACATGGAGGACCACCAACTACTAAATCTACATCTTCAGCCTTAAGATTTGCATTTTCTAACATAGCTTCTGTAGAAACCATATTGATATCTTTATCTATTACAGGTATATCTGTATTTCTCCGTATAGTATTAACGGCATTTTTATTCATCTCTACACAAAGACGAATATCAACACCCGCTTTTTCCACTCCCAAATCTAGCCCCATTGCGCCTGAAAATAAAGAAATCGCCTTCATAATTTATCCTTTATCTTATGGTTTATATGCAGTTTTATGCATTAAATTAAACCTATATTTATTTTAAGACTATAAACTATTGCAAAGTTATAAAATAAAAATCATTTTCATATAAATATAAGCCCATTTTATTTTTCTGCCTACCCTCATTAATAACAATCAAACTTTTCTTGATACGACATGTTGCGTATACGTCAGACATGCCTCACCCCCGTGAAGAGTCTACGATGCTATTGTGTTGATTTACAGTTATATATAAGTGGCAGACTTACACGAGATGTGTCCTACCATTGACCACAGCCTGCTTCACCCTTCGCTGCGCTTTGGGATGAGGCAGGCTTATCCTTGCTGCAAGCCCGCCGGGCTCATTATGTATAAAGGCGGATAATCTTTAAAACAAAAATCTTTGTTGGCACACAAAATCAGCGCACTGTTATTTTCTTACTGAACTTTATGTTGTTGCTCGAAGAACCTATCTGTATGTCAAAATCGCCAGGCTCTACTACTCGCTTCATCTCCTCATTGTAAATGGCAAGCTCGTTGATGGGCA
>CAZZNO010000050.1:0-1316 GCA_964655685.1 uncultured Prevotella sp.
TGTGGACCAGATAGGGCTTGAACCTATGACCTCCAGATTATGAGTCTGTTGCTCTAACCAACTGAGCTACAAGTCCAATAGAAATGCACACATAATATTGCCAACGATAACTAATATGCAGAACATATTATGTAGACAAAATACGTATGGGCATAATTTCTGTGTGCAAAGGTAATGGTTTTAGATGGAACCACCAAATGTTTTAAGAAAAATATTGCATTGGAGATATAGAAAATTGCTTATAACGTTTTTTACTTCTATTATCAGAGTGTCCACAAAAAACCAATTTTACAACGTTACTCAATCATAGCCATTGCGCACCAAAGTACCGGAGCCTGTCCATGCATGTCTCCAATGAAACATTTGCGGTCAAGGTAATACTGCTTGTCATTTTTCTTACCTGTTCCCTGACATGTGCGCAGCACGTCACCATCCTTATTTATACATTCCACCAATCCTTTCCATGCTTTGTTGATGACAGGACTGTACTTGCTTGCAGGCAGCCATCCTTTCCTTACACCAACAATCATTGCATAAGTGAACATTGCCGAACCAGATGTCTCAGTCCACGACGCAGGGTCGTCAATAAGCTGTCCCCAAAGCCCATCTGAGTGCTGATAAGACTTCAATGTCTTCATCATTTTAAGATAAGATTTCATTATCTGCCTCCGCTCTGCACTATTTTGAGGTAAACACCTTAATATCTCAGCCATGCCAACAGCTACCCAGCCGTCACCTCGCCCCCAGAATATCGGCACATCAGGCGCATGATAAAAAAGACCGTTGGGACGTTGAATGGAATCGAGATACGCACACATCTCATGAGCCATACGATTGAGGTACATGCTATCACCTGTTGCACGAAAAGCCTCAAGCTGTAATATTGTTATCATGTACATATCGTCTATCCAAAAACGAGTCTGCCAACTAAGTCCTTTGCTCACGTTGAGTTGCGCAGCTTTAGAAAGCTTCTTGCCCACAGGCACCGTCCATTGGGCATCGGCAAACTTAAGTCCATCAGCAAGATACTTCTTGTTTGATGTCATGCGATACAGTTCAAGCGGCACCACACCAAACACAGACTGGTCTACATGTACAGCCTTAGGCACCAATTGGGGCTTCTTTTCCATAAGCATGACATAGCGCTTTTCAAGCTCACGCGTCAGCAACTTGTCACCAGTGGCACGTGAGAAACGCAAAGCTCCTGTCCAAGTGCACACCTCCGGGTAAGAAATCATCTTTGGCATAGTGTCACGCAAAGAGCCATAACCACGAAACGGCAGGCTCAAATACCTTTCCGCCAACAGGTTGCCCAC
>CAZZNO010000050.1:1416-18010 GCA_964655685.1 uncultured Prevotella sp.
CCTTTGTAGATAATAAATAATTGAAGTTAAAATGATACAGGCATAACTTCCGTTGCGGTATTTTTTACGTAACTTTGCGTACAATAACATACAAAGAAATAAATGAAATGACAGACGTAAACCACAATGGCCTTAGCGATGCCAAGGTGCTGGAAAGCCGTCAACTGCATGGCGAAAACGTGCTCACCCCTCCAAAGAAGACCTCCGTATGGAAACTGTACCTTGACAAATACCGTGACCCAATAATAGAAATATTGCTCGTAGCCGCTGTTCTATCATTGGGCCTTGCCTTTATCAACAATGACTTTATAGAGACCATTGGCATTTTCCTCGCAATATTTTTAGCTACCACTGTGGGCTTCTACTTTGAGCGCGACGCTGCTAAAAAATTTGAAGTTCTCACAGCCATGAACGAAGACCAGCCTGTAAAAGTGCGGCGCAATGGTAAAGTAATTGAGATTCCAAGACGCGAAGTCGTAGTTGGTGACATTATATTGGTGGAAGTAGGCGATGAGATACCTGCCGATGCAAAACTCATAAAAGCAACAAATCTCCAAGTAGATGAGTCAAGTCTCACCGGCGAACCATTGGCAACAAAAAGAACAGACGACTCCACTACACATTCTACTACAGGAAAAGACACCGCAAGACAAAAGGACGGAGCCGCATATCCAGCAGACGTTATACTACGTTCTACGATGGTTATGAACGGTCATGGCGAAGCTGTAGTTACGGCTGTGGGCGATGCCACAGAAATAGGAAAGGTGGCACGCAAATCAACTGAGGTCACTCATACAAAGACACCACTAAACATCCAGCTTGGCAAACTTGCCTCCCTCATATCCAAAGTGGGCTCTGCTGTAGCCGTGATAGCATTTGTCAGCTTCCTGGTACATGACATACTGACCAATAGCATTTGGCATAGCAACAACTATTTCGGCATGGCACAGATAGTGCTCAACTATTTCATGATGGCAGTGACGCTCATTGTCATGGCCGTGCCTGAAGGTCTGCCGATGGCTGTTAATCTTGCTCTCGCCCTCAACATGCGGCGAATGTTGAAAAGCAATAACCTTGTAAGAAAGCTGCAAGCTTCTGAGACAATGGGAGCCGTAACCGTGATTTGCACTGACAAGACGGGCACGCTGACACAAAACAGGATGAAGGTTGCCACAATGGAGTATTCAAGCTTCAAAAGTGACAACAGCACTGAATTGTTAGACATTGCCATTGGAATGAACTCTACGGCGGAACTTGACGATAACAAGGTCGTAGGCAATCCTACAGAGGGCGCATTGCTGCTTTGGCTAAAGGACAAGGGATTGGATTATAAAGATATAAGGAGCAAATATCAAATAATCAGCCAAGAGCCTTTTACGACAGAAAAGAAATACATGGCAACAACGATAAACTACGGCGGCAAAACCGTTACATTCGTTAAAGGCGCGCCGGAGATTGTCATGTCCATGTGCGACATCAGTGACAATGAACGTCAAAACACTGAGAAGCATCTTCTCGGCTACCAGCAAAAGGCAATGCGAACCCTTGCCTTTGCATTTGTCGAGGGCAGCAGCTTGCAGCATCTCACGTTGCAAGCCATCTTCGGCATCAGTGACCCTGTGCGCGATGATGTGCCAGAAGCTGTACAGGAATGCCGCGACGCAGGAATCAGAGTCAAGATCGTTACCGGCGACACGTCTGCAACGGCAATGGAGATAGCAAGGCAAATAGGCTGCCTGCCGGAAGAAAACAATCAAAAAGACCAAGACCAAAACGCCCGGTCTCAATGGGTCATTACCGGGCCTGAATGGGCTGCACTTTCTGATGACGAAGCATATAAGCGATGCGAGGAAATAAGGGTTATGTCGCGCGCACGCCCAACCGACAAGCAACGGCTTGTGAACATGCTGCAAAAGCATGGAGAGGTGGTGGCTGTGACAGGCGATGGCACCAACGACGCTCCCGCATTGAACTATGCACACGTCGGACTCTCGCTTGGCAGTGGAACAGCCGTAGCTAAACAGGCTTCAGACATAACGCTTCTTGACGACAGCTTCAAGTCTATAGTCTCTGCCGTCATGTGGGGACGCTCGCTTTACAAGAACATCCAGAGGTTTATATTTTTCCAGCTCATCGTCAACCTGTCAGCCTTGCTGCTTGTGATAGGAGGCTCTATAATTGGCACCGAAATGCCGCTCACGGTCACCCAGATATTATGGGTGAACCTCATCATGGATACGTTTGCGGCGCTTGCCCTCGCCTCTCTCCCACCCTCTCACGAAGTAATGAAAGAAAAGCCGAGAAAGATTTCCGACTTCATAATAACCAAACCGATGGGCAGGGGAATCCTGTTCTGTGGGATTTCCTTCTTTGCCATCATGTTCGTATTCCTTATCTGGTGCGAGCGACATGGCACAGGCAGCGTGGTAGACGTGCATGAGCTGACGCTCTTCTTCACCACCTTTGTGATGCTGCAATTCTGGAATCTTTTCAACGCAAAGTGCCTTGGCAGCGATTACAGTGCCTTCCGCCATTTCTGGCGCGACCGCGGGCTCGTATTGGTGCTTGCCTTGATACTATTCGGCCAATGGCTCATTGTCACCTTCGGTGGCCGCATGTTCCGCACGTTGCCTTTAAGCTTTACCGAATGGGTGGTCATAGCCGGGGCTACATGCGTGCTTGTACTTGGTGGCGGAGAGCTGTATCGTGCTATCAAGAGAATCATGAAAAAGAAGCTATAGGTTTATTACTGCCACAGATTATGAACTTTAATTATGAATTATAAACAGCCTTGCGTCGCCACTATAGGCTTTTTCGACGGAGTGCACCGTGGACATCAGTTCTTAATAAAGCATGTCATAGACGAGGCACATAAAGCCGGACTACTATCATTGGTAGTGACCTTTGACCGGCATCCACGACAGGTGCTGCATCAAGACTACCAGCCCGAACTGCTGACCACACTCGACGAAAAGGTGAATCTGCTGCGGCAGACCGGCATTGACAACGTCGAGGTGCTTCACTTCGACACCGGACTTGCGTCGCTGACAGCCCGCGACTTCATGCAGCAAGTGCTGCACGACAAACTAAACGTAAAGAAACTCGTGATAGGCTACGACAACCGTTTCGGACACAACCGCTCAGAGGGCTTCGACGATTATGTGAGATACGGCAAGGAGATGGGCATTGAAGTCATACGCAATACAGCCTATCTGCTCAACGGCGTCAAAGTGAGCTCATCTGTCGTGCGCTCTTTTCTGAAGGAAGGAGAGGTACAGATGGCAAGCTTATGCCTTGGCAGAGATTACGCTATTGCCGGAAAGGTTGTCAGCGGCTACAAGGAAGGGCGCAAGATAGGCTACCCCACAGCCAACCTTGACACTTCTGCCAGCGTATTGCTCATACCCAAGGGCGGTGTCTATGCGGTAATGGCACGCATTGACGGCGAAAGCAGATGGCGGCAGGCAATGATGGACATTGGCACACGCCCGACATTCGAAGGCGACCACACCTCACTCGAGGTGAACATATTCGATTATCAGGGCAACCTGTATGGCAAGACATTGCAGGTGAGATTCGTCAAGCGCGTCAGAGACGAACTGAAGTTCAGCAACGTGGCAGCACTGACCAGCCAGCTAAGCAAAGACGAGATAAAAATAAGGCAAATACTTGCCGAAAACAACAAACAAGATACAATAAACGAAAATGAATAAGACTGTACGCGGCATACTCGACATTATATGGTATGTCTTATTGTTTTTCCTCATACAACTGTTTTTCTCCTTCTTCATATCCGCTATCGGGCTATGGCAAGGAGGCGCTTCGTGGGCAGACATCAGCAAGAATCTCTCCACCGGCAACCTTGGCCTCACGTCAGGCGCGCTTGTAGCCGTGTCGGTATTGAGCAGCGTGCTCACGCTTTGCCTTTTCGTCAAGTTCAAGTGGGCGCCCATTTCGCGAACATGGCTCCGCAGCAAGCCGTGGGCTGTGCTTATATGGTCAGCCTTCCTTGCCTTGGGCACCATACTGCCGTCTGAATGGCTTGTAGAGCAAATGCAGTACACCATGCCGGAGGCTACCGAAAAGCTTTTCGAACAAATAATGGGTGAGCCAACGGGCTACCTCGCCATAGGCATATTGGCACCGCTTGCCGAAGAACTGGTCTTCCGCGGAGCTATACTGAGGACACTGCTCAAGATGTCAGGCGAACGGTGGCACTGGGTGGCAATCATAATATCCGCGCTCATCTTCGGTGCAGTGCACGGCAACCTGCCGCAATTTGTCCACGCATCCATCATCGGACTGCTGCTTGGATGGATGTACTACCGCACCAAGTCCATACTCCCTGGAGTGCTGTTCCACTGGGTCAACAATACCGTGGCATACGTAATGTTCAACATAATGCCGCAAATGGCAGACGGAAAGCTCATCGACTTGTTCCACGGCAGCAAAAACATGATGGTGCTGGGACTGTTTTTCTCGCTCTGCATACTTATACCAAGCCTGTTGCAGCTCTACCAACGTATGAAGCCGGCAAAATAAAATTGTAATTATTACAAATTTTATGGCAAAATATTTGGAGCATAGAAAGAATATTATTAACTTTGCAAGCGAATACAAAAACATTACGATTTAAGGTTAATACAAGAGCATTATGAAAGAACTTAAGGGAACAAAGACGGAGAAAAACCTCCAGGAGGCTTTCGCCGGTGAGAGCCAGGCACGCAACAAGTACACTTACTTTGCAAGCAAGGCACGCAAGGAAGGCTACGAGCAGATAGCAGCCATCTTTGAGGAGACCGCAGGCAACGAGAAGGAGCACGCCAAACTGTGGTTCAAGTATCTTGAGGGCGGAGACATAAAGGATACTCACAGCAACCTTGAGGCTGCCGCAGCAGGCGAAAACTACGAGTGGACAGACATGTACGACCGCATGGCAAAGGAAGCCGAGGAGGAAGGCTTCAAAGAGATAGCAGCAAAGTTCCGTATGGTTGGCGCTATCGAGAAGCACCACGAGGAGCGCTATCGCAAGCTCATAGAGAACCTCGACGAGGGGCTCGTGTTCTCACGCGACGGCGACCGCATTTGGAAGTGCCGCAATTGCGGACACATCGTTATCGGCAAGAATGCTCCAAAGGTTTGCCCCGTATGCAACCATCCGCAGAGCTTCTTCGAAATCAACGCTGAAAACTATTAAGCGACGATAAAAGATAATTAGACTGTAGGAAGTGACCACTAATGGCGCAAAAGGTCGAAAGACCAATGCTCATTAGTGGTCACTTCTTTGTTTTTATGAAGCTGTCAAACATTGTGAAACATGTTTACAACACCCCCTCTGTGAGCAGCTTATTTTCAACGAAGCAGTGGTTCGGTCGCAAATACGCTATTCTCAGCCAAAGTTGCAATACATTGATAAACAGCCAGTTGTAGAAACATAACTATTTTCATTGTTTTCCTGCATCTTCTTTACGGCGTAAAGGCATCGTCTTTACGCCGCAATTGCATTGCATGTACGCCGTAATAGTGTCATAAGTACGCCGTAAATAGCACGCAATTACGCCGTACAAGCAACTCACGCGCGGCGGTTGTACACCCCGGAACAGCCGTGCGCCCCCCGGACACCAGCTTTCCTTAATTTTTTAGACCAATTTTGACACCCCTGTTTTATTGTCACTTTTCCTTACTTTTTTAAACATCAGGTGCACATGTCCTTTTTAAGGCAAATGGCCGTAGGCTTTCTGTAAATCAGTATTCTTGTTTTTTGTGCTGCTCGAAAAAATATCAATGAAAAGAAGAAAAAACATCGTCTTTCCTTGCCTATATCAACAGTTTATATTACATTTGCAACAGGAATGCAGAACATGCGGGATTAAGTACAAATATGAAAAAATTAGAAAGGTTTTTATTTTTCAGCCTGTTGGCTGTATTATGCTCGTGCGGCAGCAAACAGAAAGAGACTGCGCAAAAGCCGGTCAAAGTGAAAGTGATGCAAGTTGGCGCGGTGCAGGTCAATGGTGAGCGCGGTTACAGCGGAACCGTGAGTGAAGAAAACGGCGTAAGCCTCAGCTTCTCGACAGCCGGCACAATCCGTACAATGCCTGTCAGCGAAGGGCAGATGGTGGGCCGCGGGCAGCTAATCGCCACTCTCGACGGCTCCGACCAGCAAAACACACAGGCATCTACCCATGCCGTCACGCAACAGGCTCGCAGCGCCTTGCATCAGGCTCAAGATACTTACAACCGCAGCAAAGGCCTGCACGAAAGCGGCGTGATAAGCGATGCCAAATGGGTGCAGGCACAGACAGCCCTCGCAGAAGCAAAAGAGGCTCTGAAGTCTGCCGAGGCACTCGAAGGAATAGCCCGTAAGAGTCAGGGCGACACTCGCCTTACGGCTCCTTATGCAGGATATATATCTAACAAGTCGGCTGACGTAGGTCAGAACGTCATACCCGGTGAAATGGTTGTAAAGCTCGTCCATATCGACAAAGTGAAGGTCAGCATCGGCGTTCCTGAAGGCGAGATAGAACAGATAAAGAAGGGTGAGGACATGATGATTAGCTGTGATGCCCTCAACAAGACTGTCTTCTATGGCAAGGTTACGGAAGTAGGCGTCACTGCCGACCCCATTACCCGCACTTATGATGTCAAACTACTTGTAAACAATCCCGACCACAAACTTCTCCCCGGCATGATCTGCAATGTCTATTCCAGCTACCGCCGTGGAGAGACAAGCGTCTTCGTTCCTGCCAAGATTGTACAGCTCAACCCTGACAACCGTACGTTCGTTTGGATTGTCAAGAACGGCAAGGCTACAAAGCGTTACATCAACTTCATCAGCGATACGTCACAGGGCGTACGTGTCAGCGGAGGCCTGGAGCCGGGCGACCAGCTTATAGTGCAGGGACAGCAGAAGGTGAGTGAAGGAACGCCGTGTACAGTTATTAATTAGAAGTTAGGAGTTAGGAGTTGTGGCAAAGAAACACAGACCATTTCAAGAGATATGCATGTACTACCGGCAGATAGTCATTCTGCTGGTGTGCTGCCTCGTGGTGCTTGGCATCTACGGACTAAAAGAAATCAACAAGAACGAGTTTCCTGACTACACGGTGCGTGAAGGCATCGTTGCGGCTGTCTATCCCGGCGCTACATCGGAAGAAGTAGAACAGGAGGTGACGAAGCCATTGGAGACTTATATCTTCTCTTTCAAGGAAGTACTGAAGGAAAAGACGGTGTCTTATTCCCGTGACGGAATGTCAATCATCGTCGTGGAACTAAACGAGAACATCGAAGACAAAGACGAGTTCTGGTCTAAGTTCAAACACGGAGTTCAGACGTTTAAGAACTCAAGCCTGCCAAAAGGAGTGCTTGCCGTACAAGTGCAGGACGACTTTGGCGACGTGTCGTCAGTACTTATCTCGCTCGAAAGCAAGGACAAGACATACCGCGAGCTCAACAACTACATGAAGATATTGCAGGACTCCCTGCGCATGATTCCTTCCGTAGGCAAGATGAGCGTCAGCGGTGAACAGCATCCACAGATTGCCATTTACCTTGACGCTACGAAGCTGTCCAAATACGGGCTCAATTTCACTATCATTGCACAGGAGCTTGCCGGCAAGGGCTTTACGAGCTATGGTGGACGTGTCGGCGACAGATTCTACAAGAGCCCTATCTATGTTGACGAGAGCCTTAACAACATCTACGATGTAGAGAATGCCGTCATCTACTCCGATGCCCGTGGCAAAATTGTGAGAGTAAAAGACATTGCAACTGTAAAGCCGGAATATCCGGACCTCGACCAATACGTTACTGTAAACGGTACAAAGGCTTTGCTTCTCTCCGTAACCAACAAAGAAGGCACTGATATTTCCACAATGGGTGCCGGAGTGAACGAGAAACTTGACCATATAAAGGCTGAACTTCCTGCCGACGTAAAGATAAGCAAGATTACCGACCAAAAGCAGGTTGTCGACGACTCTATCATCGACTTCCTTCGTGAGCTTATCATCGCTATCTGCACGGTGCTTCTCGTCGTTGTCCTCATAATGCCGCGTCAGGTGGCAGCTGTGGCAGCGGCAACAATGCCTATCACCATCTTCATCTCCTTAGGACTGTTCTATATGTTCGACTTGGAGCTGAACACCGTGACGCTCGCCGCCCTCATCATGACGCTCGGAATGATTGTCGACGACTCAATAGTCATCATAGACGGATATGTCAACAACCTTGCTAAAGGCATGCGACGATGGCAGAGCGCCGTAGAAGCTACCAACCACTTTCTGAAGAGTATCTTCTCTGCCACGCTCTGCATCTCTATCACCTTCTTCCCGTTCCTTATCACCATGACGGGCGTGATGCATGACTTCCTGAAGATGTTCCCGTGGGCTATCACCATCGTGCTCTTCGTAAGTATGATTATCGCCCAAACACTTCTGCCAATACTTATGTACTTCGCCATCCGCAAGCCCATTGAGACAGGCGTGACGAAAGACGGCAAGAAGGCGTTCAACCTACTCGATTTCATGCAGCGGTTCTACGACTGGGCCATTGAGAAGTGCTTTGCTCACTGGAAATGGACACTCGGAGCTGGCTTGGCAAGTATCGTAATAGGTATAGTTGTTTTCATGAGCCTTCCTCAGAAACTTATGCCTATCGCCCAGCGTGACCAGTTTGCTGTTGAGGTGTTTATGCCTACAGGAACAACAGTGAAAGGCACCAATCTTCTCACTGACTCACTTGAGCACATGATTCGCTGCATACCGGGCGTGGTGTCAGTAGCCAACTTCCACGGCATGTCGTCGCCACGTTTCCAAACAACATACGCTCCGCAAATTCCAGGCGACAACTTTGCGCAGTTCATTGTTAATACAAAGTCAAACAACGCCACCGAGAAGATTGTGGCTGAATGTAAGAAGCGTTTCACCAACTACTTCCCGCAAGGCATTGTTAAGATAAAGCACCTCTCGTACAGCAAGGAGGAGAACCCGATAGAAGTACGCATCACGGGCGACGACTTCACCGATTTGAACCTCGCCGCAGACAGTATCCAAGACCGTCTTCGCCGTTGGCAAGGCTTGGAACTTGTCCGTACTGACTGGCGTGAGCCGCTCGCTACGACACGTGTCCGCCTCGACGACCATACTGCCGCACGACTCGGACTGACCAACGCCGGAGTGCAAATTGCACTTGGACTGCGCTATTCATCCGGACTTCCTGTGTCACAAATGTGGGACAACGATTTCAGTGTAAACACTGTCATAAAGACCTTGCACAGCGACAGCTCGAATGTCAACGATATGCTCGACGAGCAGATTCCTATCCTCGGCGGCTTGCGAAGTATACCGCTTCGTGAGGTTGCCACAGTGGAAAAGAAGATGGAATACGGACAGATAGTTCACCGCAATGGTTTGCGCACAATCTCTGTCGTCGCAGAGGTTGACCCGCAATACAATGTGGAGAAAGAGAATGCCAAGATAATGGATATGGTGTCAACAATGCACCTGCCCGACGGCGTTCACGTCAGTTATGGCGGTCAGTATGAGACCGACATGGAGCAGATACCTAATATCATCCATGCACTCATCATATCTATTGCCATCATCTTCTTCGTCTTGCTATGGCACTTCCGCAATGTCCGTGAGTCATTCGTCATGCTTGGCAGCCTTTCCCTCTGCGTGTTTGGCATGGCAATGGGAATATGGATTTCCGGCATCGACGTCAGTCTGACGTGTATCCTCGGTTTTGTGTCGTTGATGGGCGTGCTTGTCAGAAACGGCATCATCCTTTTCGACTATGCACACGAGCTCTATGCCCACGGCTATCCTAACATGCGTGACAGCATCATGCAGGCTTCAAAGGAACGTATGCGCCCAATCTTCCTGACATCGGCATGCGCCTCTATGGGCGTCGTACCAATGTTGATGGGCGGCAGCAGCCTGTGGATGCCTATGGCAGCCGTCATTTTCCTCGGCACACTCATAACTATGTTCTTCATCTTGACCGTCATGCCTGTAGCCTACTGGCGCTTCATGCCGGATCCGACTAAAAAACTCGAAAGGGATGTAGAGATGATGAGCAAGTAAAAGGCGCGTTTGATAGACTATCCTAAAAGATAAAACATAATATTCATTCAAAAAGCCGCAAGAGAGTGATTTCTCTCCTGCGGCTTTTATATATAAAGGCAACCACGTTGTGGACTATTCTAAAAAGCATTGCCTCCCTTAGTAGACTTACAGCTTATTTGCCGCAGCTTGTCGTTGCGACTTCGATTCGTCAAGATGCGCCTGTATTTGATTGTTCATTACCTTGTTGACAGCAATCTTGCCTATCAGCCAAACAACGAAGTAAACAAGGGCAACCTTATAGTTGAAAACGAACAAGAATACGATAGCAAGCAGCCAAAGCCACTTCACTATATTCTTAATCTTGTTCTTACCATTCACAAAGTCAACCTCCTCTTGGTCGACAGGATAGCTGTATGAAGTGCGCTGCCCGGTACCATCCATGAGGAAGTGGTATTGCGTACCGCCATAGTTGTAATAGACGAACCAGAACGGAACAAGAACATACTTGCCTCGTGTCGTAATATTATAGCTTGATGTTGCACGGAAATTGCGTATCTCCTGATTGCCAATCTGGTTGAGGGCAGCTTTCTTTGCTGTTTCCTCAACCATGTCTTTTCCGTGCTTCTGCCAGACTATAGTAGGGTCAGCATTGCGATCCAAGGTCATTAGATTATCATCATTGATGTCAATCATCTCCGGCTTGAATTCCTGTGACATCATCACGTCGTATGGGAACAGGGCAGTAAACTGCCTAAGTTCATCCGGTATTTCGTTGCCTTCATTAGCAAGACACAGAAAGGCAAAGTTACCAGCTGCATTTCCGTTCTGCGGACGCCATTTCTTCACCTTCTTTGTTGACACCGTTTTACCACCGTCAAGGATGTTATTACTAACTTTCACATTTTGATCTTCATAGGAAGACTCACAGCTCCACGACGCATTATATGTGCCTTCATAGAGATACATTGGCAAATAAGCCTGAATGACATCACCAGTGCTTATAGCCTGGAAGATATTTGTAGGTACATAGTCTTGATTAATCAAGGCGTTGACCATTGCATTCTCAAAAGAGTCTTCATTTGTCGAGAATGGTATGATGCGCTCTGGCACAGGCACTTCCTTAGGTTTTACCAACGGATTGACAAGCTTGCTGTGACAGTAGGGGCATTCTGTCATCAGCTTGTTCGGGTTGAAGGTGTTGATTGGCCTCTTACATGAAGGGCAGATCACCTGTTGGAGCTTTAATGTTGTTTCTTCTGCCATATAGTTAAATTTATAAGTTAATAAATAGGATTTATTCAAGAGTATCTTGCCATCTTTATCACACGATTGCGCTTTTGTATTGCCGACAGAACACATTCAATTTGTTGATTGAGCAAATCCAACTGCCCTTGCGAAACCATAGAGCAAAGCGTATCGACTGCATTTTCAAGCTCAATTTCAGCATTCCTCGCTTCAGGAAGACTTTCCAACGAACTGTTATTGAGCTTCTGATAACAAATGTTCATCTGTTTATGCAAATCCGTGTCGTTTACTTTTCTCATTGCATCCTTTACATTTTCAGCGAGGGAGCGAATATACACACGTTCATTTTTTTGCTTTTCCAAAGAAGCGTGTGTAGCATCGTTTGCCAAGACGCTCATTAGCTGAAGGATAATAAATATTGTCAGCATTGCCCCTTGCACGATTGCAGGCCATAGAGGCGATGGCGCATTGTACCGCATAAATGCCAAACCGGCAATCAATTCGATAAAGAAATAGAACAAAGCCCGCAAATACAGACTTCCCACTAACACGGCCTCACCCTTGCGCAACTTATACAGTAATGGCGTACAAAGTAGACATAGATAAGCAGCATGTATGAAACCATAACAAATCCATTCCGTTGCAGTTCGGTCAGTTCCTCCCAAAAGGAAGAACAATAGATTGAATACGACAATAAATATCGAGCCTATTATTATTTTTAAAACGTTCTGTTTCATGTTCTGATGTTGTTTAAATGATTTACAGTCGACTCATTATCTCGGCGACCTTAGCATCATATATTTGCTGCGTTATAAGTCCTGCATCAAGCAATTGCTTCATCTTTTTCAGTGATTCTACCGGGTCAGGCGTTTGAGCTGCAGGTTGCTGCAAGCCTGTACCAAATCTGCCTTGCCCTCCGAAACCTTGCGGATGGGGTACTTGCTGTGGCTGAGGATTGCTGAATGCTGTTGTTGCCATCTGTGCGAAAGCATTGCCTGCCGCCATGCCCATGCCAAGCCCTGCACCAGCACTTGCGACACCTCCGGCTCCTGGATTTACGGCAACATCTTTGAGCAGTTCCTGCTGCACAGCTTTGTCGTAACTTCCTGTATGGGCAGCCGCAATCAAGCGGTCAAGATATTTCTTTCGCTCATCTGTGTCGTCTATATTTAAGTTATAGAAATTGAACCTCTCCAATTTAAGGCCATAACCAGCAAAAAGCTCGTCAAACTGAGGTTTTAGAACTTTAGAAAAGTCCTTAAGCTGACTTGAAATGGCATTTATAGAATGCTGCATGGACATAGCTTCTAAAGCCTTACCAATTACAGAACTTATTTCTTCTGAGATATTAGCCTCAAACATCTGTTCTAAATCTGTAACCGTATAAGTACTCTTGTCACCCATGAGCCTCATAAACGTCGTTTTGCTGGCATCATCATCTTCGTCTATATTGAACTTCACAATAAATGCAGCAGCTCCACGTATAAAAGTCGGAACGCCGACAACACCACCTCCAAGGAAAAAATCTTGAATCTCTATCGGAGATGATGTGCCCCAGTCTATTTTTTGTTCATTGGTCTGGACATGATATACCTGACAGGTAAATGTACTGATGCCACCTGTAAGCATATTGCGTATGCGGCTCAATACAGGATAGTTCTCTGTCTTCACCTCATGCCTTCCCGAAGGCAAGACACCATAGAATTCACCATTCTTGATAAATATCACCTGCTCATTGGGAGCAACAGTAATAACAGAATTTGTATTGAAGTCTTGTCTGTCATCTAAATAAATAAGCGTCCCTGTATCATTTTGTCGTTGTATAGACTCCATGACATTTTTGCTGCCTCCAGCAAAATTTGCCTCGCTTTGGTTTCTATGAAATAGCCCCATCGTTTATTAGTTTTATAAGTTTATAGTTTATGGATTATTCAGTAGCGTCCTCTGTGTAATCGCTTCCATCCGTGCCCCAGCCACCACCGCTGCCGAATCCACCACCATAGTCATCATCATCTGAAGAAGATTCATCCGTATCGGAAGAAGAATCCGGGTATTCTGGGAAATAGTCAGTATTGTCTTCGTCATCTGTGTCACTCTCAGTTACTCCCCAATCCCATTCGTTGTCTTTGGTAAAGTCGCTATCAAAGCTATCATCCTCAGTGTCACTTCCTGTCGTATCCCACTCCCAGTCAGAGCCTGAAGTCGTATCTTGCTCTGCATCAGTAACATCATAACGGTCGTCTTCCGTCTCTGTCACATCGGTTGTCGCCGTCGCATCAGAATCAAAGTCGCTTTCCACAGTAGTATCAGAAACAAAGTCCTCTTGACCTTCAGACGTGTCACTCATTTGTTCATCTTCAATATCGTCATTCAATTGTTCTTCTACCATGTCAGATTGCAACTCCATTTCTTGCGCTTCACGCAATTCTTCGTCATAATTCTCAGAGTATTCTCTCATACTGTTGTCTTTTTAGGAGCCTCATAGACTTGTTTTACAGAACTCTCTATGGCTTTAATTGGAACTCTCAGTCTTGTGTCATATCTAAGTTTCCGCCAGAAATTCACTTTTACGCACGTCCTCAACTCTGGCGTAAACGGCTCATCGTTTAGCTCTAACTTTATCAGACGAGTAAACTGCGAAAAGGTCTTTTTCACAAGCTCTACCGTTTTGGTATCTTTCGGAATATTCTGTCTGAATATCCTCCTTGCCACTTCCTTTGCCAATAGTCGCCTATTGTAATCGCAACCTGCGCTACAACACTCTGCAAAAGCACATTCTGGATAAGGCCGTAACAGCTCTTGCCGATTCTTCCAATAAGTAGACAGATCCTTGATACTATCATCAGAAAGAGATATGCTTATCTTATTCTCAAGCCGATAGTCGGGCGTAATGACTTCTTCTGGCTCATCAAGACGATTAAAGAAGACAAAAGCCTCACCTGGCTTCAACTTCGTAAGCCTTGCCACTTGTGCTTCTGTCATGCCTGTAGAGTCGGCAATTATTTCTTTATCTTCCCTTTCTACCAATCGGAATGCTACCTTAATGTCTGTAAGTGCTACAATATCAGTGCCCACTTTGCATGGCGACTGGTCTGCAATGGCAATTCCCACACCATAAGAACGTATCTCTGCAAGCATACGCTTTACCAAGCCTTGCGCCACAGCGCTCGGGTTTGCCGAACCCTCACTGACGGTTGTATCAGCATCAAGCAATACGTGAGCTTCCTCCAAAAGGATAAAGTTTCTAAGTCCGCCTTCACCTACATAGTTGGCGTTGACGTATGCCAATATTGACAGCAAAAGCAAGGATATAATTAAAGCCTTCTGCTCACTATTCTCAATGGCAGCAAGCTCTATGACAGTCGGCTTTTTAAGAATATCTTCTATAGGTATAGAGTAATAGTTATCAAAAAGCGAAACCAAGCTTTTCAGCCGCACAACGCCAGCCCTACCAATGTTGCGCGCATCACCCGTATAGCCAATATCTTCAAATGTTTCCTGAAAGCACTTTATGAAATCTGCTATATTGAAAATCCTCCCGGCATTGTCAGTGGTATATGAATCAAGCCACCGGAAATCGGAATAGCAATTATTAATGGTATCCTCGAAAATCTTGTCTAAAGGCGTTCCCATAGACACACCGGCAGCAAATGCCGTCTTCAACGTTGATTTATATGTTTCCAATCTTACATTCTTGGGAGGAACAAAAGGATTGAAGACAAAAGGCGAGATGAAATTCTTGCCTGGCGTAAACACTTGCAACTCAGGTATGCTTTGCACTAAAGCCCTATATTCATTCTTGGCAGGTTCTATGACAAGAAAAGGAATATTGTGGTCTTTCCACAATCGGTCAAGCAATCCAACTGAAAAAGTTGTCTTACCAGAGCCTGGCGTACCAACAACGAGCATGTGCTTTGCCAAATCTTTAAGATTGAAACCAATAGTATTGTCTTTTGACGATTTCAGCCTGCCAATCTCTATGTCGCCGGCATTGATAAGGTTTTGCGAATATGTCTTGCTCGATTTCTCTGTATCATTGACCTGTAGTCCTGCGTTCACCCTCTCATCTCCTATAGGCAGCCTGAAGAAAGAAGCTCCTTCATCGGCAGTGATAATAAAAGGAAATCTGTAAAGCGCATTGTTTATATAATCACTGCCCCATATTGCCGCATTACGGTTGCGGTTAAGAAGTATGTCACTTACAATCCAAGGCATAGGGAAAAGGCTTTCCCTTGTAGCTGCAACCCCATCTCCTGAAAGGTCCACAATCTGAAGATTCGGCGCAACATTGCTTGATGCTGTAAGCTGGCCAAGCACACGCGTGGATACAGCTTTGATAGATTGAGAATCGCCAAAAACTATGATGTTATACTGAAACAACGCACGGCTCTTGTTATCAGAATAATATTTGTACAGCTGCATCATACGATCAGCATTGGCGATGCTCACATTTCCTATCTCACGGTCACTGATACCACGGCTCAATACGCTCACGCTTTGTGTCATCTGATTGAGTGCGGCAAGTTCTTCATTATTATAATAGGTAGGAATGAGTTGGAAAGCAACAGCACAATACGGATGCATAATAAGGATGTTAGCAATACGGCTCAAATCCTGATAATCAATTGGTAATCTGTCAAAACCATAGCATACCGGCAAGTATCCATTTTGCAAATCCTCCATGCGTTCTTCTTTGACTATAGCTTGGCATGAACTATTGTCTACAGTCTTAAACACATCATAATATTCATCGAAGCTACGCTCCGCAAACTCATATTTATCACTATCCAAAGTTGCCTTAAGCAAATCAACAAGTGTTTGCAGGATTGCGCCTGCTTGTGTCTTTTGCCTATTGATGCATCTTAGCAATATATAAAGATGAATCTTAGCTTCATACGGTTGGTTAGTAACCGGCTCTGTAATCCAAACAAGATCTAACGACATATCAACATTAGAGCCTGCAAATTTGAACAACTCCTTATATTGTTGATATATCTCACTAAGAAGATTAGCCATGTCATGTGCATACCTCTCAATGACTTCTTGTGGCTTGTTATTATCTGGCAACACTGATATATGTGGAATGGAAACCACCTCCACAATCTTCATACCAACATGCTCGCCACTATTTATCTGGATTGAATCCATAAGCTGGATCTTGATAAAAAATTAAGTTTGTTTGGCAAAATTAATATAAACATAGCAATACTACAATAGCGGTTTCCCGTCATTTTGTACAAAGAGAGCCGCAAAGGCATGACTCTTTGCGGCTCTCTTAATAAATA
>CAZZNO010000051.1:0-10908 GCA_964655685.1 uncultured Prevotella sp.
TAATGCATAATTCATAATTCATAATGCATAATTACCGCCCTCACCCAAGTGAGTCTCCGCAAAACCCCGTCTCACCTGCTTCGCAGGATGACTGAGGATATAAATTATGCATTAAGCATTATGCATTATGAATTAATTAAGCATTATGCATTGTGAATTAATTAAGCATTAAGCATTATGAATTATGCATTAAATGATCCTGTTCCGCAAACATCACGCATAACCAAAGAAAACTATGGACAATCGAAATAATCCTACGGTCAACTATCTTGGTGGCTTTGTGGCTATGGTGTTCCTGTTTTTCATCATCGGCTTCCTGACCACCGCCAACACGCAGTTTCAAGTTCCGCTGAAAGAGCTGTTTCTTTCCAATGGCGGCACATTGCGCAACACACTCACCACGTTAATCACCTTTTCGTGGTTTCTCGCCTACCCGGTCTTTGGCGTTATAGGCTCGCGCCTCGTCAACAGCCACGGTTACAAGGCAACGCTCCTTGCCGGGCTCGCTATAATGTTCGTCGGCCTCGGTCTGTTCTGGCTTTCGTCATGGGTGAGCGTGCAGTTGCCCGGGGCAAAGGTAGTGCTCGGCGACGGCACGGTGCCTGTAGGCTATTTTCTTTTCCTCCTCGGTTCGTTCGTCGTGGGAGGCTCGGCAACGGTGCTGCAAGTGGTCATCAACCCATACCTCGCCGCCTGCTCCGTCAAAGGCACGCGTGACATACAGCGCCTTGCTATAGGCGGCACTGCCAACTCAATAGGCACCACCATAGCTCCATATTTCGTGTCGGGCATAGTCTTTTCGGGCATGGCGGTGCAAAGTGTCAGTGTCAGTCAGTTGCAGGTGCCTTTCCTCAGTCTCATGGGCGTGGCGTTCATCCTTGCCATAGCGCTTTCGCGATATACGCTGCCCGACATCTGTGACACTCATGCCGACAAGGGCGAAAAGCTCGACCGTTCGGTATGGAGCTTCCGGCACCTGCGCCTCGGCGTGGTGGCTATATTTTTCTACGTGGGCTGCGAGGTGTGCGTCGGCGGCAACATCAATCTTTATGTTATCGACGACCTTGGGCTTGGCACCAACGAGGCAACGCTCATGGCAACGCTCTATTGGGGTGGGCTGCTTGTGGGGCGGCTTGCCTCCAGCCTTACCAACAAGATTTCGCCCCGCGCCCAGCTCACTTTCACTACCTCATGCGCCATCGTCCTCGTTGTGCTCGCCATCGTGAGCCGCAACCCCTGGCTGCTCGTGGCGCTGGGACTGTGCCACAGCATCATGTGGGGAGCCATCTTCACGCTTTCCATCCGTGGGCTCGGCCGCTACACGTCGGCCGCCACGGGCGTGTTTATGACCGGTGTAGTGGGCGGAGCCCTTCTGCCGTTGTTACAGGGAGCCATAGCCGATGCTACAGGCGTTTGGCGATGGTCGTGGACTATAGTGCTGGCAGGCGAAGCTGTGATGCTGTTTTATGCGCAGATAGGGTCACGAACTACTAAAGAGGAGAGCCGGTCATGACATTGCGTCTCGTCTTCTTTGTCGCCATGTGGTTGCTGTCAGCTGCCGCAGCCGTGGCACAACCGGCGGCATCTCTCCGCAACCACCCGTGGCAGTGGGCACTGCGCGAGCCCATGCCACTCGACACCACGCGTGCCGTGGAGAACCGCATGTTCGGTTTTACGCTCTTAAGAGACGACACCGTGGCGCGCAGGCTTACCATACACTGCCCCTCCGTAGCAGGTAAACGCCCGAAAGGCCCTGCCAACGACCCCGACTATGCTACCTTTGGCTCGCGTTCAGTGCGCATACCCTTAAAGCAGCACGACTTGAGCAACTATAATTTCATAGAGGCGGAGATATTTCCTGCCAAACCTAACACGGGCGTGGTGAACATCAACCTGAGTCTGGACACCGACGAGCCGCAGCCTGTGGGAGCACATCTCTGGAACCTACGGCAGGGCAGATGGAACAGAGTCATCTGTCAGATAACCGACTACAATCGCCGCAACGTCAGCGCCATCACGCTCTACACTGACCTGAAGGGAAGCAGCTATCAGCTTTCGGGCGGCATGGATTACATCATTAGGAACGTACGCCTGCAACGCCGCCAAGGCATGTTGAAGACATCGGGGTGGCAGCCCGACACAGCCGCCATCAGCTATTGCCACTCCGGCTATCTGCCCCACATGAGAAAGCAGGCTATCCTCAACGCCCGATGGGCCGGCAACCGCTTCACCATCGTCAATGCCCTGGGGCGCACGGTCTACGAAGGCACGGCACAGCCGGTGAAGAGCTCCATCGGCACCTTTGCCGTCTGCGACTTCACGCGCCTCACCGCCATAGGCACCTGCCGCCTACGCCTTGGCGGCATGGTGACCGACGAGTTCAGCATAGCCCCTTCTGCCTATGTGCCTGCCACGTGGCGCCTCCTCAACTATATCTTTTGCCAGCGCTGCGGCTGCGAAGTGCCTGGCATTCATGCCGCCTGCCACGCCGACCTTTTCGCCACTCACGGCGGCCGCACCGTCTCCTATGGCGGTGGATGGCACGATGCCGGCGACCTCTCGCAGCAGACCCTGCAAACGGCTGACGTGGCTTTCGCTTTGCTCGAATATTATGACAAAGTGAAGACTTCCGACACCCTCCTTGCCGCCTGCCTGCTCGACGAGGCGCGCTGGGGGCTGCGCTTCATGCTGCAAACGCGCTTCGGCGATGGCTACAGGGCTTCCAGCATGGGTCTGCTCCACTGGACCGACGGCATTGCCGGAACCATAGACGACATATACACCGTGAGGAAGCAGGACAACGCTTTCGACAACTTTCTCTACGCTGCCTACGAGGCATACGCCGCCATCGTGCTGCCGCAGGCTGTGGAGCGAGAGGCAATGCGACAGGCTGCCGAGGCTGACTACGCTTTCGCTTTAAATAAATACCGCGAGCACGGCATAGACAGCTTCCCCCACATGATGGAGCACACCTACGCCACACCGCCCAGCCTGTTTATGGCAGCCGCTTCATGGTCGTCGTCAATGCTCTACCGCCTCACCGCCGACAGTGCCTACGCTTGCCGAGCCCGCCGCTTCATAGACTATACGCTCCGCTGTCAGGAGACATCGGCACGCCAGCCTGTCCAAGGCTTTTTCTATCGCGACACCACGCGCCGCTCCATAACCCACTTCATCCATCAGTCGCGCTCCCAGCTCTACGCACAAGCCCTCACCTCGCTTTGCCTCTTGCAGCCGTCAGCCTCTGCAAGGCAGCAGTGGGAAACCGCCATCCGCCGCTATGCCGCCTACATGAAGTTCCTCGCCACCTATACTGCCCCATACGGCATGTTCCCAAGCGGCGTCTATCAGGAAAAAGAATATGCCGATTCTTCCGCCTTCTTCCGCCTCCACCTCTTTGCACCGCCCGATGCCCGCCGCCAATACGACGCCCAGCTGCACGCTGCTGTCAGCCTTGGCAAGGGCAAGTATGTGCGTCGTTTCCCAATCTGGTTTAGTATATTCAACGGCAACGAGGCTGTAATCCTCTCCTCAGGCAAGGCAGCCGCCCTTCTTGGCACCTATCTCCGCGACAGCCTTCTCACGCAGATTGCCGCAGAACAGCTCACGTGGACCCTCGGGCAGAACCCCTTCTGCCAGTCGCTCGTCTATGGCGAAGGCCACGACTATGCGTCTATGGACAGCTTCTCGTCAGGCGAAATAATGGGAGCCACGCCTGTGGGCATACGCAGCCTTGAAAGCCAAGGCAATCACGATGAGCCCTACTGGCCCGCCATCAACAACGCCTGCTACAAGGAGGTGTGGACAACTACAGCCGGCAAACTCCTCTCTCTCATGGCGGAGCTGACGGCGGAAAAGCCATAAAACCCCAAGTCAAAAGCCCTTTCCTCTCAACTGCCTTCACATCCTAAGACGTTTCTCCAAAACAGAGGAAAAACTATAACTGCAACTAAACAAAGGGAGGAAGGCAAGAGGGAAGGCTTTGAAACACGTTTGTATCAACTTTGTCTACGTTTTGTATTTTCACCGCAACGCCACAGCAATATAAGCCTTGTAACTTTGCAGCGGATAAAGAAAATACAAAACTTATTCAATGAGAGAACGCAAACGATTATCATTGTCTGTAGCCCTGCTGACAGCAGGTGGTATTACAGCGGCAGCACAAGCTGTCAACGATTCGCTGTTTGATGAGAAACAGCTTGAAGGCATAACCATCACGGCAGTAAAACGCAAAGGAACTGCCAACGCAGCCTTACTTGAAATGAAAAACTCCTCAAACGTGGTGAGCAGCATCACAGCGCAAGAGATTAGCCTGACACAGGACAACAATGCAGGAGAAGTGATTCGTCGCGTGCCAGGCGTAAGCATAATAGACGGGAAGTTCGTAATGGTGCGCGGATTGTCGCAAAGATATAACAACGTGTGGATGAACGGCGGTGCAGTGCCCAGCAGCGAAGCCGACCAGCGCGCCTTCTCCTTTGACATGATTCCTGGCGGACAAATTGACAACCTTACCATCGTAAAGACCCCTTCTGCCGAATATCCTTCCGACTACACAGGCGGCTTCGTGCTCATAAGCACTAAGGAGATACCTACCAAAAACTCTTTCCACATTTCCATAGGCGGCAACTGGAACAGTCAGTCGGCATTCCACAGTTTTCTTGAAGGCAATACCTCGAGTACCGATTTCCTCGGGTTCGACAACAGCCTGCGACCGTTGCATGGTGGCATTGAGAGCAAGCTCTTTTCACTTGGCAACAACAGCGGCGGCAACACTATGTACAGCCTTACGGACAACCACCTGAACAACGACTGGAGAATAAACAACCACCATCCTTTAGGCGACCTTAAGCTTTCTGCTGACTGGAATCACGGCTGGAACATAAACGGCAACAGGCTTGGTGCCCTGGCTTCTGTCAATTATACTAACGAATACAGGACAAGCACGGGCATGATAAACAACCTTTACGGAGCATACGATACAGAAAAGGACCAGCCAAATGCCCTACGCCTCTCTACCGATGACCAATATAAACATAACGTGCGTCTCGGAGCCATGCTTAACTTCACGTTTCTTACGCAGGACGGACTGAGCAAATACCAGTTCAGGAACGTGATAAACCAGCTTGCCACAGACCGCTATACATGGCGTGACGGCACAAGCGCACAGGCAGAGCCGGAGCGATCGGCAGAACTCTATTACCAATCGCGCACAACATATACAGGTCAGTTTACTGGCAAGCATACCCTTGGCGGCGATGCCCTTGATTGGAGTGTTGGCTATGCGTATGCTAACCGCCGGTTGCCTGATAGGAAAAAGTACATAGTCTACGCCCCCACCTCCAGCCCCTCCCCTACAGAGAGTGGAGCTGCTGGGGGAGGGGCCACCGAAGGGTATGTGTGGCTATATCAGAATGATATATCACGCGAGTGGACTTCGCTTGATGAGCACATAGCCTCCTTGGCTGTCAACGACGAACACATGTTCAGTTTCGGCACATGGCAACCCAAGCTGAAGTTCGGCGCTTACGGAGAATACCGCTACCGCAAGTACAACACGCGTAACTTCTTTTATTGGTACAACACCGAAGGCAACAATCTGCCTAAGGGCTTTGAGAAAATGGACATGCCAACGTTGCTGAGCGACAGCCGGTATTTTGGCGCTGACAAGCTTTATCTGCTTGAGGATGTGAACAAGATAAACGACTACAGCGGCGACAACATCATGGGAGCTGGCTATTTCCTTGCTGAGCTACCCTTCGGAAACTTCTCTGTCAATGCCGGACTTCGCTATGAATACAATCAAATGAAACTTGTTTCAAACACCAAGTCATACGAAGAAAGCCACAGCAACCACTATTACCGCCACAACAACCTGTTCCCGTCGCTTAACATGACTTACAGGATTACCGATAAGCAGCAGGTTAGATTATGCTATGGCAGGAGTGTCAACCGGCCGGAGTTCCGCGAGGTGTCGCCATCGGTATATTACGACTTCGACCTCGCTGCCAACGTGCAGGGCAACTTCAATCTCAAGGACTGCCACGTAGACAATCTCGACCTGAGATGGGAATGGTATCCAAGCTCCAGTGAAAGCGTCTCGTTTGCAGTATTCTACAAGCACTTCAATTCACCCATTGAATGGGTTTACACTATGGCTGGCGGAACCGATGTCATCTACTCTTATGCCAACGCACGGTCAGCCGACAACTACGGCATTGAGCTTGACATACGCAAATGCCTTGATTTCATTGGGCTGCGCGATTTCAGCCTAAGCTTCAACGGCGCACTCATCCACAGCCGCGTCCACTTTCCCGATGGCAGCAACGAAGCCGACCGCGCCATGCAAGGACAATCACCTTACCTCATCAACACGGGCTTGTTCTACAACAGCCCACGCCTCGGCATTGACATTGCACTGCTCTACAACCGCATAGGCAAGCGCATCGTCTCCGTTGGCCGCTCCGAAGGCATGGACAAGAGCGTGCGCGTGCCCGACAGCTACGAGATGCCGCGTGATGCCATTGACCTCAGCATGAGCAAGCACTTGGGCAAGCGCATAGAGCTGAAGTTTGCCGTGCGCGACCTGCTGAATCAAAATTTCACCTACAAACAGCAGACTGACGTAACGGTAAAAGGGCAGCAGAAAAAGGTACAGCAAGTAACAAGGCAGTATAAACCTGGAAGAAACATAGTTCTCGCTTTGAGCTTTAAGCTTTGAGCATTGAGTATTGGGCTTTATGATTAATAGTTGTGTAAGCTTCGACATTATCGAAGCCTAAAATAGAAAATAGTAAAAGATGAAAAACAAATTGTTTTCAAAAAGCATTGCCTTCTTGGCAATGGCAGCAGCACTGGCTGCGTGCAGTAGCAACGACGACAACGGTGAAACTCCCGTCAATCCCGACAACCAAAAATACACATGGAGCACCGACGGGGGAATAAAAGCCTGCGACCACCTGCTCTTTGATGCTGACGGCAAGGAAGATGCCAACGGCAAGGTAATCGGCAACGGTGATCAGGAGTTCGTTTTCAAAGGCAAGCAGACCCTTGCAAAGGGCACTTACGAGCTGAGGGGATGGATTTATGTTGCCGAAGGCTCTGAACTGACCATCCCTGCCGGAACCATAATCAAGGGTGACAAGCAGACGAAGGCTACGCTCATAGCCGAGCCGGGCGGAAAAATCATAGCGCAAGGCACGCAGACCGAGCCGATAGTCTTCACCTCCGAGCAGCCGGCAGGCAGCCGCAAGCCCGGCGACTGGGGCGGCATAATCCTTTGCGGCAAGGCTCCAAACAACAACGGAGTGCTGAACCAGCAAATCGAGGGTGGTCCGCGCACCAAGCACGGCGGCACCAACGCTGAAGACAATTCAGGAGTGCTGTCTTACGTCCGTATAGAGTTTGCAGGCTATCCTTTCCAGAAAGACCAGGAGATAAACGGGCTCACACTTGGCTCCGTCGGTTCGGGCACGAAGATTGACCACGTGCAGGTGAGCTATTCCAACGACGACTCCTTTGAGTGGTTCGGCGGCACCGTCAATTGCGACCACTTGATAGCCTTCCGCGGATGGGACGACGACTTCGATACCGACAATGGCTTCGCAGGCAATGTGAGTTACGGACTGTCGGTGCGTGACAGCCGCATTGCCGACGCCTCACAAAGCAACGGCTTCGAGAGCGATAACAATGCTTCAGGCTCTACTGCCACTCCTTACACCACCGCTAACTTCTCCTACATGACCCTTCTCGGTCCGAAGACTTTCGACGCAAGCTTTGAGAACAACAAGGATTACATAAACGGAGGTTCCATGAATCCAGGCAACGGTTCATCTACGGGACTGTTCCAAGCTGCCATGCACATTCGCCGAAACTCGCGCCTAAACTGTACCAACAGCGTCTTCATCGGCTGGCCCATAGGCATTATCCTCGACAATCAAAAGGGTGACACGCAAGGCGCGGCAGCGCAAGGCTTGTTGAAACTAAACAACCTTTGCTTTGCGGGAATGACTATCACAGGTTCCGACTTCAACAAAGTGTATCAGGACAACCTCATGACCGACTATACCAACCAAACGCTTGACACGTCGAAGCCGTCGTTCTCTACATCCTTCTTCCGCATTGCTGCCAACAACAACAGCATTTCCGACTGGACGGCAATGGCTTGGAACGGCATTGCAAGCATCATAGAGGCAAATCGCAAAGTGTCAGCCACGGCTGGAGCTTTCGCCGATGGCAATGACTGGACTTTAGGCTGGGCGAACTTCGACCCTGAACACACTCAATACTGAGGTATTGGCTCTGATATATAAAACAGTTGTGGCGGCTATTGCTTTTGAGAGTTTGCGGCGGCAGGAGTTTTCACCCTGTCCTCGAACTCGGATCGAGGGCATGCCGCCATGTTCTTTGCCTGTGCGCGATAGTTATATACGCTTGCCGGCGAAAGCCCCAGAATGTCGGCAATGCGCGAGCTCTCGTTGATGCCGAGGCGTATGAGGGCGAAGATGCGCAGTGTTGCGTTCAGGCGCTCTTTGCCCGAGGGGCGCACGGCGCAGCCAGGGCGAAGCAGGGAGTTGAATTCGTCGACAAAAGAAGGATAAAGGCTGAGGAAGATGTCGTCGAAACGGGACAAGAGCGCTTTGTGTTCTGCCGTCTTCATGGCTACGGGGTCGGTGAGAACCTCCATTGTTTTCATGTCGCCATCCTTGGCGCTCCGCCTTACTTTGGAGCGGAAGTTGTCGAGCTTTTCGATGTAGGAGGAGCACATGGCGAAGAACTGCCCTATGTACTTGTCTTTCACGCGGTCTGATTCGTGTAGGGCGGCGTTGGTGCGTTGGAGGGCGGTGTTGGCATGGTGAAGCTCGGCTATGGTGTTGCGCAGCTGCCTGTTGCTTTCGGCAAGCGACTGCTGTGCCTCAGCGAGTTGGCGCCGTTTATGCTGCACGTAGAGAAGCAGGCTGAGGCTTACGGCGAGAAGCGCTATCACGAGAACGACTATGGCTGTGAGCCTGTATCGCGCCTGCTCTGCCTTTTGCTGATAGGTGTTGTTGATGACGGTGAGGACGGGCATGACGTCCCATGTGCGCTTGCGCGAGGAAAACTTGGAAAGGCTCTGCCAAGAATGCGCCATGTAGCGGTAGGCTCTGTCTATGTCGCCCTCACGGTATATTATGGCAGCGAGAGTCCAGAGCGACGCTTGGTCCATCACGCCGGAGCTGATGTCGGCTATTGCCGATTTTGCCAGCCACTCTTTCCGCTTCAGCGTGTCGCCCATGACGCGGTAAGCCTCAGAGCGATAATAGGCTACGATGGCGAAGGAGTGGGTGAGGGTTTGCGGATTGGCGGACGGGCTATGAGGTGATGACAGAGGAACGGCTGAGGGATGGGGGGCGGAGAGCTCGAGACTGAGCCACTGGTTGCTGGCAGGGAGCACCTGGGCGGTGTTGCGCGTGTTTATGAAATGCTGCAAACGGTTGCGCAGATATATCGCCGAGCGGTGTGGCGCAATGGCGAACAGGGTGTCGCGCAGAGCGGCAGAACGTGCTATATAAGCCGCCTTGACCGACTGGTCTTCAGAGGAATGCCCCATGTTGCCGTAGAGGTCGCAACCCGTGTCATAATATTCCACCCGTATGTCCTCAGGCATGCCGTCGGGGCGCAGGGGCTGGAAATAGCGGCATGCCTCGGTGTAGCAGCCCGACCGGGTGTACTGACCTGCGAGGTTGAGCGAGGCACGGGCTAAGAGGCGCGGGTCTGCCGACTGCATGGCGAGGCGGCGGCACAGGAGCGCCCACGCCACAGCCGAGTCGTTGTCATAGGATGAATATTCCTGGAATATGCTGTCGGCAAGCGAATAGAGCGAAGAACAGAGCGAAGAACTGTCAGCGGAGACGGCTGAGCCCGGGGCAGGGGAGGACGCTCGGACGGCAGAAACCCAACGCCCTTTCAGCGCGGCAAGGCGCGAGTCTACTTTGGCAATGCCCTGGTTGTCGTTGGCAATGGCAATGTCTATCTGCCTGTAGAGCCGCGCCAGCTCGTCGCCCTTGCGTGAAGAAGGGGCGCAGGCAGCCACAGCCACTATGATGAGAAACAAGGCACATAGGTTCTTCATGCTTGCAATGCTGAATAAGAAAACGAGGTGGCGCCCTCTATTCGTTAAGGAAAATTTCGGCTTTCTTTATGTCGGCGGCGTGGTCGATGTCAAGAATCTTGGAGAAAGGCAGTGCTTTAAGGCGCATTTTGTCGTCGATGAGCTTGCGCAGGAACTGCCTGCGGTGCACGTCGCCACGCTGGAGGCTCGCCGCGAGCGAGTCGAAAACCTTTGAGGTGAAGGCATAAACGCCGGCGGCAATATACGCACGGCTGCCGGCAGGCTTGTCGCTGAAGTTGCTTATCACGCCGCCCTCATCAGTCTCCACATACAGCGGCCGCTCCTGCTCAAGGTTGGCTGTGACGCCCATCACGCCGTCGTAGCCCTCAGCAAAAGCCTTGCCAACGGCTTCTACAAACAGCTTGAAGTCGTTCTCACGGAAAACGGTGTCGACGGTGGTCAGTACAAACGGCGACGTGCCGAGGAATGGCTTCAGGGCATAGAAGCTGTGCAGCGAGCTTGGCGTGTTCTTCACGTGCATCTGCAATGGTATCGGGAATCCGTGCAGTCCGTTTTCCTCAATGTAGAGCAAGTGCTGGCTCACGAGGTTGGTATGGTCGTTGCAAATCACGTCCACCTCGTCGGCATTGTTAGCCATAAAAATGCGTATGAGCCTGTCAATGAGGCGTTCGCCGCCTACGGTGACCAATGGCTTGGGTTCTTTCACGCCCTCGGCAGCCAAGCGCAAACCCTCGCCCGCCGCTATGATAGCAAATTTCATGTGATAGTATAATAGATGTTCGTGCCACAAAGGTAGT
>CAZZNO010000051.1:11008-17947 GCA_964655685.1 uncultured Prevotella sp.
GGCATCCCCGTGGACATAATCACCGGTACGTCGATGGGCAGCATCATTGGCGGACTGTACAGTTGCGGCTGGACTGCCGAACGCCTCGACTCTATGGTTCGCCGACAGGACTGGGCGTTTCTGCTCTCAGACAAGGACGACTATTATTCGCAAGACTTGCACAATCGTGAGAAGCAGGCAACCTACGTCTTCAGCAAGACCTTCTCCATGAGCCGCAAGTACCGCTTGCAGGAAGCCGGGCTCATACAGGGCAAGAACCTCATGAAGCTCTTCCGGCAGCTCACAGCCGGATATACCGATTCCATCGACTTCAACAGCCTGCCCATACCGTTCGCCTGCGTGGCGACGAACATCGTCGACAATACCGAGTACGACTTCCACAGCGGTGTCTTGGCTGAGGCAATGCGCACGAGCATGTCCATTCCTGCCTTCTTCTCACCGGTCAGAAAGGGTGACATGGTGCTTGTAGATGGTGGATTGCGCAACAACTATCCTGCCGACATAGCCAAGGAGATGGGTGCCGACTACATCATCGGGGCAACGGTGCAGGGAGCATCGCCCACTGCCGACGAGTTGTCGTCGGGCATGTCGGTGCTCGGGCAGATTGTGAACGTGAACTGTAAGAACAAATACGACGCAAACCTTGCGCTGACCGACGTTGCCATACGCGTAAACACCAAAGGCTACAGCGCCGCGAGCTTCACGCCGGCGGCTATCGACACCCTCGTGCGCCGGGGCGAGGAAGAAGCCATGCGCCACTGGGACGACCTCATGGCTCTGAAACGGAGGCTCGGGCTGGACGACGGCTACAAGCCACAGCCGTTGCCTTTCAACAACGAGGCGTTGCAGCCTACCAACTTCACCGCTGCCGACACCTTGCACCGCCCGAAGCACGACGTGGCGCAGGGCAGCGTGGGCTTGCGCTTCGACACCGAGGACATGGTGGCTATGCAGCTCAACGGTGTTTACTCTATGTCGAAACGCCCCGTTGACCTGGAGGCTACCCTTCGCCTGGGCAAGAACATACACGCCATGATGCAGGGCACGTGGTTCACGAGGCGCTATGTGGGCGTTTCGCTGGCTTACAACTTCTGGCACAACGACATAGACATGTATCAAGGCGGGCACGACGACTATAATTTCACGCTAAACCACCATCAGGTGAAGTTCGCCGTAGCAGGGCTCAACCTGCGCAACCTCTCGATGGACCTGTCGGCGCGCTTCGATTCGTACAACTTCCATAAACTCATGATTTCCAGTAAGGTAGGGCACGAATCGTTCAAGTTGTCGTCAGACAACCTCGTGAGCTATCACGCCAACCTGCATTACAATTCAGAAAATACGGCAATCTTCCCCACGCGCGGCGCAAAGTTCATGGCTGGCTATGCCTATTTTACCGACAACTTCACGGGCTACAACGGCCACAAGGGCTTCAGCGAGGTGGATGCCGCATGGCGCATGTCGTTCAGGCTGAACAACATATTCACGTTCCAGCCCATGCTCTACGGCAGGCTGCTCTTTGGCAGCGACATACCTCGCATAAGGCGCAATATAGTAGGCGGCGAATGGTTCGGCCACTATCTCGAGCAGCAAATGCCGTTTGCGGGCATTGGGCACACCGAGCTTGTTGACGACCATTTCGTGGCTTGCCAGCTGAAGCTTCAGGCACGCCTTACCGAAAACAACTACGTGCTGCTAAAGGCTGTGGGCGCGCAAGAGGCTGACAAACCCCGTTACCTGCTTGACGACGGGCCCACGCTCGGCTTTCAGACGGCTTATTACTACAAAACCATGTTCGGCCCCGTGGGCGCAACGCTCGGCTGGTCAGACAAAACCCATCGCGTGAACTTCTTCATAAACCTCGGCTATGAGTTTTAGCTACGTCATTACCACGCTTTCTCACGAACGATGTCACGGCGTGACACGATGTGTGTCAAGCCGTGACACGGTGTGTGTCACGCCCTGACACTGGCAGTGTCACGCCGTGACACAGTGAGTTCCGCGCCGCGGAATTTGTGTCTGCATGACGCTTGTCAATCGGTGCCACGTTGTTAAAAGGGGAAAAAAACATTAAACAATAATCGTAATATACAGAATTTTAGTAACTTTGCACGTTACTAATGTGGTTTTTGCAAGCCACTTAAGTCGATAAAGACAACAACATCATATAGAGAATAAAGGAGAAAAAATAGTGATGGATAACTTTTTCAGAGTAGGTCTTGATGTAGGCTCCACTACCGCGAAGGTAGCAGTGCTCTCTCCTGACGACAAGCTTGTCTATTCTCGTTATGAGCGTCACAACGCTAAGGTGAAAGAGCTCGTAACGAATTACTTTAACGAGATAAAGCAAAAACTGGGCGACATAAAGCTGAAGCTTTGCGTCACGGGCTCAGTCGGCATGTCTACGGCTGAAGATCTGGGAGCCGAATTTGTACAGGAGGTAGTGGCTGCCACTGTCTTCGCCCGCAACCGCTATCCGGAGGCAAAGGCTCTGATAGATATTGGCGGCGAGGATGCAAAGGTGGTGTTCTTCAACGGACAGAGCACCGAGCTGCGCATGAACGGCAACTGCGCCGGCGGCACCGGTGCCTTCATCGACCAGATGTCGGTGCTCATGGGCTGTGACAACCAGCACATGAACGACCTCGCTATGGAGTCGACGCACATCTACCCGATGGCAGCGCGCTGCGGCGTTTTCGCCAAGACCGACATTCAGAACCTCATGTCGCGCAACCTGCCCGAGAGCGACATTGCCGCGAGTATCTTCCACAGCATTGCCGTGCAAACGGTCACCACGCTTAGCCACGGTTGCGATTTCGCAGCCCCAATATTGCTTTGCGGCGGCCCGCTCACGTTCTTGCCGGCACTGCGCAAGGCTTTTTCCGACTATCTTCACATGCCCCTGAGCGACTTCATAGTCCTGAAGGAAGGCAACCTTATACCCGCTTTGGGCTGCGCCATAAGGAGCGGCAAGCAGGGCACCGATGTCAGCATAGATGACCTCATTGCCCGTTTCGCCGGGCTGGGCTCGCCGTCGCAACGTGGCGGCAAGGCTGCCGGCACGGCAGAAGGGCAATGTGCGGCAGGTGCGCCGGGTGCCGCAGATGGGCAGCAAGGTTCGGCAGCTGCGCGGCAAGGCGTGTCTCCGTCGTGTAAGTCGCTGCAATGCAGCGGCACCCGTCAGCAATGCAGCAGCACCCGTCAGCCCAAGGCGGAGGTAGAGGAGCACCTCTCACCGCTCTTTAAGGACGAGGCTGAGCACGAGGCTTGGCTCAAGCGCAAGGAGCGCTATGCCACCCCCGTCTACCCTATGCACAAAAGCGACGAGTATGTCACCATTGGCATTGACTCCGGCTCTACTACGACAAAAATCATAGCTGTCCGCGCCAAGGGCGACGAACAGGGACAGATAGTTTTCACCGACTATTCGATGAACCTCGGCAACCCTATCCACGCCGTGGAGGAGGGGCTGAAGCGACTGCAGGCAAAAGCCGATGAGGCTGGCGCGAGCATCCACGTCGTAGGCTCGTGCTCAACGGGCTATGGCGAGGAATTGATAAAGGCGGCTTTCAACCTCGACGAGGGCATAATAGAGACAATGGCTCATTATCGTGCCGCCGAGAAGCTGATGCCCGATGTGAGCTTCATCCTCGACATCGGCGGACAGGACATGAAGGCAATCTTCGTGGAGAACGGGGCGGTGACGCGCATGGAGCTCAACGAGGCTTGCTCGTCGGGCTGCGGCACATTCATCCAGACTTTCGCCCAAGGACTCGGCTACAAGGTCGAGGACTTTGCGCGCCTCGCCTGCCAGGGCAGCAATCCGAGTGACCTCGGCACGCGCTGCACCGTCTTCATGAACTCGAAAGTAAAGCAGGTCATGCGCGAAGGGGCTACGGTGGAGGACATTGCCGCCGGACTGTCCTATTCCGTCGTGCGCAATTGCCTTTACAAGGTGCTTAAGCTGCGCGGCAACGATTCGCTCGGCGACCACATCGTGGTGCAGGGCGGAACAATGAAAAACGACTCCGTTGTGCGCGCCTTCGAGTTGCTCACGGGCACGGAGGTGGCACGCTCTAACATGCCAGAAATGATGGGCGCCTATGGCTGCGCATTGCACGCCATTGAAACGCAAGGCGCAAAGAACGAGGCGCAAAAGGGCGAGGGCGAGGCTGAAACATCAAACTTCACAGTTCAAAGCAACTACGAGACCAAGCTGCTCAATTGCCACGGGTGTGAGAACAACTGTTTCGTGACGATGTATAAGTTCGCCGGAGGCAGAAAATTCTATTCAGGCAACAAGTGCGAGCGCGTGTTTAACAACAAGGGCAAGAACGATGTCAAGGGCGAGAACATTTATACATATAAATATCATCTGCTGTTTGACAGGTGCCCTGAAAAGAAAGAACAAGACTCAGAGACCAAGGCTCAAAAGCTTGTGGCAATACCGCGTGTCCTCAATATGTACGAGGACTTCCCGTTCTGGTATGCGCTGTTCACGAAGGCGGGCTTTGAAGTCATGCTTTCGTCGGAGAGCAATTTCAAACGCTACGAGGGCGCGTTGTCCTCTGTCATGAGCGACAACATCTGCTTCCCGGCAAAGCTTGTCCACTCTCACGTAAAGGAGCTCGACGAGAAGCTGTCGGCAATGGACGGCATTGACACGAAGTTCATCTTCATGCCGTACGTCATCTTCGAGCACCAGGACGACACGCGCAACATTAACAGTTACAACTGCCCCATCGTGTCAGCCTACAGCGATGTCATACGCTCGGCAATGAACCTGAACAACGAGGTAGTGTCGCCGGTGATAAACTTCCGCGACGACAACCTTCTTGAAAAGCAGATAGACGGCTTCCTGAAGCAGTATGGCGTTGACCGCAAGACGCGCCGCGAGGCTTACGATGCCGCCGTGAAAGCGCAAAACGAATACGTGTCGGCAATACACCAGAAGGCTGTTGACATACTGGCTGACAGCCGTCGTGAGCATCGCCTCACGCTCCTCATTGCCGGCAGGCCCTACCACACCGACCCGCTGATACAGCACAAGCTGTCGGAGATGGTTGCCAACCTTGGCGTGAACGTAATATCTGATGATATTGTGCGTGGCGACATGAAGACCGGCACGGGCGAGACACGCCTCGTGCGCCAGTGGGCTTACATGAACCGCATTATAAAGTCGGGGCAATGGTGCGCCGAACAGCCTAACGATGTACACTTCGTGCAGATGACAAGCTTTGGCTGTGGGCCTGACTCGTTCATACAAGACGAGATACGCGACATAATGAAGCGCCACGGCAAGCCGTTCACGCTGTTGAAGATTGACGACGTGAGCAACACCGGCAGCTTGAAGCTCCGCGTGAGGTCGCTCATAGAGTCATTGCGTGGCTCAAAGCATAATACAGGAGAAGAATCGGGCGAAGAAGCAACGGCTAAGGCTGCTTCTGCACAAGGCAATAAAGCGGCTCAAGGCTCTGAGATTAAAGCCCATAGGAAGATTCTTGCTCCTTATTTCACCGAATATCTTACGCCGTTGCTGCCACCGTTGTGCAGCCTCATAGGCTACGACGTTGAGGTGTTGCCCGAAAGCGATGCCGAGAGCGCAGAATACGGACTGAAATATGCCAACAACGAGATTTGCTATCCTGCAACGCTTATCGTTGGCGACTTCGTGAAGGCTTTGCGCTCGGGCAAGTACGACCCTGAAAAAGTGTCTGTGGCAATGAGTCAGACGGGCGGTCAGTGCCGTGCCACCAACTATGCCGCCCTCATACGCCGGGCTATGGATGCCAACGGCTTCAAGGACGTGCCGCTGATAACGCTCGGCGTTTCGACCAATGCAGGAAAAGACAATGAGCAGAGCGGAGAGCTCGAAGTGCCTTGGTTTAAGTTTGCGCCGATAATAGTCACAACGTTGCTCTATGGCGACGTGATTTCAAAATTCTATCATGGCAGTGTGAGCAGGCTGAAGCCCGATGCTTATCTTGTTGGCAGCAAGTATGCCAACAAGGCAGAGCAGCTTCGTGACAAATATCTTGCTATAGCCTCGTCGCCAATCAAGGCAAATGACCCGAAGGGGCTTATGGACCTAATTCCACAGGCTGCCGCTGACTTCGACGAGATAACCGCCGACAAGGATGTGCCGGCAGTAGGAATAGTAGGTGAGATATTCCTTAAGTTCAATCCTTTTGCCCATCAGTTCCTTGCCCGCAAGATTATAGATCATGGATGTGAGGTGGTGCCGCCATTGCTCACGCCGTTCTTCCTGCAGAACTTCGTGAACGTCATTGTGCAGAAGCACATGGGGTTGAAATGCACCAATGTGCCCGACTTCGTGGTCAAGAGCATATATAGCCTGATATGGCGGCGCGAGAAGAAGATAAACAAGCTTGCTTCGCGCTTCCGCTATTATCGCCCGTTCACAAATATCTTTGATGAGGCTAAGGAGGTGAACGGTGTGGTTTCGCTTGCCGCCCAGTTTGGTGAAGGCTGGCTGCTGCCGAGCGACATCATAAGCATGGTGCGCCAGGGCGTGAACAATGTGGCAAGCTTGCAGCCGTTCGGTTGCATAGCCAACCACATAGTGTCGAAAGGCATTGAGAAAAAGCTGAAGAAAGAATATCCACAGCTCAACCTCGTCAGCCTCGACTTCGATTCAGGTGTGTCAGTGGTCAACGTCACCAACCGCCTCCTGCTGTTCCTGGACAGCATCGTGGCATAAGGGAGCTGCGAGGAAAAGAATAGAAAAGCTTTCAAGTAAAGATAGCATATCAGAAAGAGCTTGAAAGGCTCGCGCCCTGTATAATCCTGTCATTGAGCCTGGAAGGCTCTCCGCACTATTAAGCGGGTGTATCAAAATGAGCCTATAGAGCCTGGAAGGCTCTCCGCTTGCTTAACCCCGTCTCATCCTGCGAAGCAGGTGAGGCGGGGTGTTGCACA
>CAZZNO010000052.1:0-17452 GCA_964655685.1 uncultured Prevotella sp.
TCCTGCCCGTCACCACGCGAGATAAGGCGGCAGCCAAGCTGTTCTTTTGTAATATAGCCTATTTGGTGAATGCCCTGGCTTTGCAAGGCATCAAGTTTGTCGTGGTCGCCAATGGGGCAAGTAAAAAGCAACTCATAGTCCTCACCACCATTCATGGCGCACGTGGTGACATTCAGGTTAAACTCCTCAGCAGCCACCGCCGTTTGATAATCTATCGGGATGTTTTTCTCGTATATACGACAGCCGCAATGGCTTTGGTGGCAGATGTGCAACAACTCGGAGCTGAGACCGTCGCTGATGTCCATCATTGCCGTCGGGTGTATGTTGTTCTCGTGCAGCAACTGTATGATGTCGCCCCGCGCTTCCGGCTTTAGTTGCCTTTGCAGCAGATACTCCTTACCGGCAAAGTCAGGCTGGAAGTCGATATACTTCATGCCTTCTTCCTGAAGGTGCTTCACAAGCCCCTCGTTGCCTTCCTTCTGCGCCTTGCGTATCTTATCATTGATGCTGTCTATCTGTTGATAATATACATGTTTCTCGCGCTCAAGCAACTGCAAGCCCATGTAAGCCGCGCCAAGGTCACCACTGACACACACAAGGTCAGTTTCATTGGCACCATTGCGATAAACAATATCCTCTTTTGCGGCTTCGCCAATACAAGTTATGCTTATAGCGAGTCCCGTCAGCGACGAGCAAGTGTCTCCGCCAACGATGTCAACATTCCACTTGTCGCAAGCCTGATGCAGTCCTCTGTAGAAATCATCCAAATCCTCAACCTTGAAACGTTTGCCCAAAGCAATGCTTACGAGCAACTGCCGTGGCGTGCCGTTCATGGCGAACACGTCGCTGAGGTTCACCATCGCGCTCTTGTATCCAAGCTGAGCCATATCGTTGTAAGTGAGGTCGAAATGTACGCCCTCCATGAGCATGTCAGTGGTTACGAGCACCTCCTTGTTGGGATATGAAAGCACGGCACAGTCGTCACCCACGCCCTTAAGCGTAGACTCGTTTTTTGCCGGACTGTCCTTGGTGAGGCGGCGGATAAGCCCAAACTCACCCAACTCTTTTATTTCCATGTCGTCTTAGCTCCTTTTTATCATCTCCCTGAATATCTCCGTCATGAGAGGCTGCGAAGCATTGGCTGCCAGCTGCACTTCCTCATGGCTCACCTTCACGGGCACGTCGAAGCCGCCAAGGTCAGTAATGACGCTTATACCAAAGACACGCATGCCACAATGGCGTGCCACAATCACTTCAGGCACCGTGCTCATGCCAACGGCACTACCGCCAAGCAGGTGGTACATCCTGTATTCGGAAGGAGTTTCGAATGTCGGTCCCTGCACACCCACATAAACTCCATGCACAACCCTGATGCCTTTCTCACGGGCTATCTCGTCGGCAAGGTTGCGCAACTGCAAGTCATAAGCCTCGTGCATGTCGGGGAAGCGTGGACCAGTAGGGTAGTTTTTGCCATGCAGCGGATGCTCAGGGAACAAGTTGATGTGGTCGTCGATAATCATCAAGTCGCCAATCTTGAAGCCAGGGTCCATGCCGCCTGAGGCATTGCTCACGAAAAGCGTGGTTATGCCAAGCTCATACATCACACGTATGGGGAACGTCACTTCCTTCATAGAGTAGCCCTCATAGAAATGGAAACGCCCGTCCATAGCGAGGATGTCCTTGCCGCCGAGCTTACCAAAGATAAGCTTGCCGGCGTGTCCTTCAACGGTAGAGATTGGGAAATTGGGTATGTCCTTGTATGCGAACTCTATGTCAGACGTTATCTCTGAAGCTAATTGTCCGAGACCTGTGCCCAGTATGATTGCCGTCTTTGGCTGGGTGGTCATCCTTTCTTTTAACCAGGATGCTGTTTCTTGAATTCTTTCGTACATAACTGATTATTTTTCTGTTGAACATTTCTTCTTGGCCAAGCATGAACTTCACGCTTATCGGAAGCACGTATATGTTTTCAGCAACGTCAGGGCTGAGCCCTTCAAGACCTTTAAGGCGCGTTGCGTCTTTTTCTGTAGTGATTATGATTTTGGGCGACGGCACCGCGGCAAACGTGCTGTTTATCTTCTCCACATCGCGCGCCGAAAAGTTATGATGGTCAGCAAAGGCAAGCGGAGTTATAGAGCGGCACCTGCCTTTAAGGTCGCTCTCCATTTGCTTGGGCGAACCTATGCCCGTTATGAGGAGCACGTTTTGAGAGTTGAGCTGTAAAGGCTGACGGGCGTGATTATATTCGGCAACCTCTTTTCCCTTACCATACAATGAGGCAGGATAGAGCTCTCCATAGTCAATGCAAGTAAAGTAAAGCTGCTGGTAGGGGTAGAGATTCATGGTCTTAGTAAGCACACGAATCTCCATCGGGTTTAAGTCTTTCGGGCATTTGGAAATAATCACAATGTCCGCCCTTGCCTTTCCACTTGCAGGCTCACGCAAACGGCCGGCAGGCAACAGCTTGTCGTAGATGACAAGCCTATGGTAGTCCACCAACAGGATGTTGATGCCAGGCTTCACGTATCTATGCTGGAAGGCGTCGTCAAGGAGTATCACGTCAACGTCCTTGGTGGCTTTGTCGTGTGTCAAGCGCTCTATTCCCTCGCGGCGGTTCTTGTCCACGGCAACATATACGTCGGCAAATTTCTGTTTCATCTGGTACGGCTCGTCGCCTATGTCTGCCGCCGTTGAGCCTTCGCCGGCAAGCACATAGCCCTTGGTCTTGCGCTTATAGCCTCTCGAAAGGATGGCGACCTTTGCCACGCCACGCAGCAAGCCGGCAAGATACTCCACATGGGGGGTCTTGCCAGTACCGCCAACCGTTATGTTGCCTACGGATATAACCAGTATGTCATAGGCTTTCTGCTGCAACAACCCAAGGTCAAAGAGCTTGTTGCGAAAGCCCACACCCAAACCGTAGAGCCAGCTCAGAGGCAGCAGCCAGTCGTTTATCTTTATGAGGTCGCCTTCCATTTCACTGTATCAATCAATAATTAGCCACATTGTACGGCAGGCGCATCTGGCGGCAGTTCATGTAACCAAGATTGCGTGTTGCCATCACTGGCTCATAAAAATCGCCAAGTATCATCCGCAAATGGTCGTCAAGATAGGTGCCTGTAGACTCACTGTCGTTGCCGAGGAACTGTTCAAGAATGCTCTTTTGCTCAGGATAGTCTACCGTATGATATTTCTCCAGCTTTGCCAACTGGGCAGCCTTTGTCACAGCGGCGTCAAGCCCGCCGAGATCGTCAACAAGCTTCAGCTTAAATGCGTCAACACCAAGGAACACGTGCCCTTGCGCCCTGTCTTCTACCTGAGCCATAGTCATGTGCCTGCCCTGAGCCACACGAGACTTGAAATTGCGATAGCCCCTGTTGATGCTTGCCTGGAACTTAGCCTGTTGCTCTGCGGTCAGAGGCTCGTTCAAGACATTGACCAAGCCCATGAGAAGCGACGATGAGCTAAAGAAAAGAGAATTGCGGTTGGTCTTGAAACTCTCGTATTTGATGCCAAGCTTGTCCTTAAGCAGGCTTGAACCATCAGGCAACAATCCGAAAATGCCTATTGAGCCTGTAATTGTCATCGGGTCGGCAAATATGTAACTGGCTCCGCTGCTGATATAGTAGCCACCCGATGCAGCCGCACCACTCATGGAAACCACCACTGGCTTCTTTGCCTTCAGCATCTCCACGGCATGCCATATCTGCTCCGAAGCGTATGCCGAACCACCTGGCGAGTTGATGCGCAGCACCACAGCTTTCACATCATCGTCGTCAGCAAGCTTTTGCAAGTCTTCCACCATTTCAGGCCCTACTATGCATTCCGTACCTTGGATAGACGAGTTAGGCGGAGCCACGTCATAAATATCGCCGCTCGCATAGTAAACAGCCACCTTGTCGCCTTCGTCTTTATTGTCCACGGTTTCCATGTCGGCAACCGTAACCTGTGGAACATCGTCGTCCTTATCCAGCCCGAGGCGTTTCTTTATCTCGGCTTTCATCTGGTCATAATAGAGCAGTCCGTCGACCATTTTCTTCTTTACCAACGTTTGCGGATCTTCAAGCAGCAGCATGTTGTCAGCATAGCTGTTGAGCGAGTCTACGCTTATGCCACGGCTCTGCGATACATCGCTGCATATCGAAGCCCACCTCAATTGCAGCGACCTCTCCTCCTGCGCACGTGCCGGCTCACTGAGTTTGTCCTCCGTGTAAGGCTCCACTGCACTCTTATACTTACCGCATTTGAACGCCATGAACTTTATTCCGAACTTTGCGTAGTAGTCTTTCATCATGGGTATCTTGCCGCCCAAGCCGTCCCATTCTACCAGGCCCTGTGGGTTCATGTACACCTTGTCAGCAACAGAGGCTATGTAATAGTTGCCGAGCTGGTAGACTTCGCCATAGGCGACAATCCATTTGCCCGAACTCTTGAAGTCTGCCAAAGCCTTGCGCAGCTCCTGCATTTGCGACGGATAAAAGGTCATGTCGCCTGCCTCTATGTATATGCCTTTAACCTTGTCGTTTTCTTTTGCCTTCTGTATTGCCGAGATAGTCTCCGTCAGTCCGCTTTGTCCGCCGGAATTGCCCGGAATCATGTTCAAGAGCGAAGCCGACGAGTTGCGGTCGGGCATGACTCCTCCGTCAAGCTTCAATACGAGCACCGAGCCGTCTTTCAGGCTTACGGCAGACGATGAACCGAGCGAAGCCGCTGTGCCTACAAAGCCGATGACAGCTATGAACGAAGCTACCACGGCAAAAATAAGGATACCGATGAAGGTGGCGAAAATGTGTTTAAGAAAATCTTTCATAATACCTGTATGTTTAAATCGTCGGTGCAAAATTATCAATAAATGCACGTAAATTAAACCAATCTATCGTTCCAAGGAGTTTCAAATGGAACAATCTGGAACATTTCAGGCAATAAATGCCGCTCCTATCGCTCCATTATCAATCTTTGTTATTCGTAATCGTCTACTACACTGTTCACGAAATCCATCATTGGCTTTGCCACTTTGAATATATCAGCAGCCTTCTGAGCCCAGTCCGCGCTTTTGAAGAAGTCGTCATCCACACTGCGCCATGCGCAATAGTTTTTCATCTTAAGATAATCGAGAAACTCATAGTCGTGCGGAAAGTCCTTCGGGGCAGTCTTCAGTTTGTCGCCTCCAAAGCCCTTCGGCGTAACCTCATAACCGTCCCGCCATTCCGATTCCGTTGGACTGCCGAACAGGCTTATAAACTGCGGTGCCTCAACGCAACGCCGCCATTCGTCTATATTGCCCATTATCTCGTTGCGCATCGACGTGAGAATGTTGGTTGGCAACCACCAGCAGCCGGCTGCCAGCAGGCTGTGCCCGGGCTGCAAGTGCAGGTAATAGCCACCGTGCAAGCCCTGCCTGCCGTGGGTGGATATATAAGCTCCGAAATGGCGCTTGTATGGCGACTTATCCTTGCTGAAACGTATGTCGCGGTAAAAACGATAGCAGCAATCCTTTGCCGTAAGGTGGGCAATGGTTGGATCGAAAGTGGCTATTGCCTTTATAAGGTCGTCCACGCCATGCTCAAACTCTGCCTTGGCGTGTTCATATTCTTGCTTGTGCTCCTGAAACCACGGGCGGTTGTTGTTGGCTGCAACCTCCGTCAGGAACTTCATTATTGCGGATATATCCATATTTTCCCGTAGATTCTATTGACAAGTGCAAATTTACAAAAAAAATCGTTCTGTACGAATGAATTTACAAGGAAAACGTATGAAACTTTTTATTTACTATTTCAGCAGGCGGTCAATGAGCTTGCCATCGGGGTTGTGGAGCGTTGTCTTCAGCTTCTCCACAAGCCTCACACGCGACTCCTCCGGCGAACGGTCGGGATGACAGGCTTCCTCTCCAAGAAAAGCCTCAGGCGTGGTAAGCAGCGACCAGCCCCAGCCGTATTCCTTGCCGTGGCGGTCATGCGGATAAACAAAATCCTCAGTCACCACATAGCCGCCCATCTGCAATGATGTAACAAACGAATCGAACTTACCGCGCATCTTAGGCCCTGTGAAGCCGCACGCTTTGCGCAGGTCACGCGTTATCATGCTGCCACCCTCACGCAGGGTCTGTAATATCATATACTCTATGCTGCCGTCGGCAGGGTAGGGGAAGCGGCTGCGGCGATAGTTGCAGAAGTCTGGCCACCACTCCTTGCTTATGAATGCCGCCTTGCGGTCGAAGAACTTACCATAGGCGCACCCTGTCTCCTGTATAATCTCGCCTTTCCAACGCCACAAAGCCCACTCCCAACTGCCGTCAGGATTGACTATGTAGCCACAATCTTCGTCAACCACTTCATCTGCCGACCATCCACCGATGCCCATCGGGAGCAATGGCAGAAAGCCCACCTTCTTAATATAGTCGATAAGCTCAGGACAAGAATGTATCTTTTCAAAGTCATTGTTTTCGCCGTCCATATTCGTCTTTCCTTAGTGTTTCATCCTCTTGCAAGGGCGAATAATCATATATTTATTCTATTGCAGCGACTTTTCAGGTTAATAGGCACTGCAGAAAGAATATTTCATTCCACAGCCATAAGCTGCTTGCCAATCTTATGCAGACCTGCAACTATCCGTTGTCGTTGCTGTGGACGTGGCTTCTTCAGCCCGTTGGCATAATGGCTCAATTGGCGCTGGTTTACACCTGAGGCACGGGCAATTGCAGCCATTGTTGTATAATCCTCACTACAGCGGAGCAGCGCGGCAGTGCTTACAGGATGGAATACAAACTCGTAATCGCCGTTGCACAACCATTCCGGAACATCGTCGCCATCTTTCAACATTCCTTCAACATGAAATTCAAGAGTTTCTTTAGCTTCTTTCTGTACTTCTTCCCATGTGTGAGCAGTAAAGACAACAGCACCAGGAACATTATCCCCAAATGATGCTGCGAAATTCTTGTCGCACCAGTCTACATAAACATCTATCTTCTCCATATCTTAACTCCTTTCGAATAAATTCTATCAATCAATGATTATTTCCAACCAGCCTGTTTCCAAATGCTGTTTAGAAGGAATTGGCTCAGCACCTCACTGCTTTTTCCGCGGACAGTTACTTTTCCTTTCTTTGACGGATGCTTGAACTGACGATGGTCACCTTTGCAATAACATTGCACCCAACCGTCACGTTCCAAAAGCCTAATCACTTCTATAACCTTATATCTCTTCATTTAAGAATAATCTCATATCGCCTTTGCAAAAGTAGTAATAATAATACTATTATACAAATATTTCTGCTAATTTATTTCTTTAGTGCTTCATTCTTTTGCAAGTACACCGCCCCCGCATGTGTGTAATTGCGGATTGTCAGCCAAAGTGTCACGCCGTGACAAAATGAGTGTCACGCCGTGACACAGTGTGTGTCAGGGCGTGACATTGAGCGTGTCACGGCGTGACACTGAGTGTGTCAGGGCGTGACACAGAGATTGTAATGTAGTTTTAGGAAACTGTTCTCAACGTAGCGGCAAATAAGCTCCGCCCGTGATTTGCGGCAACGACAGCGATCTGAACACTATGTTATAGCCACAGTTGTCCCGCCAGTCTTCCTCATAAAGGAAGGCTATGTTGCCTTTGCTATCTGGTATCATTGTGGAATAAGCCGACTGCCGGTTCGTAATTCTGTACTTGCGCCAGCCGTTGACATAAGCCTTCGGGTTGTGATAGTCATCTGGCAACTCCTTGTAGTATATACCGACATTGTTGCGCGTGGTTGCCATAGGCGAGGAGAGTAGGAGCAAGTTCACCCGTTTGCCATCGGCAGCACGCTTTGCCTTGACGAGCAGCAACTCCGCATTGCAACCTCCGGAGAGCGTCTGTCCCTCTATATCTGTCTCGCCTGAATGCACCTTGGTGCCCCACGAGCCTTCTGCCTTCTTAAGATTGGTGAACGTGAAGACGTTGAAGCCTCGCCCAACGCTTTTGCCTGTGCGCAGGCGGGCATTCAGCAATATGCTGCCGTCGGGCAGCTCCTCCACCTTGCATTCGTCGCCGCTGTCGATGGGCGTCACGCCAATACCGCCGAGATAGTGCCACGTGGCACCGAAATCGTCGGAATAAACCACACGGCTGCCGCCCACATAGACGGAGCCAACCACACGGGTGTTCACCGCACCATAGATGCGGTAGTGGCTGCCAACCTTCACCTTCCGGCTTTGTATCATCCGCCCGCTGCTGAAAAACAGGTGACCCACGTTGCGGTCGCCCTTCACATAGAGCCTGTCAGAGATGTTTACAGGAGCCGACCACGTGCCTTTCTTGGCAGAATAGACCATACAGGCTATGCGCACGCTGTCTTTAGGATTCTGCATGAGGAAACCCACATCGCCAGCCGACGCCATGAGCAACACGTCGCCCGTCTTGCGATCAACCACCGTCGAGGCATCGCCGAAAGCCTTGCCAAAGCCAGACTGGGCAAAGTGCTTGACCACGTATTTCTGCTTGCTCCATGTGGCTCCGTTGTCGTCAGAAGTCTTGTAAACGATGTCTATCCAGCCATAGCCTATGTCGGCTCCGCCGTTTTCACGTGAGTCGCTGAACGCCATAAGAGAACCGCTGTTGAGGCGCACTATCGACGGGATACGGTAGTGGGCGTTCTCGACGGTAGTGCTCTCAAACAGCGTTGTTTGTGCTTTTGCCGTAACAATGACGGCACTAAAAATCAACAGGATAAGATATCTCATAAAACTAAAGGTTTAATGCATTTTTCATTCAGCCATTCCCTTCATGCCCTTCTCTACTTCTTTCCACAGTTCTGGTCGGGCTATGAGGTGGCAGATGTCAAACAACATCACGCCATCGCTCTCGCGGAGGTTCATCTTTATTGACTCTGAGAGCTTCTGCGGCTCTTTGTAGAGCTGGTCGACGAGCAGCCCGCCATAAAACGGATGGCCGCCGAGTATGCCCCTAAGCTTCTTGCACGAGCCTTCCACACAGTACCAGTCGCCGGTTTGTGGGCGCGAGTCGGTCTCGTTCCAAACCTCTTTGTTGTTCAGCCTGCGTTCCTTGACGGTTATGTCTGTATAGTAGTTGCCCGTGGTGTAAAGGTCGAGCAGCTCCATGTAGCCCGTATTTTTATACTCAGGTAAAGCCCACTCCTGGTATTCGGCAACCTTTGATGGGTCGTATTTGCGGCTGGCAAAGTTCACTCCCACCTCATAATAGCTCGGGTACCATGCCCCCGTATAGGTTCCGAAAGAGCACGACTTGCGCACGCTCTTTACCGCATCGCGAAGCTCTTTCATGGCGTTGTAGATATTCTGCGAACGCCATAGCATCCACTGCTTGAACAGCGGCCCCTGCTTCACGGTGTATTTGCCGTCACTACCCTTAACCCATTCGAAGATGTCCTGTGGGAAACGGCTTATCTTCTTGCCAATGAAAGCCTCGAACAGGCGGCGTGAGTTGTCGGAGAAATCTGCCTCGATGCCGTCATAGCGCACACGGTCGAGTATCACTCCGTCAAGCTTAGGATACTTTCGCACAAGGTCTTTAAGCAAAAGAACGTACTGCCGACGGAAGTCCTGGTTCATGGGGTCAACCATAGCCGAGTACTTTTCTTTTTGCTCCGTTATAGGCTTTAGTCCCTCAGGAGTGTAGACCACCGAAGCCCATTCGGGATGCTTGGTGTAAATCAAGCCCTTGTCCACGAAGTTGTGACCGGCTACAAAGCAGTTCATTGATGCCTGCACCTTCATGCCGTACTTGTGGGCTTGGCTAATCCAATGACCGAGATAGTCGAAGTATTGCCTCGTATAGCCCCACATCTCTGTAAGCAGCGGGGCATAATCGGTCTTGAAAAACACGTCGCCGCAAATAGGGCGTACATCTACCACCACGTCGGTAAAGCCAAGGTCGTGGAGCTTCTTTACATAATAGTCAATGCTGTCCGTGGACGAGAAACGGCGGAAGTTGGCACTGCCGTCAATCCACATCAGCGCACGCTTGCCTTTCACTGCCTGTGCCTCGGCGGTCATGGCATTGCCACCCAAGCACAGCATTAAGAGCAAAAAAAGAACGTTTCTTGCTCCTTTAATATTGCGTTTTAATCTCATTTTTTGCCTTTTGTCCAATATCTCTCAATATCCTCAAGCGACATTCCAGCCGTCTCGGGCACGAGCTTCCACATTATTAATACGTAGGGCACGCACATCACGGCAAAAAGCAGGAACGTGCCGGCTGGCGTCAACGACGAAAGCATCCAAGGCGTGAGCTGCCCAATGAGGTAGGTGCCAATCCACAGGGCGAGGCCGGCAATAGACATGGCGAGGCCGCGCACATTGTTGGGATACATCTCTGAAAGCAGCACGAACACCACTGCCGATATGCTGATGGCGGTTGAGAACACGTAGAGCAGGAAGAAAACGAGCATGAAGATGTAGCTCAAGCCCAGCTGTTCGTGCCATGTGAAGTAGAAAGCTATGGCGAGCAGGCAGACTATCATTGACGACACGCCCCAATAGATGAGCTTCTTACGCCCTACGCGGTCGATGATGAACATGGCTATGACCGTGGTCAGCGTGTTGACAATGCCTACAAGCACTTGCGCAAAGAGCGGATCGCTAAAGCCTGCGTCCTTGAAGATGCTTGGCCCATAGTAAAGCACGGCATTGACTCCCATGAACTGTCCAAGGATGGCTATGGCGGAGCCGATGATGACAGCCTTCAATATGCCCGGGCGGAGCAACGCACGCCACTCCGACTTCACCTCGTTGGCAATGGTCGACTTTGTCTCAGAAACCTGCTCCTGCACTGCTGCGGAAGTGGTATAAATCTTCGACAGGATGCCGCTTGCCTGCACATCATTCCCCCTGACGATAAGCCAGCGCGGGCTTTCGGGTATGAAGAAGATGATGATAAAGAAGAACAAAGCCGGCAGGGTCTCCATACCAAGCATGGCACGCCACACCTCAGTGACGAAAATCTGGTTGAGGAATGCCGACGAATAGTGGGCGGTATGGGAGTTGTTCAGCAGGATGTAATTGATGAAATATGCCGCAAGAAAGCCTACCGTAACGGCGAGCTGGTATAGCGACACCATCTGCCCACGGTAACGGGTGATGGAAATCTCACTAATATAAATAGGTGCAACAATGGAAACAACACCTATACCAATGCCGCCGACGATGCGTGCGCACACAAGCATTGTGAAAGACGTGGCTATGGCGCACAGCATGGCAGAGGTGGTGAACAGCACTGCCGAAATGAGCATGGTAGGTTTGCGGCCCAGGCGATCGCTCATCATTCCCGCTATCGCCACACCAAAGATAGAACCTATGAGCGCGCAACCCACATACCAACCTTCCATCTGAACGGAGAGATGAAACTGCTCTACCACCTGGTCAATGGTTCCGCTGATGACTGCCGTATCATAGCCAAAGAGCAATCCGCCCAATGCGGCAACAATGGCAAGGAAAAAGACGTATCCTAATCTGTAATTCATAATTCAAAGCCTTCAAAGTTCAAAGCTTAATAATCTATATACACAGCTTAATAATCAATGTACCGAGGCACATGTTCAAAGTCCAAAGTACTCCTTATAACGGTCATACAGATGGCCTGCCTGAAGGTAAGCTGACTGTGGCGACATGAAATGAGAGAACTCAAAGGTTATAGCCTTGTCGTAATTGCAACGCTTGGCAGCCTCGAGCTTCATACGCAGCTTGTCGAACTTTATAGGAAGGAACTTTATGGGCATGTCGCGGTCGAATGTCTCGGCATTGGTCCAACACTGCATTCCATAGCGGTCGGCAAGCTTCTTGTTCACCGAGAAGAATGCGTCAAGCTCGTCATAATCGATGTGTCCGTCCTGGAAGGCGCAGCAGTTCACCACATCGTGAATGCCGTCGAAGATCTCGTTCCATTCCTTTTCATGTTGCTGCACGCTCACGCCGTTCTTCTTCGTTATGTCGCTTGAAGCAGCGTCTACAGCCTTCTTGCCGTCAATCCACGGGGAGATGAACACGGGCTTGTCCTTGCCCGAAACCTCCTTACAGTGTTTGCCCATCTCGTGGAAAGCCGGCACTGCCCACTTGGTGCCACGGCTTATCTCCGTGCTTATGTACCAACCATAGAAGCTCTTGTGGTGGCCATAGCGTTTCCAAGCCTCGTCTATGACATACTTGTTGTCGTCAATCTCCCACGACATATCTCCAGTGTCCCAATAATGGCCTGAGTCATAAAGTCCGAAATAGAACTTCATGCCATACTTGTCGGCAAGCGAACAGAACATCTCTATGAGGTCTACAGACGGCATGTAGCACCCGTGTTTCTTCATCAGGTACTCCGACGGATAGGTTATAAACTTTCGGTATCCGCATCTGATGTCTATCACTGTGTCTATGCCTATAGCTTTCATGTATTGGAAATCGCGATCCCATTCCTTCAGCCCCCAGTTCTGATGTGGAATGTCGTGCGAAATCTCGTCAAGGAATGTGCCCGTGATGCGCAGTCCGCGGTTCTTGGGGACGATGAGGCTCCCCGGTTTAGAAACATCGGATTGAGGCAAAGCTGCCACCTCACCGGTAACCCTCACGCTTTCGGCTTTCGTCACCAGTGGTGACGCTGCTGCTGCTATTCCTGCTGCAGTAATCTGTTTCAAGAAATCTCTTCTACTTGACATATAAATAGGTTATATTTTAAGACTTTATTGTTACGTTTTCTCAAATCGGGTGCAATTTACAAAATATTTTATGAACTAACAGCGATTTCCAATAAAACATGCAATAATTTTATATTATTTAAGGTTTAGGACATGTTATTAGACAACGACACGTTGCTTTCATTACTTTTTATTTTGTACCTTTGCCGAAAAGAAAACCATACAAAGGCAATGCTTGAAACACAAATATTAAACGAGCTGAACCCTGCCCAACAAGCCGCAGTGACCTATTGTGACGGGCCGCAACTTGTAATAGCCGGCGCAGGGTCGGGCAAGACACGCGTACTGACTTACAAAATAGCATATCTGCTTCAGCATTACGACATGAAGCCGTGGAACATACTTGCACTGACATTCACCAACAAGGCAGCCAACGAAATGAAAAGCCGCATTGCCTCAATAGTGGGTGAAGAAAGGGCGAGATATTTACAGATGGGCACGTTCCACTCTATCTTCGCACGCATCCTGCGATATGAGGCAAAGAGCATAGGCTTCACTTCCGACTTCACTATATACGATGAAACCGACTCGCGCTCGCTGATAAAAAACATCACTAAACAGATGGGGCTTGACGACAAGACCTACAAGCCTGCCACCGTGCATTCGGCTATATCTATGGCAAAGAACCAGTTGCAGTCGGCTGATGACTATGCCAACGACAATGGAGCAATGGAGCGCGACCGCCGACGCAACATGCCGGAGACATATAAGATATTTATGGCGTACCAGCAAAGGCTGCGCCAAGCCAACGCAATGGACTTCGACGACCTGCTTGTGATGACTTTCCGCCTTTTCCGTGAAAACGAGGACATAAGGCAGAAGTATGCCGAGCGCTTCCAATACATCCTTGTAGACGAGTATCAAGACACCAACTTCGCCCAGCAACAAATAGTGATGCTCTTGACAAAGGAGAATAAGCACGTATGCGTCGTGGGCGACGACTATCAGAGCATTTATGCTTTCCGCGGGGCGAACATTGCCAATATCCTGCATTTCAACACCATCTACCCGACGGCAAAGCTTTTCAAGCTTGAGCAGAACTACCGCTCTACACAAAATATTGTGGCCGCTGCAAACTCGCTGATGAAGCACAACCACCAACAGATTGACAAGGATGTATACAGTCGAAACGCCGAAGGCGAGAAGGTGATAGTGTATGAAACGGCTTCTGATAAACGTGAAGCTACGGTGGTTTGCAACGAAATCAAGCGGCTGAAGAAGAAAGAAAATCTGCATTACAAGGACTTCGCCATCCTTTATCGCACCAATGCGCAAAGCCGTACCTTCGAGGAAGAAATGCGCAAGCCGGAGGTGGGACTGGGCTCATGCTACCGCATCTACGGCGGACTGAGCTTCTACCAGCGCAAGGAGATCAAGGACATCATAGCCTACTTCCGCCTTGTAGTGAACCCCAACGACGAAGAAGCCTTCCGCCGCATAATCAATTATCCGGCACGAGGCATCGGCAACACCACAATATTAAAAATAACACAAGCCGCACAAGACCGTGGCGTGAGCCTGTGGGAGACCATCAGCCACCCTGTGGAAAACGGACTTGCCGTGAACCGTGGCACAATGGCGAAGCTTGATGCCTTCCGTGAGCTTATCACATATTTTATAAATAAGAGCCAGACCGACGACGCGCTGACACTTGGCAAAGAGATTATAACCAAAAGCAAAATAGAAGAAGACCTTTCCAAAGACAGCACACCTGAGGGCGAAGCAAGGCGTGAAAACGTCGACGCGCTTGTCTCCGGTATTGCTAACTTCGTACAGGAAAGGCAACAGACGGCTGAATCGCAAGACTCGCCTGCCACACCCAACTGTCTTCTTTCCGACTATCTTCCTACGGTTTCGCTTATGACGGATGCCGACAATGCCGACGATTCCGACGACAAGATAACGCTCATGACGATACATGCGGCAAAGGGTTTGGAATTTAACACGGTGTTTGTAGTTGGCCTTGAGGAGAACATCTTCCCAAGTATGCTGTCCGTTGACAACGACAAGGCTCTTGAAGAAGAACGCCGACTGCTATACGTGGCTATAACACGAGCTGAAAAGCACTGCTACCTGACCTGGGCTCACATGCGCTGGCGCTTTGGCAAGATGGACAGCTTCATCGAGCCAAGCCGCTTCCTTGGCGACATCAATCAGAAATACATAGAGAACAAGAGCGACGGCAAGACGGCAACACAAGGCGGCAGAAGCGACTGGGCACGCTCTGTATTCAATGACGACTATGAGATAAACACACCCTACACAGGCTATCATGCATGGGGCGACGGTTATACCCGCCGCAGCAACCGGATGCAAAATTCGCGTCCCGTGGCAGGGCAGTTCATGGCAGACCCACGCCCGAAAGAGACAGCTCCGCACAAACCGGAAAAAGCTGTCAACCCATTCTCTGATTCATTTGAGCGCAAACTCAAGGAAGGAGGCAGGTGGTCAAAGATCACAAAGGCTATAGTAAACGGTGGCAGGCGCCTTACTGAATCCTTAACTCAAGACCCTCAACCGTCGGCTACAAACGCTCATTCCTCTGCCAACAACACCAATTCCTCAGCACTCACAGTCGGTTCAGTCATCGAGCACCAGCGTTTTGGCAGAGGAACAGTGGTGAAGCTCGAAGGCACCGGCGAAAACAGAAAGGCAACTGTAGAATTTGAGCACAACGGACAAAAGCAACTGCTGCTGAAATTCGCACGCTTCACGATCATCTGACTTTTGCACATTCTTTTGCTATGTGCAGACTAAGCATGTTATTTTGCCCACTGCACGTAGCAAAACGAAAGCTGAGATTTTATATTTTATAATCTTTAACCTAAAAAAGTTTTATATCGCAATAAAAAACAATAAACCCTTATTGTCGAATATCTACTTTTTGCTACCTTTGCGGTCGATAAAAAGAATAGTAAATCACAACTTAAATATTTTAAGAAATGGCAAGTTTTGACAAGAAAGTACTCGAGAAGTACGGAATCACTGGTACTACAGAAGTACTCTACAATCCTTCTTACGAGGTTCTCTTCAACGAGGAGACAAAACCAGGCCTTGAGGGCTACGAAAAGGGCTACGAGACTGAGCTCGGAGCTGTTGACGTGTTCACCGGCAAGTTCACAGGCCGTTCGCCTAAGGACAAGTACATCGTTGACGATGCTACATCTCACGACACAGTGTGGTGGCACGACGACAAGAACGGCAGCGACAACCACGCAGCTACAGAGGAGCAGTGGAAGGCTGTTAAGGAAATCGCAAAGAAGGAGCTCTCAAACAAGAAGCTCTATGTAGTTGACGGTTTCTGCGGCGCCAACAAAGACACCCGCATGAAGGTTCGCTTCATCGTTGAGGTGGCTTGGCAGGCTCACTTCGTGACCAACATGTTCATCCGTCCTCAGAACCAAGAGGAATTTGACCAGGAGCCAGACTTCATCGTCTACAACGCTTCTAAGGGCAAGGTTGAGAACTACAAGGAGCTGGGCCTCCGCTCAGAGACTTGCGTAATGTTCAACGTTACTACTCACGAGCAGGTTATCGTCAACACATGGTACGGCGGCGAGATGAAGAAGGGTATGTTCTCTATGCAGAACTACTATCTCCCACTGAAGGGCATTGCTTCTATGCACTGCTCTGCAAACACAGATATGAACGGTGAGAACACCGCTATCTTCTTCGGCCTCTCTGGCACAGGTAAGACCACTCTGTCTACCGATCCTAAGCGTAAGCTTATCGGTGACGACGAGCACGGATGGGACGACAACGGCGTGTTCAACCTCGAGGGTGGCTGCTATGCTAAGGTTATCGACCTGAACAAGGAAGAGGAGCCTGACATCTATGGCGCTATCACACGCGACGCTCTGCTTGAGAACGTTACTGTTGCTGAGGACGGCAAGATCGACTTCACTGACGACAGCCTGACAAAGAACACTCGTGTCAGCTATCCTATCTATCACATCAAGAACATCGTTCGCCCTGTATCTCACGGACCAGCTGCTAAGCAGGTTATCTTCCTGAGCGCAGACGCATTCGGTGTACTGCCTCCAGTATCTATACTGAACAAGCAGCAGGTGCAGTACTACTTCCTCTCTGGCTTCACAGCTAAGATTGCCGGTACTGAGATTGGCATCACCGAGCCTACACCTACATTCTCTGCTTGCTTCGGCCAGGCATTCCTGAGCCTGCACCCGACAAAGTATGCTGAGGAGCTCGTTAAGCACATGGAAAAGAGCGGTGCTAAGTGCTACCTCGTGAACACTGGTTGGAACGGAACAGGCAAGCGTATCTCTATCCACGATACACGTCACATCATCGACCGCATCCTGGATCACGAGATCGACAAGGCTCCTACAAAGACCATTCCTTACTTCAACTTCGTTGTTCCTACAAAGCTTGAGGGCGTAGACGTTACTCCTCTTGATCCTCGTGACTCTTACAAGGATCCTTCTGAGTGGGATAAGAAGGCTAAGCACCTCGCTGAGCTCTTCATCAACAACTTCAAGAAGTATGAGACCAACGAGGCTGGCAAGGCTCTCGTAGCTGCTGGTCCTCAGCTCTAATCACTGACTACTTTTTAGGTCAATTAATACAAGTGGCTTGTCGCTGTAAAAGGTGGCAAGCCACTTTTCTTTTCTCCTAACTTACGCCATTCTTCCTTTGTATGAAATATTATAGCCTCCAGCAATTTATATCAGAGTAGTAGCATTCACAGATAAGTTGACGAACGTGATAAAAGGCACAGGCGATAATACTGTCACTGGTTGAC
>CAZZNO010000053.1:0-4019 GCA_964655685.1 uncultured Prevotella sp.
AAAAGTCAATCTACAACCTATATTTTTTTAACCACCTACCTATATTTTTAAATCTAATAAAAAAAATATTGCGCTGATATACAGACTTATAGCTAAAAATAAGACCTATACTTTCAGACTTTTTGGGTTAAAAACGTTTTTTGCAGCATTTATTTTCTTTAACTTTGCAAAAATAGTTTAGAAAGTTTAGAACCTAAAAATTTATTTTATGCAACACTTTAAAAGACAGCTCTTATTAGCCCTTATGATTGTCATGACCAGCGTCATGGCGTTCGCACAGAGCGTGACAGTAAAAGGTACTGTCGCGGGCACGGACGGAGAACCAATCATTGGAGCATCAGTCAAAGAGCAAGGGACACGCAACGCAACAGTGTCAGACGTGAACGGTCACTTCCAGCTGACGGTTCCAGCTTCTTCAACTATCGAAGTTTCTTATATCGGCTATGAAACACAGACCGTGAAGCCAAAGGCAAACTTAAGCATTACGCTGGAGGAGCAAAAGAACGACCTTAACGAAGTGGTAGTAATAGGCTATGGTTCCGTGAAAAAGAAAGACTTGACAGGATCCGTAGTGCAAATCAGGCCAGACAGGCTCGCAGCTGAGAGCCCACAGACCGTACAAGACGTATTGCGCGGAACAGCCGGCCTCAACGTTGGCATTTCAAATGATGCCAAGGGCGGCGGCTCAATGAACATACGTGGTCAACGCTCTGTATATTCGGCAGGTGACCATAACAGCCCGTTACTGATACTTGATGGTATGCAGTTCTATGGCGAACTTTCTGAGATAAATCCTGACGACATTGAGCAAATTGACGTCTTAAAGGATGCCTCATCGGCAGCCGTATACGGCGCAAAGGCAGCCAACGGTGTCATCATTATTACAACCAAGAAAGGCAAACGCGGAAAGCCGACCGTAAATCTTTCGGTAAACATAGGTGCCGTGACACGTGCCGGATGGCAACGCTATTTTACGCCAAAGGAATACTTGCAACACAAAGTAGACTACTTTGAGCAGCAGACATACGGAATAGACAGCACTGGCAAGCTGGCAACGTACCAGACCGATACTATGAAGGACAAGGTGGGCTACTATCGCGGACCTAACGACCTACCGTCAGGCGTAAGCCTCAGCCAATGGCGCAATTATGACGCCGGCACGGAAGGCATGAACGACTTGGAGATTTGGGCTCACCGTATAAACATGTTCGGCAATCTGGCTGACAACTTAGTGGCTGGGAAAACCGTTGACTGGGAAGACTATGTTTATCGCACAGGACTACGGCAAAACTACAATGCCAGCGTGAGTGGCGCATCAGAGAAAGCCAACTATTATATCTCTGCCGGCTACCTTAACAACCAAGGCACACGTTACCACAACAATTATAAGAGCTTCCGCTCGAGCATGCGTGTAAGCGCAGAAGTAAACAACTGGTTTAGCGTATCGGCAAACGTGAACTTCCAGAATCGCACGGACGGCACACTGAATGATCCTTCTGGCATGATGGGACTAAGCCCTTACGCCGACCGCTATGACGAAAACGGAAACCTGTTGCACTATGTGCTCACAGACAACCGCTATACCATGTTCCGCACACAGTCGGACTGGGACGCACAGTATCGCGACCGTGAGCGTGGCTACAGCGTACTGAACACAATATTCAACGCTACAGTGAAGTTGCCGCTCAACATCACTTACTCTTTCAACATCTCTCCGCGTTACCAATATTACTACAACCGTTGGTTCCGCTCACAGTCTGAGCCTGATGTCAACCCAACTGACGCAGGTGTTGACCGCAACAGCGGCAAGCGTTTCGACTACTCATTGAACAACACGCTGACATGGGACCAGACTTTCGCAAAGAAACACCACGTAGTTTTGACACTCGTGCAAGAATATGAAAACAGAAGGTTCTGGAGCGACAATCTGTCCACACGTAACATTCAGCCTTCTGACGCACTTGGCTTCCACTATACTACAAGTGGCGACAAGGACAACACGTCATGGAGCTCAAATGACACACATGAGTCAGCTGACGCATTGATGGCAAGACTTCAGTACACTTATGATGACAGGTATCTGTTGACAACCTCTGTCCGCCGTGACGGTTATTCAGCATTTGGAGCCAACAATCCTTACGCAACATTCCCATCAGTAGCCTTAGGCTGGGTGTTCACTAATGAGAAGTTCTGGAAATGGCAAGACATAATGGATTATGGCAAGCTGCGTATTTCTTGGGGTAAGAATGGTAACCGCTCACTTGGCGACCCATATATTGCGCTTTCGAACCTTACGATAGGACAGTGGGCTAACTATTTTGTAGATGGTGATGTCGTAGATAAAACTTACCTGCGTGTAGACCGTCTTGGTAATCCTAACTTGAAATGGGAGAAGTCAGAATCCTGGAACTTCGGTATCGACTACAGCTTCTTGAATTCCCGTCTGACCGGCTCTATAGACTTATACTTCATGCAGACAAAGGACATGATTATGAGTCAGCGCCTGCCGAGCTTTACAGGTTTCGACAATATCGCCACCAACCTTGGACAGGTTAATAACAACGGTATAGAGATAAGCTTGAACTCTCTAAACATGCAGCGTCAGAATTTCGAATGGCGCACCCAATTCACTTTCACATACAACCAGAACAAGATCAAGCACCTTTATGGAAGTTATGATGAAAATGGCAAGGAACAGGATGATTTAACAAACGGCTGGTTCATAAACCACAGCATTGACGAGATTTGGGACTACAAGATTCTTGGCGTATGGCAGCAAGACCAAGTAGAAGAAGCCGCCAAGTATGGGCAGGTTCCTGGTGACCCAATAGTATGGAACAATCCCGACAACGACGTAGACGGAAAGCCTTATTATGATGACAAGGACAAGGTGTTCCAAGGCAAGCGTACCGCTCCTTATCGCATTTCAATGCGCAACGACTTTACGATATTCAAAGACATAACCGTCGGCTTCAGCCTTTACGGAGCGTTTGGATGGAAGTCTAATGCTGCTGACGTTTGGGGTGGAAATGCAGGTGACGCTTTCCTGAATAACGACAGTGGCGGTGGATACCTTGACTTCGGTATGTTCAATCAGACATACAAGGAGTATTGGACACCAGCCCATCCAAAGAAAGACTATGCACGTATTATGGCACAAGGCCCGAACGGCATTAGGCCACACTACTACATCAACCGATCTTTCATACGCTTCGACAATCTTTCAGTTGCTTACACGCTGCCAAAGGATTGGGTGAAGACCTTGACACTGAGCAATGTGAAAGTATTTGCCAATGTAAGGAACCTCGGAACTATTCATTCGAGCAGGTGGATTTACGGTGACCCTGAAAACCAAAGTTTCTCAACCCGTACCTATACATTCGGCATTAATGTAACATTTTAAAGACACTGAAAACTATGAAAACATTTAGATATATAAATAAGGTATGTGTCACAGCTTTTGCGTTGGGAGCATCAATGTTGTTCCCTGCGTGCAGCAGCAGCTACCTTGAGCCAGATCCGCTTTCTATCTACGAGCCAACGGCTACATTCAGCACAGAGTCAGGACTTAGCGCAGCTTTGGCACAAGCAGACCGCAACTTGAAACTGTACTACACCACCAGTTCAGACGTGCTTATGCCAATAGACACGGAATTCTTATTCTCAGATATGCTCGTGGTTGCTGCCACTGACAAGCAGGCAGCCCTCTACGACATTGCCAATGACCTCATACCATCATCTGGCTATCTGCATGATAGTGATGACGGTGCACACATGAACAGCATAATGCACTTCTGGAATGAGAACTATGCCGGTATAAAGTATGCCAATACCATCATAGACTATGCACCAAAGGTAACTACTCTCAACGAGAACATCCGCAACGCCTACATTGGACGTGCCTATTTCCATCGCGCCTTCCGCTATTATGCCCTCGTGCATCAGTTCGGAGACGTGCCACTCGTAACCAAGCTGTTGGAAGTGCCTAAGCAGAACTACAGGAGCACCAAGCGAGAGGC
>CAZZNO010000053.1:4119-17275 GCA_964655685.1 uncultured Prevotella sp.
TAACCAAGCTGTTGGAAGTGCCTAAGCAGAACTACAGGAGCACCAAGCGAGAGGCTATACTCGACATGATAGAAAGCGACATGAAGAAGGCTGTAGAATGGGTGCCAGACCAGCCTGTAGGCAGATATACCGCAAGCTATCCTGGCGGTTATGTGAACAAGGCGGCTTGTCGCTTCCTGCTTGCAAAGATTCTCATGGCAGAAGGAAAGTTTGAAGAAGCCAAGCAACAACTTGACATACTTATAGATAACAGTGGTTTCGCCCTGATGACCGAGCCTTTCGGAGAGGATGTACAGCCTGCCGGTGGTAACAACGAGACCCGTACATGGACAGTAGAACGCAATGTCATTTGGGACTTGCACCGTGGCGAGAATGTCTATAACTCTACCAACAAAGAGCTTATTCTCGGAATGCCTAACAGTGGACAGAACCTTACAGGTTATACCGTCATGCGCGTATTGTCTCCATTCATATTCAACAATGCAACCAAGAGCCCGTCAGGCAAACAGGCTTTGCAAAACTATAACAGAAACAATAGCAACTGGCGCGCAGCAACGGACTATCAACGTGTTTTCGGACGAGGCGTAGCTTCTTTCCGTCCATGCACATGGGCTCAATACGGATTGTGGGACATCAATGCCAAAGGAGTCTATAGCAGCAACATAGACAAAGGCGACTTACGACGTAGCGAAAAAGCCGGCAACTGGATGCACATGGAGAACTTGAAGTACAACGACCCAAGTGACCCATACTACGGGCAGAACCTGCGCTTGTATGACGACAATGGCAACTTGCTATGTACAGACACCATTCGACGTTGGTACGACATTCCACTTTACAAATTCTACTATCTTGATGCCGTACAAGAGGCAAACTTGAGCAGTGACGGTTTCCGCGGAGCGCAAAAAGGCAGCAAGGGCGACCTCTACTTATACAGACTTGCAGAAGCATACCTGCTGCGTGCAGAAGCCAATTTCTACCTTGGCAACATTGCAGCCGCAACAAATGACGTAAACATCATACGCAAGCGTGCACACTGCGAGCAACTCTATACTACAGTTGATATTGACGACATATTCGACGAGCGCGCCAGAGAGCTTTACTTAGAGGAATGGCGCCACGTAGAATTGGTAAGAGCTTCTTTCGACCTCGCCATCAGCGGCAAGGCTGATAAGTACGGCAATACCTACAGTCTCTCAAACCTTACAAAACAGGAAGGCACTGACAAGAGTGGTGGTTCGTTCTGGTATCAGCGCTGCGTACGCAACAACTTCTATAATGATGGCATTACAAAGAACGTCACAGCTGCAAAGAGTGCTATCAATTACACAATGGACAAGAAAAACATGTTCTGGCCAATACCTGACGAGGCCATCACTGCCAACAAGGACGGGCAACTGCACCAGAACTACGGCTATACAGGATATAACGAGAATTGCCCGGAATGGGACAATTGGGAAGATGCTGTAGCCGATGAGGATAAAGCAAACTAATTCCCAAAAACTAAAAAATTAAATGCAATGAGCGTCAGGCTATGCCAAAGCCCTAATAAGCCAATACTTGGCAATGCCAAGGTACAGCCTGACGTTTTTCATTGAAGCCGCCCCAATCTTCATATATATAAAATGTAACAATCTACAAACAAATACATCATTATCACAACCGACAAAAATACATCGCTACTACCTGTCGTAATTTAATTAATAACCATTGGCGGAATAGATTCCGCCAATAGGTTTTGCTTAATAAGAAGAAAGACGCCGACCTATATTTTTTAGGTCATCGGGAAATATAACAGTTTGAAATACAGAGGCGCAAATCAAAAAAATATCTATATTTTTAGCATTATATATAATTAGGTATTCTTTGTTACAACTTTTTTTTATAACTTTGCGAAGGAATTGTGACTTTAGATGTTTAATACCTAAAAATATTTTATATTATGAGAGACTTTAAAGGACTTTCAAAGTCATTAGTAGTGATGGTAATGTTGCTGTTCTCAACAACTGCAATTCAAGCCCAAACCTACGACAAGTTTGCAAACCTTGGGCGTTACGCCAAACAGAACGCCGAACTTGGCAAGCCAGCCAAGGGCGAGAAGCGCGTAGTGTTCATGGGCAACAGCATCACCGAGGGATGGGTTCGCCAGCACCCTGAGTTCTTCCGTGAGAACGGATACATAGGCAGGGGCATCAGCGGTCAGACTTCCTATCAGTTCCTGTTGCGCTTCCGTCAGGACGTAGTCAACCTTAAGCCGGCACTTGTGGTCATCAACTATGGTACCAACGACATTGCCGAAAACACAGGCGTATATAATGAGGACTACACATTCGGTAACGTATGTTCAATGTGCGAAATAGCAAAGGCAAACAATATAAAGGTGATACTCACGTCGTGCCTTCCCGCAAGGTTCATGCCGTGGCGCAAAGAGCTTCCAAACGTAATGGGTAAGATTCGCCACCTCAACGACCGCGTAAAGGCTTACGCCAAACAGCATAAGATTCCATACGTTGACTATTTCTCTGCCATGCTTGCCCCCGACGGAGGAGGTATGGATTCACGTTACACTCCCGAACAGGTACACCCGAATATAGAGGGCTACCATGTAATGGAGAAACTGATAGTACCTGCCATCAAGAAGGCTTTATAAGCATTGCAGCCGCCACTGCCAAGCCTTCTTTGGTTAAATAAATAATAAGCACCTACCTGAAACAAGGTAACTCTACCTATACTCTTATAGTATATTATTATACTCTATAGGAAAAGGTTGCTTCAAATATAATAATGAACATGAAAAACAGCAACATCAGCCGAAGAGAGTTTCTCAAGGGACTTGGCGTGGCAGGCGGCACTATACTTGCTGCTACGAGCCCGTGGCTGAAAGCTTTCTCCGAAGTGGAGGGAACTACCGGCGAACGGCTACGCGTGGGCATTATTGGCCCGGGCTCGCGCGGTCGTTTTCTCCTCGGCTTCGTCACACAGAACCCCAAGGTCGACGTTGTGGCTATGGCCGACATCTACCAGCCTTCAATAGAGGAAGCAAAAAAGATTATCCCCAATGCCACGCCTTACCATGACTACCGCCAACTGCTCGACGACAACAGGGTGCAGGCAGTAATCATAGCCACACCACTCAGCACGCACTACCAGATAGCTCACGACGCAATGGCAGCAGGAAAAGACGTGTACTGCGAGAAGACTCTGTGCTACAGCATGGATCAGTGCCACAGCCTCTACTTGCAGCGCCTCGCTTCAGGCAGAATCCTTTTCACAGGACAGCAAAGACTTTTCGATCCTCGCTACATACGCGCCATGAAGCTAATACATGACGGGCTTATAGGTAAGGTGACAGCAATACATGCCTACTGGAACCGTAATGGAGACTGGAGGCGTCCTGTGCCTGACAAACGCTATGAGCAACTCATAAACTGGCGACTCTACACTCGCTTCTCCAAAGGACTGATGACGGAGCTTGCCTGCCACCAACTACAAGTAGGCACGTGGGCACTCGGCAAACTGCCTAAACGAGTAATGGGTACGGGAGCCATAACGTTCTGGAACGACGGTCGAGAGGTTTACGACAACCTGAACTGCATATACCAGTTTGAGACAGGCGAGCAGATGACTTACGCTTCCGACATAGCCAACAAATTCTATGGCTTGGAGGAGCAGATACTCGGCAGCAAGGGAACAATGGAGCCGGAACGCGGCAAGTACTACATGGAAGACATTGCTCCTGCACCGGCTTTCCTGCAACTTGCCAACTCATGGGAGCATTCCCTTTTCGACGAGATTCCATTTGCAGGCACAAGCTGGGCTCCAGAGACTGCCAATGAAAACAATGGCGAATACATTCTCGGCAAGCGTCCAAAAACCGACGGCACATCAATTGCTCTCGATGCATGGGTAGAGGCTTGCATAACCCATCGCCAGCCACCACGCATAATAGAGGAAGGCTATTATGCAAGCCAGCTTGCGCTATGGGGCTATGAGGCTATTAAGCGTGGCGAAGCATTGGAATTCCCGTCACAATACCTTATAGACTATCCGGCTTACGGCACCAAGGCTTCTGCCACCGCCGCAAGCGAGCAAAACAAGAAACTATAGCCATGAAAGACTTGACCATATCAGCCAAACGGCAAAGGCGCGAACTCATATATTTGCTCGTAGCCTTTATATTGGCCAACGTTTTTAACGTGGCAGCCATAATTACATACGCCTCACCGGCAACAGAGCTCATTACTTCTATGTTCTACGTGCTCACGCTCACCGTAGTGCTCTATGTGGCATGGACTGTGTTGCGCCTTATAGTGTGGGGTATCAAGAAACTCTTCAAACCAAAGAAAATATGACAACAAGAAGACAATTCCTGAAAACGATGGGCGTTTCGGCCGCTGGCCTCGCATTGGGAGCAGGCAATGACCTGTTAGCCTCAACGCCAAACATGGTAACCTCAAAAGAACGCAATGCTGCATCTGGCGAGAAAGTGAAAATTGCTTATATAGGCATAGGAAACCGTGGCGAACAGGACATAGAAGAATTCGCCAAGACCGGAATGGTGGATGTCGTGGCACTGTGCGATGTCGATATGGGCGCAAAGCACACGCAAAAGGTCATGAACATGTACCCCAAGGCGCGCCGTTTCAAGAACTACCGCGAGATGTTCGAGAAATATGCTGACCATTTCGATGCCGTGTGCGCTGCAACACCGGACCATTCCCATTTCCCAATTGCCATGATGGCTCTTGCCCACGGCAAGCATATATATGTGGAGAAGCCAATGTGCCGTACCTTCATGGAAGGTGAGCTGATGATACAAATGGCAAAGAAGCATCCTAACCTCGCAACACAAGTTGGTAACCAAGGACACTCTGAGGGTAACTACTTCCAGTTCAAGGCTTGGCAGGACGCTGGGATTATAAAAGACGTGACGAAGGTCGTGGCCCACATGAACAACTCACGCCGCTGGCACGGCTACGATGCCAACATGCTGCACATGCCTGAAGGAGAAGCAATGCCGCAAAACATAGACTGGGACACATGGCTCGGCGCATGCCAATGGCACGACTATTCCGACAAATACCACCAGGGCAACTGGCGTTGCTGGTACGACTTCGGCATGGGCGCTCTCGGCGATTGGGGAGCACATCTTCTTGATACCGTTCACGAGTTCCTTAATCTTGGTTTGCCATACGAGGTAACCATGAAGTATGCCAAGGGACATAACGATTTCTTCTACCCGTTCTCCTCCACTATTCTTTTCCGCTTCGGCGCACGCGACGGCATGCCACCTTGTGACGTGTGGTGGTATGACGGCATAGACAACCTGCCGCCATTGCCAGCCAACTATGGCGCATCGGAATACAATCCTGACGTTCCTTCAACCAACCAAGGCAATACGCCTGTGGCTAAGCTCAATCCCGGTAAGGAAATCTACATGCCCGGCCTCACGCTTAAAGGCGGCAGCCACGGTTCTACCCTCAAGATGATACCATCGGCAAGAGCCAACGAGCTAAAGGATAAGCTGCCGGAAGTGCCAAAGAGCCCAAGCAACCATTATGTCAATTTCCTGCGTGCCTGCTTAGGACAAGAGAAGACACGTTCTCCATTCGAGATAAACGGCGTGCTCAGCCAAGTGTTCTGCCTCGGCGTGATAGCCCAGCGCCTCAACACACAGCTGTTCTTCGACCCACGCACTAAGCGATTCACCAACAACGATTTCGCCAATGCTCTGCTGGCAGGCGGCCTGCCTCCACGCCACGGGTGGAACGAGTTCTACAAATTAGTCTAAATACAAAACAAGTTTTAAATATTAAAATTTAAAATGAAAAAGCTATTCACAATCTTATTTCTTGCCACGCTGACACTTACAGCAAGCGCACAGGAATGGCAGTCGCTTTTCAATGGCAAAAACCTGAGCGGCTGGAAACAAATCAACGGTAAGGCACATTATACTGTCAAAGATGGAGTAATCATCGGCGAGCCCGTGTTCGGCAGCCCCAACTCTTTCCTCTGCACAAAGAAGAACTACGGCGACTTCATCTTTGAGTTTGATTTCAAAGTACCTGATGGCGTAAACTCAGGTGTGCAATTCCGCTCAGAGAGCCTCAAGAGTTACAACAACGGCCGCGTACACGGCTACCAGTTCGAACTTGACCCGTCTTCCCGTGCTTGGACAGGCGGCATCTATGACGAAGCCCGCCGTGGCTGGCTCTATCCGTTGACGCTGAACCCGCCAGCTCAAAAGGCTTTCCGCAATGGCGAATGGAACCATGCACGCATTGAGGCAATAGGCAACAGGCTGCGCACATGGGTCAACGGCATACCTTGCGCCGACCTCATAGATGACATGACTCCAAGCGGCTTCATTGCCCTGCAAGTGCACCAGATAGGCAACAAAGCCGACGAGGGCAAAGCTATGGAATGGAAAAACCTGCGCATCATCACAAAGGATGTAGAGAAATATGCTTCACCCGACAACAACAGCGTGGAGCAGTACAACGCCATCCCCAACACCCTTTCAGAGCGTGAGCAAGCCCAAGGCTGGAAGCTCCTGTTCGACGGCAAGACAACAAACGGCTGGCGAGGAGCCAAGCTTGAAGGTTTCCCGGATCACGGATGGGAAGTCAAAGACGGCCTGATGACAGTACTTCCGAGCGACGGTAAAGAGTCAGCCAACGGCGGCGACATTGTCACAACACGCACCTATGAGAATTTCATACTGAAGTTCGAATTCAAGATTACACCCGGAGCCAACAGCGGCGTGAAGTACTTTGTAGACCCGACTCTTAACAAGGGCGCAGGCTCTGCTATCGGCTGCGAGTTCCAGATTCTTGACGACCAGCGTCACCCTGATGCCAAGCTCGGCGTGAAGGGCAACCGCAAGCTCGGTTCTCTTTATGACCTCATTCCTGCTCCAAGCAAGAAGAAATTCTACATGGACCAGTTCAACAAAGGCATGATTGTTGTACGCGGAAATCATGTTGAGCACTGGCTCAACGGAGAAAAGCTCATTGAATATGAGCGCAACAACCAGGAATGGAACGCTTTGGTGGCATACAGCAAATACAAGAACTGGCCTGACTTCGGCAACCACAAGAAGGGTTACATCCTTTTGCAAGACCACGGAAATAAAGTATCATTCAAGAACATAAAAATACTTGAACTGTAAACAAACATGAGACAGCTCATAACAACTGTCCTTTTACTGATGGCGGCCATGCAAATGACCGCCATTGGTATTTCGACACATATCACAATAAAGCAACCCGGCAATCCAGCCATAACAACACAGCTTCGCGACAACGGCGGACAGCTTGTTCCCGTCAATGGCAATATTCCTCTTAGCATAACCTCCTCGCAAACTGTATTAGGCGAAGGATTGACACGCTATACAGTTATAATAAAGGCAGCAAAACTGACCTATTTCAACTTTGGAGCAGAGATTGCCACATCATTCCCAACAGACAATTGCGATTTCTACCTGCCAGGCTTCTGGTATCACAAGAACCTGCGGTCACCAAAGGAAGCGCCTTCTTTCCACACATCCAAGAGTTGGAACGTAAGGGAAGACCGCTTGTCCTCGCCCCTGACCGGCGTTTACAACCAATCCTCAAGCCAAGGCATAAGCGTGCGCCGTGAACTTGACAAGCCACAGGATGCCCTTGGAACAAGCGACGAAGGCGACGTAATACTTGACGGCCCCACATCGGTGGGCTACTTAGGCTTTGACAACGAAAAAAACATTGCCACGCTCACTTTCGGCTATCCATATATAGAAACGCCTAAACGCTATATGCGCAAGCTCACGCTAAAGGCACCTATAAGGACTTTCGCAAGAATTGACGCAGGCGAAACCAAAACACTCACATGGGTCATAAGAGAATCAGCTGACAAAGACTTCGGCAATTTTGTTGCCTCTACATGGCAATATTGCTATGATGCCTACAAGCCGACGCCTGTCAACGCCAACGCAGACGGCGAACAGGTGAAGCAGCAGCTCACGGGATACTTTCGTGAAGCGTATGTCGACAAGTACGACATAAAGTTCAATTCCGGCAACGGTCTGCGCATAGACCTGTGCCAACCCGTGCCGGAGATGGAGATAGGCTTCTGCGGGCGCGCCCTGCTCAACGCATTCAATGAGCTGGAATGGGGCGAAGCCCACAACGACGCATTGCTCGCCTCACGCGGACGTGCCATCTTTGACAGCTTCCTGCATCATGGCTTCACCCATAACGGCTACCTCTACGACCACCTGTTCTTTGAAGGTAAAAAGAAGTGGGACGACATACACAGCATACGCCGTCAAAGCGAAGCCGTTTATGCCACACTTCACTTCCTGCGCTACGACAAGCTGCGCGGCGTGAAGCACAAAGACTGGGAGTCAAGGCTGCGCACGCTGCTCGACAATCTCGTGAAACTGCAAAATGCCGACGGCAGCTTCCCACGCAAATTTCATGGCGACGGCTCCGTTGCCGATGCATCGGGCGGCTCAACACCGTCTGCCACTTCTGCATTTGTAATGGCTTACAAGTATTTTGGCGACAAACGCTATCTCAATGCAGCGGCCAAGACAGTAGACTATGTAGAGAAGAACATAATAGACAAGACCGATTACTTCTCCTCTACCCTCGATGCCAACTGCGAGGATAAAGAAGCTGCAATAGCCGCCGTCACCGCAACCTACTATATGACGCTTGTCACAAAGGGCAAAGCGCGCCGGCATTATGCAGACCTCTGCCGGCGCGCAGCCTTTTTTGCCCTGTCATGGTATTACCTATGGGACGTGCCCTTTGCGCAAGGACAAATGCTTGGCGATCTTGGTTTCCACTCACGCGGCTTCAGCAACGTCTCAGTAGAAAACAACCATGTCGACGTCTTTGTGTTCGAATTCGGGCACATCCTTGCCTGGCTTGGCAAAGAAACAGCCGACAGCCGTTTCACCGGCATGTACAACCTTATGCGTTCGTCGCTCAACCAGCTTATGCCTACCGCCCAACGGCTCTGTGGCATAGGCAAGCCCGGCTTCTATCCCGAGGTATTGCAACACACCAACTGGGACTACGGGCACGGCGGCAAAGGCTTCTACAACACCTGGTTTGCACCAGGATGGACAACAGCATCGCTTTGGGAACTGTATTCACCGACCCGCACAACAGATTTCTTCAAGAAATAAAAGCAAACTACATATAGGCGCAACCTTTTCAGCATGAGACAAGCCCTTTCCATAATTCTTCTCCTCCTCGTGGCATTGACATGCCACGCAGGAGATACTCTCACACTTGCCGACCCCACCATTCTTCTCGACGGCGACACCTATTATCTCTATGGCACAAGCTCCGACAAGGGTTTTATGTGCTACACTTCCACCGACCTCGAACATTGGCAAGGGCCGGCAGGAGCCAACGGAGGCTTTTGCCTGAAAAAGGGAGACGCGTGGGGCGACAAAGGATTTTGGGCTCCGCAGGTAATCAAGAAAGGCAACGCCTTCTACATGTTCTATGTAGCAAACGAGCAACTCGCCGTAGCAACAAGCAACTCGCCGCTTGGCCCGTTCACCAATCCCGCCCGTGCCCCAATACCGGCAAAACAAAAGGAAATAGACCCGTTTGCCTTCCACGACACCGACGGCAAATGGTATATGTACCACGACCGGCTTACCGACGGCAACAAAATATATGTAGCCGAACTGAGCGAAGACTTCAGCAGCCTGCACGACGAGACAGCCCGCCTGTGCGTGGAGGCAGAAGCCTCAGAGCATTGGGAAAACACCGCCCGCGCCTCATGGCCCGTATGCGAAGGCGCCACGGTGGTCAAGGCAGGCAACAGATACCACCTTTTCTATTCCTGCAACGACTTTCGCAACCCCGACTATGCCGTAGGCACAGCCACTTCAGACAAGCCTACAGGGCCTTGGCGCAAAAGCAAACACAACCCCCTGATTTCAAGAAAAAACACCGGCATCAACGGCACAGGCCACGGCGACATCTTCCGCGACAAAGAAGGACAATGGAGATACGTGTTGCACACCCACCACGACAACACCGCCGCACAGCCACGCCGCACAGCCATCGTCACGCTGAAATACAAAGGCGGGCGCTTCCGTCTTGTCAAGAACTCGTTCCGCTATCTCACAAAATAAAAGCCAATCTCCAAAAAACTTTCATAAAATTCTGCCCCTTTCAACATCTTTTTCAAGCAAAACTGCACTAAAGTAAATGAAAAGCATTAACTTTGCATAAGTAAAAAGACTGAACCCTAAAAAAGAATAAACATTATGTTTGGACTAAGCACAACAGAACTTGTCATCATCGTTCTCATCATACTTCTGCTCTTTGGCGGTAAAAAGATTCCGGAGCTCATGCGCGGCCTCGGCCAAGGCGTAAGAAGCTTTAAGCAGGGACTGAACGAAGTGAAAAAAGACATCGACGTAGACGAAGCAGTCAAGAATGCGCCGGCAGATGACAAGCCGTCAACCGACAACGCAACATCAACCGGCAAGTAACATCCCTACCCGCACAACCCTTTTCGCACTATGGCAGAAGACAACCTAACTTTCTGGGGGCACCTCGATGTCCTCAGAGGTAGTCTTATTCGCATACTGCTTGTAACCGTGGTGTTCGGCACAGTGGCGTTTGCCCTGAAGGAGCCGCTTTTCGACATAGTGCTTGCTCCCAGCCGCGACACATTCATCACCTATAAGCTGATGCACGCCCAGCCGTTCCACATTGAGCTTGTCAACGTGGGGCTGACCGAGCAGTTCATGATACACGTGAAAACCGCGCTATGCTTTGGCATCCTCGTGGCATCACCTTACATACTGTATACCCTCTACCGCTTCATATCCCCAGCCCTATACTCACGCGAGAAACACTATGCCGTGCGTATAGTGTTCGGCGGATACGTCATGTTCGTTACGGGCATCCTCGTCAATTATTTCATCGTCTTTCCGCTCACCGTCCGTTTCCTCGGCACCTATCAGGTCAGCACAACCATCCACAACCTCCTCTCCCTCGAGTCATACGTAGACACGCTCATGATGATGAGCCTCATCTTCGGCATCCTTTTCGAGATACCCATCATAAGCTGGCTCTTGGCGCTGTTCGGCCTGCTCAAGTCAAAATGGATGAGGCAATACTGGCGTCAGGCACTTGTAGCGATAGTGGTCATAGCCGCCATTATAACGCCCACGGGCGACGCCTTCACCCTTGCCATCGTGTCCCTGCCCATCTGGCTGCTCTATGAGGCAAGCATCCTCATCGTGAGCATCACCGAGAAAGGCAAAGCCGCAAAGGAAATAGCGCAGATAGAGGCCGTCGAAGCCGAAAAGGCAGATACCGCAAACAAAGAAAGCAAAGCCGCAAACCGCGGCACGGCCAATGAGGCAGGCGAAGCCAACGAAGCCAACGAAGCCGAAGACGAGGCAAGAGAAGCCAATGCCCCCACCGCAGATTGATTATCCTCGTGCCTCCTCCTAAAATCACAGGCACCTCCAACAGCAAATAGTAAAGGGCAAGACGGTTATCGCAAGATAACTTCTTGCCCTAAACATGCTAATAGAAACCTAAATATAATTCACAAAAACCTATCTACAGAGGAGATAAACAAGCCATCTTTATTGTCTGCCTATCAAAAATTTCATTACAAGGCGAGCCGTTGCTATGAGGTCGCCATTTGGCTTTGCCGCATAAGCATTATGCTGCAAAGTCCAAGGCTCCTCGATGGCATACCAGTCGACTTCCGGAGCTTTTGCCGTTGTTATCTTAACATGCTTGTTTTGCGATGCATAGCGATTGATGCTGTTGTCTGGCGATACATTAGTACACTTCAAAGCATGCATTTGCTTTGACAGCGCGTCAAGCCAAGTGTGCCAGCGCACAAAGTAGAAGTCGCGGAGCAAGCCTTGCCATTCCTTATGTGCGTAGTCGTGCAATCTTCCGTTATCTGAGCAGGTGCGGTTGCCCCACGTCGTTATCTGCACGCGTGCGTTCCATTCATATTGGTCTTTTTCTGCAACCGTATTGCCAAGGCTGCGTGCTGCGTCAATCCAGTGTCCCAGCCGGAACTCTCTGCGCGTCCCGAGTAGTGAGTCTTGCAACAACAGCATGTTCAAGAATCGGGCGCTGTCACGGCTGAACTTCTCGCAGTCCATGCCGTTATAGTCGGCCATCGTCCGCAAGTATTGCAAACGTGCCTGGTCTGCCATTGCCTGGCGGGTTATGTCTACAAGGTCGTATTCAAAATTGTTGTTGCCACGGAACTGTTCTGCAACGCTGTTCATGAGCTTTGCTGCTTCAAGGGTAGATGCCGGGTCATAATAATTGTGCATACTGCTCCATGTTGATACTTGGAAGCTGTTAAGTGACGGACGTCCGCAGAAGACACTCTCCGTGGTGCCTTGCTGATCATTCCATGCAGGGCAGTTATAAATAGAGTTGGAGAGAATCTCCCAGCATTTCTGCACTTGCGGGTTGTCATTTCCATACCGTGCCTTGACATATTCCTTTACCCATTCTGCCTTTTCCACATGGCCTCGCCACGGCAGCTCTGTCATAAGCTCGAACATTATCGGATTGTTCTCCGAGCCTTCCATTGTCAAGCCAATGCCAATGGGACGCCGAGGATAGTTCCTGTCTATAACGGTATTCCAGTTGCTCAGCAACTCGTTCAGCCGCCCATACAGTCCTACGTTTGCTCCAAAGTTCTCTATCAAGCAGAATGCCCAAGGGTGCTGACCATAGCCATACTTGTTTTGTGAGATACCCGGTGCATTTGACATGAAGCTGCATTCCGAAGACAAGTCAAGCACAAGCAGATCGCCTATCTTCAGATTTTCAATCATTTTTGGCCGAGGGTTCTCACCCCATCCTTGCACAACCCATACTGCTTTCGGGTTGGCGCGCTTCATTGCTGCCATAAGTTGCTGTCCTACCTTGGCGTAGTCTGCATCGCCACCCCACTTTTCATGGAAAGGATCCATAGAGTAATAGTCAGCCTTGCCAAACAGCTTGGTAAGTTCAGAGTAATAAAGATCGGCTATCCGGTCGAATGACTGGTCAGTCGGCGAAAGGTTCGCAGGGCGTATGTACCCGTTCCAACTGCCTCCGGGAGTGGCGTTTACGCCAAGCTTGTCCTTCGCGTCGTGGGGCAGCAT
>CAZZNO010000054.1:0-2781 GCA_964655685.1 uncultured Prevotella sp.
GGCTTCTTACATTGGCATGGACAAAGCCTATGGCGACCTCCACGCCCCGTTGCTTCGCAAGGACGTGACGCTTGATGCTGTCGGCACTTGCTTCCTTCATGTAAACTCGCTTGGTTACCATGAAGTATATGTAAACGGCAAGAAAGTGGGTAAGAATGTGCTCACGCCTGCTGTCTCCCAACTCACAATGCGTTCACAAATAGTTACCTACGATGTTTCTCCTTATCTGCATCGTGGCAACAATACCATTGTGTTGTGGATAGGACAGGGTTGGTATAAGCCTACTACTTTCAAGGCTCAGTATGACGGCGCGCTTGTGAAGGCTGAGCTTGATGTCCTAAAGGATGGCAAGTGGAGCATTGCTGCACGCACGGACGCGAGCTGGAAAGCTTCGGAAAGCGGCTATCGTGACACGGGCACATGGACGGCACTGATGTTTGGCGGAGAACGTGTCGACGGCTCTTTAGTCCCTGTTGGCTTTAGCCGTCAGGAGATGGATGCACGCAAGTGGAGTCCTGTGGCTGTGGTTGATGTCAAGGGTATGACGGCAACGCCTCAGATGTGCGAAAGCAATGTTGTCTGCCGCCGTTCAAACGCTGTAAGCGTAAAGCCGCTCGGCAATGGCTCTTGGCTCGTGGACATGGGGCGCACGCTGACAGGCTGGTTCAGCATGAAGATGCCTAAGCTTGCGAAAGGTCAGGAGGTGAAGATTGAATATGCCGACGCTCTCGAATTTGACGGCTCTTTCAAGGGGCAGAATGAAAGCGACGTTTATATTGCAGCAGGACGCGACGGCGAAGTCTTTTGCAATAAGTTCAATCATCATGCTTATCGCTATGTGCGTCTTTCCAATATCCCTGTGCAGCCTTCATTGGGCGACATGACTGCCTTGCAAATAAGTGGAGGCTACAAGGAGACGTCCAGCTTCGCATGTTCCGACAAGGACCTTAATGCCATTCACGACATGTTGAAGTACACTTTGCGCTGCCTCAACTTTAGCGGTTATATGGTTGACTGCCCGCACATTGAGCGCACAGGCTATGGTGGCGACGGCAATTCGTCTACAATGATTGCGCAGACCATATATGACTTGGCTCCTGCCTATTACAATTGGCTCACGGCGTGGGGCGATGTCATAGGTCCTGACGGTAGCTTGCCATACGTGGCTCCTGCCGGCGGTGGCGGTGGTGGCCCTTGGTGGTGCGCTTTCTTGGTGGAAGCCCCTTGGAAGACTTGGCTCAACTATGCCGACAACCGCATGTTGGCTAAGCGGTATGCAGATATGAAGCTATGGCTGGAATATGTTGACAAGAACAGCACTGACGGTCTGTTGCACCCGTGGCCGGACACGTCAAACAGGATGTGGTTCTTAGGCGACTGGCTTGCTCCGGCAGGCGTTGACGTGGGCGGACAGTCGGTAGAGCTCGTTGCCAATTGCGTGGTGAGCGATTGCTTGGCTACGATGGTGCGTGCGGCTCGTGCTCTTGGCAATGAAGACGACGCTCGGATGTACGAGCAAAAGAGGCTGACGCTCAACAAACTCATACACAAGACATTCTTCCATGCCGACAGCTACACATACGGCAACGGCACTCCGCTTGACATGTCTTACGCCATGTTGGTTGGTGCTGTCCCCGAGGATATATATAATAAGGTGAGCGACAAGCTCATTGCCGATTCTTACGGAAAGTACAAAGGCCACATAGCCGTTGGGCTGATGGGTGTGCCAATTTTCACGACGTGGGCTATCCGTAACCACAAGACCGATTTGGTTTATGACATTCTTAAGAAGCGCGACTACCCGGGCTATCTTTACATGATTGATAACGGAGCCACAGCTACATGGGAATACTGGAACGGCGAACGGAGTCATGTTCATAATTGCTATAATGGCATAGGCACTTGGTTCTATGAAGCTTTGGGCGGAATAGTACCGGATGAGAACGCTCCAGGATATAAACATTTTACGATTGACCCGCAATATACCAAGAGCTTAACTTGGGTTAAGGCTGAAAAGGAAACCCCTTACGGTTTAATCGCAGTGCGATGGAACTTTAATGACAATGCGGTAAAAGTTGCGTTGGATGTCCCTGCAAGTTCCACGGCAACGTTTAAGCTGCCGGCTGGCTACAAGTCGGCAACTTGCAATGGCAAGCGCATAAAGACAGGTGCTTCAGACTACGAGCTGAAGAAGTCGGGGCACTATGAGCTGTTTATACATTTTTAACTCAAAAACTCTCCTTGGCAAATAGTGGAAGTGCCGAGGAGAGTCGTTTTTATATTGATAAGGCGTATATAAAACCTATATAAATATTCATAAAACTGGTACAACATGAAAACTAAGACATGTTTAGTTGCGGCCCTGTTAGGACTATTGGGCTTCGCATCATGCAATGACGACTTTCTTGACCAGACCGTTACCACGGACCTGAACGAGGATCTTGTCTTTTCGGACAGTACCTATGCGGCGGGCTTCTTGACCCAAATATATGCCGACATAGGCTTCGATACTGAATTGACACGCTTCGGCAACGGAGGTTTGCAAGTGGCCTGCGACGAGGCTGAGTTTAAGCAGTCGTCGTCAATCTCCACTGGCATGGCTTTCGCTACTGGAACCGTAAACCCTGTAACTGTTACCGACGACGCGTGGAGTACGTGCTACAGAAACATCCGTCGTTGCAACAAGTTCCTCATTGACGTAAAGCGCACTCCTATGATGGAGGGCACCAAGCGCCAGTACATGTACGAGGCTCGTTTCCTTCGTGCATGGTATTACTACAT
>CAZZNO010000054.1:2881-17251 GCA_964655685.1 uncultured Prevotella sp.
TCTACAAAGCTCCTGCTGGGCTATCCTACCTATGACCGTGAGCGCTGGCACACAGCTTATCAGGCAGCCAAGAACTTCATGGTGAACAACAGCGACTACCAGCTTTACGAGGTTCACACAAACAGTGAGACACACAACCCTGAGCCGGGATGGGGCTATTATGCCATAACCCAGGCATCCGACTTCTCTACAGTGACTGAGGATGGCGACAGGAAATACGACTATGGACCATATCAAGAGCTTATATTGGAAAGAAAGCAAGACAATGGTTATAGTGTTTTGCAGGCTATCTGCCCTAAGACTTGTGGTGGTAGTGGCGACGGCGGCTACATCTATGGTGACCTGTGCGATGCTTATCCAATGATCGACGGCAAACCAATTGGCGAGAGCAAATATGAGTATGACCCATTGCATCCTAATGTAAACCGCGATCCGCGTTTCTTCAACAATGTTACTTACAACGGCTACGTACAGCGCAATGGTAACGATGGAAACTATGTAGTCCGCACATATACTGGCGACAATGTAACGCAGGACGAGGTGCACAAGGGCACTCCTACCGGTTATTACATCCACAAGTTTGTAAACCGCAACTGTGCCGGCAACTATTGGGTTGCTCCTCCACGCAGCCGTACTTTGATGCGTTTTGCTGAGATTCTGCTCAACTATGCAGAGGCAGCTAACGAATATTACGGCCCCGACTTCAAGGAGACCATCGGCGACCAGGAGATGAGTCCTTACCAGGCTTTGAGGCTTATCCGCAGGCGCGCAGGCATTGAGGCAGGCGACGATGGCAACTATGGCTTGAAGGCTAACATGAGTCAGGAGGAGATGCGCGAGGCAATACGCAACGAGCGCCGCATAGAATTGGCATTCGAGGGCTTCCGTTTCTTCGACGTTCGCCGTTGGATGATAGCCGACCAGGTGGAGAATGCTCCGATGCACGGACTTGAAATCACCAACAAGGGTGGCAACCTTACTTCACGCACGTTTGTAGTGCGCACGCATGTATTCCGCCAGGGAGAATACTTCTTCCCCATTCCTTACAATGAGGTTGTTAAGAGCCCGGAGCTTATTCAAAACCCATATTACCAGTAAAAAATAAAAGAGTAAAAGCGATGAACAACATATTTAAAACAACCCTGCTGTTGTTAGTGTCATGCTTTGTGGCTTCTTGCAGCTCATTCTTAGACGACTCAGATCCTTACGATGGCGTGGAGTCGGCAAAGAATTTGAGTGGCGTGTGGAAAATCAGCGGCGTAGAGCGCAATTCAGTTGACATTACCGACCAGATGGACTTCAGCCAGTTCAGGCTTAACCTCAATGCCGATGGTACATACAGCATTGAAAACTATCTTCCGTTTGTAGTTAAGGGCAACGGCACATGGGCTACCAACGACCCGCAGTTTATGTTCACAATCTCATTCCTTGAGAGTGCCACGAACGATACCACGAACGTTGAGGTCAACTATCCAATCACTAATGGCGAGCGTAAGCTTGTCATGACTCTCAGCCCTGGTTGCTACAGCAACACGTACACTTACACTATGGAAAGAGAGTCTAACCAAACAATCAGTCAAGACAATGAAACTGAAAAATAAAATCCATAAGTACAGAAACTCACTGATGCTGGCTTTGGCATTGGTGATAGCCATAGCTGTGACCGGTTGCGTGTATATTGACAGCGTCAGCGTCATGCAGATTTATGACGGCAAGGAGGTTTCCTATGCTTATGCAGGCGATGAGGCTACCTTCACCATTCAAGGTCACATTGAATGTAAGTCAGACATTAACAACGACAAGTTTGTTGTTGGTTTCCTGGCTCCTAAGAGCTGGAATGTGGCTAAGAACGCCGTGGTGACTTACAAGTCAACACTTGGTGACGATCGCGACAAGCTGTATACCATGTCTGTAGCATCGTCTACCGAACTGCCGAAGAACGGCAACGGCCGAACATGGGTTCAGTGCCTTACACAGGAGTATGGCGTAGGCCCCAACTATGTGAACGACATGGAATGGGTGGTCTTCGAAACCGATCAGTCATGGGACATCAAGAATGGTGATAATCCTACATACACTATCTACATTAAGACTAATGTAGGTACACAGAACCTGCGCTGCCACTTAGGTTTCTTCGTAAACCACACCGACGACGGTTTCAGTGGCGGTAACGACCATAAGAAGGTGACCTACAGCTCTGAGTGCTTTGAGGTTGTAGGTGGCGAAGGAGATGTCATTGACTTCTGTAATCTCCATGCCAACAAGGTAGCTCCATCGTCAGCTTTGCAAGACGACTACGTGACGTTCAGCTTCCTGAGCACAATTCTCGACAATGACCTCGCAGGTCAAGATCCGTATTTCGAGGCAACAGCATACACAGAGTCGGGCAAGACTTATGTTGTCAATGAAAAGACCAGCAAGACTTTGATGAAGCCGGACAAGGAAGATGCCACAACCTACAACATCACTATTTGGCCTGCAAAATTCTTCAATATACCTGAAGGAGAAACGCTGCGAAACATAGTGTACGTGTTTACAAACAAGGATCGCTCTGTGATTGTGGGAGATGAGACGAATGATGACGGAACGCAAAAGCCGTTCACTTTCACGTTAAAGTGTCAATAATAACATTAACTGACTGAAAAAACAATGATTATGTTCAATAAGATCATCAAACAACGCTCACTGTCCGCAGTCTTCCTGCTGTTCTGCATGGTGCTGGCATTGGTGCCGGCAGGAGTATTGGCACAGGAAAGTGGCACGCCTGAAAAAGGTGTTGTGAGCGATCAATACAATAATCCTATACCCGGTGTCATTGTGACGCTGAAAGGAACCAACGAATCGGTGACAACCGATGGCGAGGGTCAGTTTGCTTTCAATTACAAGAAAGGCGATGTGCTGACCTTCACACATATCAACTATCTCTACAAGGAAGTTAAGGTTGGGACAATCAGGAACCTGAAGGTGAACAAAGTGTTTACCGTTCACTTGAGCGATAAGTTCACCAACGACGAGCTTGCCATTGCCGGCCCTTATGGTGATAGCACTCCTAAAGACGAGTACCTCGGCTCTGCTGCTACTGTCTATACAAAAGATTTGGACAAATATCTGGCTCCAAACATCCTCACGGCTTTGCAGGGACGTATGGCAGGCTTTAATGTTGCCCAGTACAGAGGCTTTGCCTTGGGCAATACGGCAAAGAACACTTCCGGTTCGCTCATTGGCGACGTTCCTACCGGCTTCGGCTCCGGAGCTTTTGGCGACAACACTCAGTTCCTTTTCAACTCTCGTGGCCAGGGTCCTGTCGTGATTGTTGATGGCGTACAGCGCGAGTTGTTTTCGCTTGACCCAGAGGCAATCGAGTCAGTAACTCTTGAAAAAGACGCTCTTTCTTCTATGTTCCTTGGTATGCAGAGCTCGCGCGGCGCACTCATCATCACAACCAAGAAACCTTCAATGGGCGAGCTTCATGTTTCGTTGACCGGCAAGTTCGGTTTCCACAGCTCTGTGAATAAGCTGCATCCTCTTGATGCTGCCACATATTCTTATTTGCTTGACGAAGCATTGCAGAACGACGGCAAGTCACCGCTTTACGGCTATTCCGACTATGAGGCTTACAAGAACGGTACCAATCCTTATCTGTATCCTAACGTAAACTGGGGCGACGAGCTATTGAAAGACAATGCAATATCACAGTCTTATAACATGAATGTGTCTGGTGGCGGCAAGGTGGCTCAGTACTTCGTGAGCTTGGGCTATCTGAACGAGCAGGGCCTGTTCAAGACTGACAAGTCGCAGGGCTATGACACCAACCTCAAGCTCAATCGCTATATGATTTCATCGAAGGTGCATATCAACGTCACCGACGACTTCGAGGCCACTATGACAGCCCTCGGCCGTGTTATCGAAGGCAATCAGCCCGGCGGCAGCGGCTCTGGTTACAGCGACTTGCTTCTCAACATATTCGAGACTCCGAACAATGCTTACCCCATTTACAACCCTAACGGCACATGGGGCGGCAACCTCTCTTTCTCAAACAACTTGAGAGCGCAGACAGTCAACTCTGGTTACATCTCCGACAACACCCGCGACATTCAGGCTTCTCTTAAGCTGAAGTATGATTTCAACAAGCTGGTGCAAGGTCTTTCCGCTTCAGCCCTTGGCAATGTGGTATCTCTCAGCCGTACAGCTATCACGCGTACAAAGCAAACTGTGGTTTACAGTTACAAAGAGGAATCTGACGGCAGCCCTGTTTACTCCATGTATGGCTCGAATAGGTCTCAGTCAAATGACTTCTCCGACGTAGCTTCCTATACAGAGCTTTACGGTCAGTTCGCCGTTGACTATGACAGGCGCTTTGGCGCACATGGCCTTAAGGCAAAGCTCATGGGCGACACCCATCAGGCAATAGGCAACTATGACCTTCCGCTTATCCCGACAAACATAATGGAAAGCGTAGCCTACGACTATGACAAGCGTTACTTCGCACAGTTCTCCATGACACAGAGCTACTTCAACCGTTACGCTCCAGGGCATCGTTGGGGCAACTTCTGGGCAGCTGGTCTTGGATGGGACATTGCCAAGGAAAACTTCATGCAGGACGTGAACTGGGTTGACAAGCTTAAGCTTCGTGCCACCTACGGCCACACCGGCAACGGTATCAGCAATTCAGGTTACTACATCTGGAGGCAGGTGTACGAGTCACAGGGCACAGCCTATTATCCTTATGGCGAGAGCCAGAGCAACGGCATACGTTTCACGCAGGAGACAGGACTTGCCAACCCGTACATCACATGGGAGAAAGCAAAGAAGTTCAACATCGGCATAGACGCATCGCTTCTCCAAAAGCGTTTGTCTTTCTCGTTTGACTACTACTATGACAAGTACTATGACCTGCTCCAAAGCAGGGGCAAGAGCATTGAACTGCTCGGTACCGGTTATCCTAACGAAAACATAGGCAAGAACCGCCGCTCAGGCTTTGAGTTCTCCGGAACATGGCAGGACAAGGTTCGCGACTTCAACTACTACATTTCCGGTAACTGGGCAATAGAATACGCCAAGTTGCTCTTTATGGACGAGCAGAACGTGCCTTACGACTACATGCGCCAGACGGGTCACCGTCCGGGAGCTATGATGGGGCTTATTGCCGACGGCTTCCTTACCGCTGACGACATAGCTAATGGCTACCCTGTGATGAGGGGCTTCACCAACATCCGTCCCGGTGACGTGAAGTACAAGGACTTGAACAACGACGGCGTCATTGACCAATACGACCGCACCATCATTTCAGGCGACAAGCCTTTAGGTTATTTCGGTGTTGACATGGGCTTCGAATGGAAGGGCCTTGAGTTCTCCATGCTGTGGCAGGGCGTTTACAACCGTGACCTCTATCTTGGCAACCGCACTCTTACCGAGGGCTTCCAGAACAAGAACCAAATGTATGGTCAGGCATACGAGAACATCCTGAAGCGTTGGACTCCTGAGACAGCCGAGACTGCTGAATATCCACGCCTTACCGCCGGTGGCAACAACTACAACCAGGGCAACGGCTGGAGTTCGTCAATGTGGGTTCGTTCGGGCAACTTTATACGCCTTAAGAACATCAGCCTTTCATACAACCTGCCTGAGCTGTTCTGCAAGAATTTCCTCGGCGGCGTGAGGGCAAAGATATTTGTGAACGCACAAAACCTGATTACGCTGTCTGCTTGCGACCTTATCGATCCAGAGGTAACTTTCACCAGTTCTCCTTTGCAGAAGACGATATTCACAGGTATAAATCTTAAATTCTAAAAAGTGATGAAGATCATATTAAATAAAAGCCTGGTTTTAGCTGCTGCCGTTGCTGTCGTGGGCATGTCGTCATGCAATGACAACTATGAGAAGCTGCCTGTGGACCAGTTTACATACGATTATCTGTTCTCCACTACCGACTCTGCCGGTACGAGAGCCCAGGGCTTCCTCAGTCCTGTATACAACGCTATGACCAATGGCCACAACGGCTATGGCGGCGATTACTTGGATGCTGGTAGCGACGATGCCATTCCAATCGACATGGACGGCAACCCCGACGTGCTTAAGCTGGAGCTTGGCACATATACTTCAAGCAACCGTGTAGGTTCAGACATGAAATGGGGCGACTATTACAACTCCATCCGCAAGGTGAACATCTTTGTTGGAGGTATTGACAGAGTGCCGTTCAAGGCAACCTACGTCAACGCCCTTGGCCAGACCCGCCATCTGGGCACCACGCTCAAGGCTGAGGCACGTTTCCTGAGAGCCTATTTCTACTTCGAGCTTATCAAGCGCTATGGTGGCGTGCCATTGCTTGGCGACAAGGTCTATGACATAGAAGACAACATAGAGCTGCCACGCAACACGTTCGAGCAATGCGTGAACTACATTGTCAGCGAGCTTGACGAAATAAAGGACTCTCTGCGCAAGCTCCCTATGCAGGACGCTGCCACCTATGCCCACGCCGTAACCAAGCAGGCATGCATGGCGTTGAAGTCGAGAGTGCTGCTTTATGCTGCAAGTCCTTTGTTCAATGAGAATCCAATCGAGCCGGGCAACGAGCTCGTGGGTTATGCTTCTTATGACAGGGAGCGCTGGAAGCTTGCAGCCGATGCCGCTAAGGAGTTCATCGACGAGTTCGGACCTAATGGCGACGGCTCAATGGGACTTGCAAGCGACTATCGCCGCATCTTCACCACCTACTATCAGCCCGGCACCAACCCCGAGGTGATATTCTTCCGCCAGAACGGAGCCAGCACCAGTGTAGAGAGCAACAACGGTCCTCTTGGCTTCACGGGCTCGGCTCAGGGTAACGGCCGCACCAATCCTACACAGGATCTTGTGGACGCCTTCCCCATGAAGGACGGCAAGGCAAGGGGCAAGAGCACAAAGTATGCTTATGACAGCCAGAACCCATACGCCAACCGTGACCCGCGTCTTGACCTTGAGATTCTGCACAACGGCTCAAAGTGGCTTGGAACAAACCTACAGACCTATCAGGGTGGCGTAAACAACCCTACGTCGGCAGCCGACTATTCCACGACTTCATATTATATGTGCAAGTTTATGGAAGACTATTCCAACAGGACGGAGTATGCCAGCACACAGCACCAGTGGGTTATCATGCGCTATGCTGAGATTTTGCTCAACTATGCTGAGGCTGCCAACGAATACTACGGCCCCACCGCCGACGTCTATGATGCCATCATACAGCTGCGCAAACGTGCCGGCATAGAGCCTGGCGATGACAATCTCTACGGTCTTGACGCCAACATGACGCGCGACCAGATGCGTGAAATCATACACAACGAGCGCCGCATAGAGATGGCTTTCGAGGAGCAGCGCTACTTCGACATCCGCCGTTGGCGCGAGGCTGAGAAGATCTACCAACAGCCGCTTCACGGCATGAGGATACAGGACAATGGTGTACAGGCAACCTATTCAGTCATCAACGTCCTTACTGTAAATTGGGAAAATCGCAGGTATCTCTACCCGATACCTTACGATGAGGTAAACAAGAATGACAACATGGTTCAAAACCCTAATTGGAAATAAGTTATGAAAAGAATTCTTTTGTTCTTTATATGTTTGAGTATCTTCGCCGTCACTCATGCCCAGTCGGTGTCTGGCGTCGTCTCGGCTGGCGATACTAACGAAACGCTGATTGGGGTGACCGTAAAGGTGTTGGGCACATCAAGAGGCACCGTGACCGATGCCGACGGACGCTTCAAGGTCAATGCCAAGCAAGGTGACAAGCTCCAATTCTCGTATATCGGCTATGCCGACAAGACTGTCACCGTGGGTAAGGGCAAGGAGATGAACGTCGTGCTTGCCTCTAACGACCAGGACATCAACGAGGTCGTGGTCGTGGGTTACGGTTCAGCCAAGCGTATCACGTTGACCGGTGCCGTGAGTGCCGTATCGGGTAAGGAACTGCAAAGGGTTCCTGTGAGCAGCGTCCAGAACGCATTGGCAGGTAAGCTGCCTGGCTTCTTCTCGCAGCAACGCTCAGGACAGCCTGGTAGGGATGCTTCCGACTTCTTCATCCGTGGTGTCAGCTCGCTCAACGGCGACGGTAACAAGCCGCTCATCATTGTGGACGATGTTGAGTACACCTATGAGCAGCTCTCACAGATCAACGTCAACGAAATTGAGAGTATCTCTATCCTGAAGGATGCCTCCACCACCGCCATCTACGGTATCAAGGGTGCTAACGGTGTGCTCGTGGTTAAGACACGCCGTGGTGTCGAAGGCAAGGCGAAGATAAGCGTACGTGTAGAATCAGGTATGCAGACGCCTGTGCGCACGCCAAACTTCCTCAACTCTTACGAAACCGCAAGCCTTGTCAACGAGGCCTATACCAACGACGGTCTCCAGCCGCAGTTCACACCCGAGGACATGGAGCACTTCCGTACGGGCGATGACCCTTACGGTCACCCCGATGTAAACTGGTATGACAAGATATTCAAGAAGCTGGCAGAGCAGACCAATGCCAACGTAGACGTCTCTGGCGGTTCTAAGCGCTTGCAGTACTTCGTTTCCGTGGGTTACTTCATGCAGAACGGTCTCGTGCGCCACTTCTCGAGCGGCGACGGCATCAACACCAACTATCTGTATCGTCGTTTCAACTATCGTTCGAACCTCGACTTCCAGGTGACCGACAACCTCTCAATGCGCTTGGACATCAACTCTCGTTTCATGAACATCAATGAGCCATTCGGTATCAACGCCACCGGTGAAATCTATAACTTCACCAAGATGCACCCATATTCGGCTCCGTTCCTGAACCCTGACGGCTCCTATGCTTATCTGTATGATACCGACGGCAGCCGGCCAACCTTGAACGCCCGTCTGGCTAACGAAGGCTACAACCGCACGCGCCGCAACGACAACAACCTGCTCTACAGCGCCAACTGGAAGATGGACTTCCTCACACAGGGCTTGTCATCGAGCTTCCGTTTGGCTTATTCAACAGTCGACGAAAACGTGCGCCGTGTGTTCCGTGGCGAGTATCCAACTTACCACTACGACCCCACGACCGGACTCTACAACATCAACCCTGACGGTGTCTATACACCTGGTACATACGCTGTGGGTGGCAACACCAACACGGCTCGCAAGGACTTGAACCTCTTGGCTTCAATCAACTATGCCCGCGTATTCAACAAGGTGCACGACGTAAGCGCCATGTTCCTCTATAATCGTGAGAGCACAACGCAGGAGAACTCTGGCGACAAGGTGCCGAGCAAGTTCATCGGCGTTACTTGGAAGCTGAGCTATAAGTATAAGAACAAGTACCTCATCGACTTCAACGCTGCCTACAACGGTTCCGACCGTTTCAGCAAAGACCATCGCTATGGCTTCTTCCCTGCTGTAGGTGTGGGTTGGGCAATCTCTGAGGAAGACTGGTTCCGCAATGCCATCAAGGGCGTTGACCTGTTGAAGTTCCGTATGTCTTACGGTCTTGTAGGTTCCGACGTGGCAGCCGGTAACCGTTACCTCTACAACCAAGTCTACAGCGGCGGTTCAGGCTATCCGTTTGGTGAGCGCCTCGTAGGCTTCCCCGGCTACTATGAGGGCGACCTCGGCAACGATAATGTGACATGGGAGAAGGCACGCAAGTTCGACTTCGGTATCGACTTCAACCTCTGGAATCGCATCTCGCTCACCTTCGACTACTTCCGCGATATACGCTACGACCAGCTCGTAACCCGTAACGATATTCCTCTTATCCTCGGTATCGGCGTATCGCCTGAGAACGTGGCAAAGACTCGTAACTCCGGTTTCGACGGACAGATAGGTTATCACGACCAGTTCGGTGACTGGGGAGTCAACACCAACCTTGTGTTCTCATACGCCAAGAATAAGATTATCTACGAGGCTGAGGCACAGCAGCGCTATCCTTGGCTGGCTCGCACAGGCAAGCCTATCGGTCAGATGTTTGGTTACAAATGGATAGGCTACTACACCCCGGAGGACATTGATCTCATCAATGCAGGCGACGAGAAGGCACCGGCAGTGCCTAACACCGACATACCTGTGCAGGCAGGTGACCTTAAGTATGCCGACCTCAACAACGACGGTGTCATTAACGACTTCGATAAGGGTGCCATCGGTAAACCAAATCTTCCTAACACGACGCTCGGTTGGACCATCGGCGGCAGCTATAAGGGTCTCTCTCTGAGCCTCCTGTTCCAAGGTTCGTTCAACTACAGCTTCTCAGTCGTAGGTACAGGTATCGAGCCCTTCAAGAGCCAGTTCCAGCCTCTGCACCAGAAGCGTTGGACTCTCGAGCGCTACCAGAACGGCGAGGACATTGAGTTCCCACGCCTCACGAGCAACCCGTCAACAGTCAACAGCGCCGAGGCATACATGTCCGACTTCTGGCTCATCAATGCCTGGTACATCCGTCTGAAGACCATCGACCTGTCCTACGAGTTCCCGAAGACCGTGTTGCCTAAGTTCATGGAGAGCCTCCGCGTCTACATGAATGCCTACAACCTCTTTACGTGGACCAGCTACGACAAGTACCAGCAAGATCCTGAAATCAGCACCAACACCGCCGGCGATGCTTACATGAACCAGCGTGTCATCAACTTTGGTGTGCAGGTGACATTCTAATTTGCAATGTGTACTAATAAGCCCGAAGGACTCTGTTGTATATTGGTTTTGAGTGTGTCTAAAGAGTCCCGAGGGCTTATAAACCTTATTGATTGATAGTCAGTAAAGCGGACCGCTGGGTCCGCAGCTTCACCGAGACGGGTGAGCGGCAGTGGCACCAAGCGTGCACCTTGCCTCTCACCCGTCTCTTTCGTTATCCCAACAAATCGCAAATATACCTGATTTACGCCTTATTCTTATTGTCTAACGAACGTTGTACTTACGGCTAACGTTTGTTGTACTTACGGCTAACGAACGTTAGACTTATGGCTAACGAACGTTAGCCATCTTACAACAGCCTTTTTTAATGCTTAAAACCATAAGCTGTATAGGTCGAAAAGGTTCTGCGTTTTATTGTTTTCTGCAAATCATCCGAATGAAAGTTCGCCAATCTTATAAGAGAGCTAAATAGTGCAAGGCTAACAATGCAGAACAGATTGCAGCCTGTGTCTTGTACATGAACGCCCTACAGATGATAAATCCCCTTCTCATGGTTGCTTCACAGCATGATGACAAGGGGAACATATAAATAAAATGTTTAAAAAATAGAAACCCCATACGCTTATGGGTGAAAAGTGTAAGTAGTTTGTTTTGTTGTAAGCAAGAGGGCTTTTGCCCTCTTTTGTTTTGGGTGTTTATTTCCAGCCGGTGTCGTCCCACAGGTTGTAATAGTTGCTGTCCGGGAAGGATTCATATATATCGTCATCCCAACCAACCCGCTTGGCATCAACCGTATGGTCTTGATGTGACGCTGTGGTTACATTCTCAGTATGGTCCATCAGCTTGCTCAAGCTTATTTCTCTTATCTTTGGTGCTATATACTTTTTCTTCTTCATATTGTTCATGCAGTTGAGTTATCAATTGTTTTTGTTTCACTTGGCTTGATACTTATTTGCGCAAGACTTTCTTCCCGCTTATAATGACAATGCCTTTGTAGTCTTTTCCCACGCGTTGCCCTGCGAGGTTGTAGACCGGCTCCTGTTTGCCTACAGGCTTGCCGTCGATGGCATTGATGCCAGTTACCATGCCGTTGTTGTCAAGAACAAATATCTTTGCGGCAGTGCCACCGTCTGAGAATTTGAAATAGCCACGCGTATTAGGCACCTTTGAGTTGCCTGCGCTACACAGGAATTGTCCGTCATAATAATAGTAGCAGTCGTTACCAATGGTTATCATTTGCTTGTAACTGCCTATGAATGAAGCCGTGATATTATTTTTCGTGACTTTGGCTGTCGGCGCGTCACTGCCGACGTTTACAATATTTACTGCGGCGAAGCCCACGTTCTTGATTTCACTTGACGGCATTACGAGCACTGGCGTGTTGGCTGTGGTGCTGCCTGTAAGGGTAGTGAACATTACGTTTTTGCCGTCATAGCCGGTGAGTGTGCAAACCTTCACGTCATCGCCGAATACCGTCTTTAGCTGTTCCTGCGTTACGCCTACGGGCAGTACCATAGAGTTCCATACATTGCCTTTCATCGTGCGTCCCTTCACCCAAAGGTCGGCATCGTCTTTAGTCGTCGGGGTATAGTCTTTTTCAGTGTCTAATGTTTCAGCTATGGTGAAGTAGCCACTGCCATATTTATAATATGGTGGCACTTGATTGTCTTTGTCTATCGTGACATTTCCCAAAGGCTCCCTGCCAAATGTTTCAATCAGTTGGCATGGCTTGGTAGTGGAGCCGGTGCCGTAAAACACGGCATTGTCAATTTTAGAAAAGTCATTGTTTCCAAGATTCAGAAACTCGAGCTTATCGCACCCCATAGTAACAGCTTCTGCGTTTGTGCATTTGCTTAAATCGAAAGAACTCAGGTCAAGACTTACAATACTACTGCATTTGTAGAACATTCCATATATAGTTGTCACATTTTCTGTTTTGAATGCACCCAAGTTAATTTTTGCCAAATTAGGACAATCGCTGAACATAAAACTCATGTCTGTCACATTACTCGTATTGAAGTTACTCACATCAAGGCTTCTTAAGTTATCGCAGTAAGTGAACATACTGTTCATATTGGTTACCTTCTCGGTATTAAAATTGGCTAAGTCAAGGCTTTCCAAGCTACTACAGCTTCCGAACATGTGTGACATATCAGTTACATTATCAGTATTGAACTTACTTAGGTCAAGACTTTTTAAGCTACTGCAGCCTGCGAACATGGTTTCCATGTTGGTTACTTCTGATGTGTTTAGGTTTTCCCAAGCCTTCTATTGAATTTATAGCAGGCATACTGTTAAACCAACTCTTAGTGGACGTGGGTTTTTTTCCATGCTGGCATCTATTACGGCACTCGTAATGTTTTTACCATTTGCGAATCCAGGACGGTCAGAAGTAAGATTTGACACAAGATTATACGTTCCAACACCTTCTGTGACATAGGTTGGTGTGCCTTCCACTGCCTTGTAAGTGACAGTGTAGGTGGTGCCATCTTCGTTGAGGGTAAGCTCAGCAACAGGGGTGAGGGTGGCTTGGGCAAGGATGGACAAGGGGCATACAAGCGCGAAGAGCAAAAGCAATCGCGAAAGGATAAAAGTTTTAGTAAATTTGTTGTTCATTTTGTTAGACATTTAATGATACTTTTTGTGCAATTTTAGATAGATACAAGGTTTACCTCAATTGATGAGGTAAAAAGAATACGGTTTTTTCACATATACACTCAATGCGTATACTCAATCCCAAGGTATAGCAAAAATAATAATTTTGATAGGTTTCAGATATGAAAAAAGGCATGGGATGTACTGCTGCCCGTCCCACTTGCCGAGGCTTCTCGCATTGCCCAATCAGTCAGAACGGACAACACAGAAGCCCACGCCTATATGTATAACGCCTCAAGAGTACACCTTATATAATATAAGGTGTACCGGTATGAGGGTATATAATACATACCCATGAGCATCTACTGTTGCCATGTTCTTTGACTGATTTGAATCTTTGCGAGAAATTCCGACAAGTCAAGAACAAAGCGTTAGTAAACGCCTAAATCCACAAAAGACTTCCCACTTACTCCCATTCAAGTGGGCTTCTGCCTTAAGCATAACGTCCCAAATGCGTGTTAGTTGTGGGTTGCGGTGCAAAAATAAGAAACTTTTTTAACCCAAACAACTTTTTACCACTTTTTTTTTAGAAAAATCTTTCTTTATGTCGCTTTTGGGTAATATCAATAGTTTTTTCGCTTTCCACTATTAATTTAGCTCTTACGTCCAAAAATTAAATATGGAAAGGTTTGCAGTATTCGGAAGAAACACTTAACTTTGCGGAAAATACTTATGCTATGGATTCTACTATTCATGATAAATATACATATCCATTTTGGGAACTTGGTTGGAAGGTAGATGCAATGATCCATCCTGTCATTTACACTTTGTCTGATTGGAAAAACAAGAAGCCAGTGTTTCGGTCTAATGTAGAAAAAGATGGGATAAGGATATGCTAAGCGCTGAAGAACGTAGGACATTAGTAAAACTTGGCATCGAAAAAACAGAAAAGGTTTATACGGAAGCCGAGGATATTGCCAAGTTGAAGTATTAGAACTTAACTGGTATTAGGCTAATATTATGCTGCATTCTACATGGCAATAGCCTTACTCTTAGATAAAGGTATAGAGGCTCATGCTCATGCGGGAGTAGTCCATCTTATAGGTAAGTATTTTATCTCCACAGGTCTTCTTGATAAATCGTATGGAAAGTTGTTCTCTCGGC
>CAZZNO010000055.1:0-16830 GCA_964655685.1 uncultured Prevotella sp.
CTCTCTGCCGGCGAATATGCCATCAGCCATTCTCCTGACTACAGGAATGCATATCATCCTCACTACCGGATAATAAGCAGGGAGTTATTTGACCGAGAGCTGCTCCCGCTAATAACTAAAAGGCAAGGCAGGTAGGGACTGCCGAAAGGCAAGAGCCGGAAAGTCTTCTTTATAGCCACAGCTGTTCTACAGCCGATAACGTTATCGGCTGTAGAACTTCCTGTCCAGCTTGCCGTTGTAAGTATGCTTTATGCTGTCTACCTGCTCGTAGACATGGGGCACCTTGTAGGCTTCAGTGCGGCTTGCGATGTATCTTGCCAAGTCTTTCTTGCTGATCTTAAAGCCGTCTTTCGCCACATAAATAAGATTTACGGTATCGCCAAACAGGGGTGAACGGGCGAGGAAGCAAAGGCAGTCGGCAATGCCGGGGAAAGATATGGCTATGTCCTCAACCTCAAGCGGAGAGAGCTTGTAGCCGCCGATGTTGATTACGTCGTTGTTTCTGCCCTTTATATGCAGACATCCGCGGGCATCAATCTCGCCAAGGTCGTTTGTGAACATGGTATCGTCGTGCAGGACTGAGGCTGTGAGCTTTTCGTCGCCAAGATAACCGCTCATCAGAGTCTTGCCCTTGCAGGCTATGGTACCTTCCTCTGTGATGAATACCGACGAGTTCTTCATTGGCTGCCCCGTGCAACCTGCCACACAGGGGTTGTGGTTGTAATCGTAGCTGCACACAATGCCTGTCTCCGTGGAGGCGTAGGTGTTGTAGAGGCGGCTGTTAGGAAGGATGGCGCAGAGCGCGTCCATGTCTGTCTGTGATATGGCGGCACCGCCTGTCTCTATGAAGTCAATCTTCTCAGACAACCGTTTGATTTGTTCTTCACCAAACTGCAACATTATGCGTATGCTCGCCGGTACCATGAAGGTAGCCAGCTTGTTGCTTGGATACTCAAAGGCGCGGACAAAGGCGTTCATGTCTTTCATGCCGTCAAGGATGATGAGCGTACCGCCGAGGCTGAGCACCGGCCAAATCTTTGACAGGCTGCCGATGTGGTTGAGCGGCCCGCAGATGATGAACACCGTGTCGGGGCTGAAGCCCTGACGGTCTATGAGGTTATCGCTATCGGCGGCTATGGCTCTGTAGCTCTCCATGACGCCTTTCTGCTTTCCTGTAGAGCCGGTAGTGAAAAGAACGTCGGCTATATTGTCAGGGTCACCGTCTGTATATGGTAGAACAATGTCGCCATAGTCTTGCTCTATCTGCCGAATCTTCTCGTCGGGGCAGTTTCGTTCCAAAGGCACAGCAACAGCACCAATGAGATGGGTAGCAAGATAGATGTAGAGAAACTCAGGAGTTTGCGGAGCCTTGAATATATTCAACGCCCCACTGTGAAGTTCTTCTGCCTCAAGTTCCTTTTTCTTACAGTGCACCTCTGCCCATAATTCAGCATAGCTGATGCTCCGTCCTTCAAAGACGACAGCAGTCTTTGAAGGTGTGAGAATGGCATGGCGGTTAACGCATTGTTCTACGGTCATGGTGAAAATGTTATTTGCTTTCAGCCTGCTTTGCCCTTACAAGATTAACGAGGGCGTCGAGATTCTTGAAATTCTTTGGCGTCACGTCCTGCGACTCCAGGTCTATGTTGTAAGCCTTGGAAAGGGTCATCAGTATGGCAGTGATGCCAAGAGAGTCGAGCTCTGCGAAAAGGAAGTCGGAGTCGAAATCGACAAGAGGAAGAATGTCCTCCAACATTTTCTTTATTTCTTCTTTCATAGTTGTTTGTTTTTATTCATTAAACAGACGGGGCAGGAAGTCTACGAGATACTTGCGCCAGTTCTCCCAGGTGTGTCCGCCGTCTGTAAGGTTCAGCGTGTATTTATAGCCGTGGGCGTCAAGATTCTTGCGAAAGTCATCGTTCAGCTTCTTCACGAAGTCGTCTTTGCCGTAGGCTATATAGTAGAGTTTAGGATTGTCGCCGAACTGTCTTTTCAGTTTAGTGTCAAGACTGTCATAAACGCTCAGCGACCCCTGATTGACAAATTCGGAATAAGTGTCGACCTTTCTGCCTTTCTTTGACAGGAAAGGCAGCACCTCGGTCACCTTGCCAAAGGCAGAAGCCATGCCTTCTAATTGTCCTATCCGCCGACTTGAGGTAAGCGTGTTGGTGGTTTGTGCAGAGAACAAGCCAACGTAGTCGAATGTCTTTGGATTGTTTGCCGATATATACAGAGTATGCAGTCCGCCTAAGGACAAGCCGGCTATAGCGCGGTCTTTCTTCTGAGGAATAACCGAATAGTGGCTTTCAACGTATTTCACGACATCGTGAACGAAAGTACTCTCCGTCATGCCAAGCATGGACTCTATAGCCGAGGACGATGCCGGAGTGTTGTTGTATGGGTCTTCGCCCGGCGTAGCGGCACGGTTGGCTATGCCGTTGGGCATCACCACCACCATCGGCTTGCAACGCTTCTGGGCTATGAGGTTGTCCATTATCTGCTGCACCCTGCCAAAGCCCATCCACGACTTCTCGTCGCCTCCGGTGCCATGAAAGAGATAAAGCGTAGGATATTTCTTTGAGACGGAATATTCAGGCGGTGTATACACAGCCATCCTCCTGCGAGGCAGATTTGGGATGGAGGAGTCGTACCAAACAAGGCTTATCTTGCCATGAGGCACATCACGGGTAAGATAGTTGTCACCGATTCCTCCCGAGACGATAAAGAAATTGAGCCACGTGTCAATGTCCCTGTCGCGGTTGGGATTGTGGATGTCGAAAGTGTCTTTCTCGGCAATCTCAAAATTGTAGGTGTACATCTCAGATGACAAAGGAAGGGTGGTATAGGTCCACACTCCACCGGCTGCCTTGCTCATCTTTGCCTTGCCTTCCTTCCCGAAGACACCGGCGGGCGTGCGATAGGTTTTTGCCTTTGGCAGAAACGTGCCTTTTATCAACACCTCATCAGCATCAGGAAAGCTTACTGATATGGTCACGGAGTGGTCGTCATGAATAACCACCGGCGCAACGCTCTGACCAGACATATTAGCGGCAACGCTCAATAGAAAAATTACAAAACAAACTATCTTATTCATTTTCAAACCTTATGTTTTTTGCTATTCTGCAAGCCATGTTCCTGCACACTGCTGTATCATCCTCATCGCCACCACGCGCCACAATAGTCTTTTGCGGGTTGGCAAGCGCCGTCAACAAGGCAACGGCACCGTAAGACCCACTGTCTACAACAATCTCACTGTCATTCTCAGAGACTATGTATCTATCATAATCGGCGAGCGCACGACGGACGGTTTTCACTATTTCTGTGTCACAATAATAATACACGTCGCGCACATACTTTACATAATATTCCAACGGTTTACCCTCATCAGGCGTTTGCGGATAACGGTGCGGCATGAGCAGAGACTTGAGCGTCAATGGGCGGTTGCGCAGCGTGCCGTTCTTGGTGGTTATCCACTTGAACATGAACGGCGGAATGATATAAGCCATTATCACCACTGACAACATGCCGACTACGGTCACCTCTCCCAACGAGCGCAGAGCGGGATGCTTGGCAAGCACCAGCACGCCCATGCCGATAAACATTATCAGCGCTGAGATGATGATGCTGCTCTTGTAAGAGGCAAGCATCTTTCGGCGGTAGGTGTATTCATATTGGCAACCCTCGGTGATGAATATGGTGTAGTCGTCGCCCTGACCAAAGATGAAGGTGGCGAGGATTATGTTTATGATGTTGAACTGTATGCCCAACATAGACATTATGCCCAATATCCACAGCCAGCTGACAGCCATTGGCAGGAAAGAGAGGGCGGCAAGCTCTATATTGCCAAACGAAAGCCAGAGGAAGAAGAACACTATCAGGCTGCATGCGAAACCAATGTAGTTGAAATTGTCGGAAAGGCTCTCGGCAAGCGAGCTGTTGAGTCTGCCAATCTCAAAGCTGTAAGACGAAGGACATTCAGCCAGCTCAGCATTAACCTTCTTGGTGACAAGCTGTTCCTTGGCGGCATCGACGGTAATAGGAGTTATGACATTATAAGACTTGCCTTCGCTGTCATAGAAAACTGAAGAATGCAGCGGACCATCTATGATAGGCTTGAAATATTCAGCCTCACGCGGTTGGTATTTCTTCGAGAGTATGGAATAGAAGTCATTGAAGGAGTCGCTGCTAAACCCTAATGTTGCTCCATGCGCTGCCAAAGCCGAACGGACGACAGCAGAATATTTTTCAATAAAATCTTCCCAAAGCTTCAGCCGACGCTGCTGTTCCTGTTTTGACACGAGGAAACGAGATGAAGTCTGCACCGACTTTACGCCGTCAACAGAAGCCAGTGCTGACAGCCTGTCTGCCGTCTTCTCATTGTTTAGCAGAGCCTCATCCCGCGTTTTCCCAACGGCAACGGCATAGATAGTCTTTTCGTGCCGGTCTATGTTCAGCATCTTGGAAAGATAGTCCACGTTCTGCTGTTGTTCCTTCGACATGTAGTTTATATGTGAAATATCTGAGTCGAAAGATGTCCTGAAACTGAATATTGCAAAGACAACCGTCAAGACAGCCACCAGCGCCACAATCCAAGCCTTGTTCTCCAAGCGCACGCCAGCCACTCGAGAGAATATCTCGCGGCGCGGCTTTGTGCTTACCTTAACAAAATGAGGCAGGAACATAAACACGAAGAAGATGGTGCCGATAAGCAGGAAGGCGGCAAAGAGCCCGAGGTCGCGCAAGGCTATCGACTTCAGAGGCACCAATGCTAAGAAAGCACCGATAGTCGTGATATTGCCAACAAGCAGAGGCGAGACTATTTCTTTCAAAGCCTTCCGCATGTCAGGAGTGTGGTTGAGGTGCGCCACAAGATGCAAGGGATAGTTTACTGCGATACCAATGATAACAGATGATATGCCGATGACTATAAGCGAAATGGTGTTATGGACTATGGACAGACAACCCAAGGCGAAAAACCAGCCCCAGGCTATTGTCACGGCTATGAGCAAGATGTTTCTGGCACTGCGGAAAGAGACAATGAGGAGGAAGATTATCAAGACTACAGCCAATGCTATGGTCACGATGCTGTCTGTCTTAATCTGGCTTGCATTGCCTACGGCTATTACCGGCCCACCCGTAATCTTTATATCTATGTTCTTGTATTGAGCCTTCACCTTGCCGGCAACATCCGACAGATGGCTTACGAGTTCTCCGTTCTTTTCCGTCTCGCTCGAACCGTATGGCGACTCTATCATGAGAATGGCGTTCTTCATATCCGGAGTGAAGATATGTCCATTGTAGAGTTCATACTTTGCAGAGACGTTGTTGGTGTTCAGCTTTTCCACCGTCGGCGTAAAGAGGTTGAGAGGGTCCCGACCAATGTTCTCTGCCAGCATTCCGCCGGAAGGGAACATCAATGCCTCCATGTCCCGATGCAACTGGCTTTCCACATAGTCGGGCTTTTGCAGGAGAGTGTCAATGCGCTAGTAGTCGGCAGCGGTGAGGAAGTAAGGTATATTGTCGTAGACGAATGTCGTCAACTCTGAGACTTTATCCAAATCTACAGACGAAGTGATGTTGAGCCTGTCCTTGCTTATAGCCTGCGTGAAAGCATCCGTTGCCTCAGATATATAGTCGGCATTGTCTTCTGATTCAACTTTACGACCATTCTGCTTCTCCGTTCCTACGAGTATTATGATACGGTTTGCGCCGGAAATGCCCTGATACATGCGCATTGCCGATTGCTGGTTGCCGTCAAGCGGCAGGAAGTCGGTAATGTCCTCTTTATAGTTGATACGGGTCACCAACAAGCCCAACAGCAACGTCAGGGTCACAAGCACAAACGCCATTGAGCCTCTGTGCTTGGCGAAATAGTCGTATAAGTTTAATATCAGCTTATTCATTAATGGTTGCCTTATTGACAATAGGATTAGAATAGATGCCCAGGAATATATCTTTCAGGTTGTCTATATCGCATGATGTATCGTATTTATCAAGCTCGTTAAGGTGCTTGATGAATAAATCTCTCTGCTCTGTAGTGTACATATCCACAAACTTCTGGTTGCCATACCTGATGTCGTAGGCAATATAGTTGTTAGGATAAAGCCGATAAGCACTGACAATGCGCTTGTCTATGAGACGCGACACGGCTCGGTGGTACTCGCTGTTTGTCATACCGTCGAAGGCATGCAGCTCCACCTCTGTTATCGGCTCGCATAGCTGAAAGTGTACATTGCCCTTGTGCTGCAGGATGCCGGTGATGATGCTGTTAAGGTCCTCACCAGGCTTCTTAGTGTATTTAGAGAATTGAGACTCATAGAGCTCGAGCGTTTTCAGCACGTCGCAAGGTTCCCACTCGTAAGATACAGAGACGGGCACGATATGCAGGTCGGATATTGCCTTGATCTTATCCTCAGGCTCACTCATGCAGAACATCTTTATTATGCCCTGGTCGGTCTTGTCCATGCCGTCCTTTGTCCTGCCGTTGCGTTGGGCTATCCACACAGACTGGTGCTTTTCGTTGATGGCATACCTTATATAGCGTGACAGGTGCATCGACTTGTTGTAGAAGTCGCGAATGCTGCCTCCGGGACGCTCTACCTTGAACATCTTGTTGCTCTTGCCGATGTCTATAACCAGCTGGCCCTGCATAAGGTTAGCGCCAAACGTTATCTCCGTTGTCTCAAAGCCCTGTGTGAAAAGATAATATTCCAACAGACTGGCATCAAGCATTATGTCCCTATGATTAGAGACATACAGATACTGGTTGTTTGGAGACAGATATTCTATGCCGCTGCATGAGAAGTCGGCAATGGTATTCTTGATAACCTGTTCATTGACTATCCTCATCGTTTCCGTTTGGAAGCTTTTTATGGTCTTGTAAGAGGCTATCTTCTTTCGCACATCGTCTACCTCCATGCCTGGATAAACATACATTGTCAATATTGGCAATGAACTGCTCGCAGCAATGCGCTGCATAGCCGCAGGAATTTCCTCGTCGGTATAGGGGCGGATGTCATCAAATTCGTTAGTCGTTTCCATATATTCAGAATTTAAGTTGTTTGAACCATTTTATAAACTCGTCCTTCCATTGACGGCATTCAGCCGTGCCTTTGTCAGAAGAAGCACCGAAACCGTGTCCACCGGTCTTGTATTGTATGAAAAGATGGTTTATATTCTTTGCCGTCAACGCCGAGTCCAAGAGTTCGGCATTGTGATGATGCACTATAGGGTCGTCCAGGCAATTGACGAGAAACACCGGTGGGCAGTTGTCTGGCACATGCCGCTCCATAGAAAGAGAGTCGCAGAGCTTTCGGTTATGCTCACGGCTATCGCCAAGCAGCCCCCTGCGCGAACGCTTATGCACACAAGGATTGCTCATAGTGACCACGGGATAAACAGGTACGACAAAAGCCGGCCACTCATTCTGAGGAAGCAACTCCACAGAACTCATTGCCAAGTGCCCGCCTGCCGAAAAGCCCATCACGCCTATACGGCGGATGTCAATATTATATATGGCTGCGTCACGACGGATTAAGCTCAACGTCTGTCGCAAGTCGTTGAGAGCGTCGGGATACCTGTTGCCACGGAATACAAGTCGGTAATGGGTAACGAATGCCGGAACGTATGCCGTACGGTAACGCAAGACGAAGGCTGAAATGCCATTTCTCTGTAGCCACTCGCCAACAGCCTTGCCTTCACTCTCCATGTCGTGCCAAAAATAGCTGCCGCCCGGACACACGATGACAGCCGGACAGTCTTTACCTTTGGCAAGGTATGGAGTCATCTCCACGCGATGATGCACATCCGTACCTTTCCATATATCGACTTGAGCAGCTATGTCAGTAGTCCACGCAAGCAAAGACGTCATTATAATCAATATCAATCGCATTGACTGTTGAGCTTATTTAATAAATAGTTTTGACCGAGGATAGCCTCGCACGTCTGTATTGCTGTCAGTGGGACACCACAGAATCCATGCAAGTTAATATTCTGTCCTGTCAGCAACAGGTTCCTGACCTTTGTCACAACCTGCATATTCGATTGCAACATTTTGTTGCAATCCCTGCTGAATCCACTGATTGAGCCGTGGGGCGTGCCATAATAGTCCCGAATGGTCAGCGGTGAAGAAGTGTTCAAGAGTTCTATCTTATCCCTAAAACCGGGGAATCTTTCTTCTACCATACTGAGGACTTGCCCAGCCATCTTCGCTTTCCACTGTTCATATTCTGTGCCTCTATGCCCGGTACGAGTATCTTCCCATGCCTTTGCCATGTCATAGTTCATCGGTGCCGTGATAAGGACTTTGTCACTGTAGTCAGACTGGTTGCTAACTGGCGGAGTCATAAACAATATGCCCTTAGGCCATACGCCGTCCATCTTTCCACAATCCCATATATCGGCGTAATTTGTGGTTATATAAACCGAATGATTGATGTACGGGAAACTGTTCGGCTTCATCTTTATGTATAGGGAAAAAGCGGAGTAAGAGTCAGGTATGCTCTCTACCCTATCGAGATACGCCCGTGTAAACGCCTTCCCTTCAATCATATTGAAAAGCGTGCATGGGTGAATGTCTGAAATATAATAGTCAGCTTTGTATTCGGCACCCTTTTCCGAGACAACCTTATTGACGTATTGGTTCTCCACGTATATTTTTCTGACGCCATCACCAAGATGCACTGTGCCTCCCTTACTCTTTATCATCTCCACAAGCGTATCTGCCATATTGCTGCTTCCATCGACGAAACGGCTTGCGCCATTGATATACAACGTACTTATGATGGCATGAACAAAGGCAGGAGTCTTGCCCGCCACACCGCCATAAAGCGGATTCATGTATGCCAGGACGCTACGTAGCTTGTCATTAGAAATATACTTTCTGATAAAAGCATCAGCTGACAGCAAGGCGTCTGTAGGCAACGGCTTCAACATGCCGTCAGACGGGCGCAGGTTGAAAAGGTCTATAGAGCCGGAAATATTATATATTGCTGAAACATAGCTGTCTAATTCATCCTTGCTATCCGGGAAAAAAGACAGCAGATGTTTGACAAAGCCTTCTTTACCTTTACCTATCTTATATAGGGTCTTGTCTTCAATATAAAACAGTTCGTCGGCACAGTCGTCATCAACATCTCGTATCTGAATAGAAGAAGTTATACCAAGATAGTTGCACAATCTTCTGATATTGCCACCCTGTTGCATGCCGCCAATGACGTGCATTCCGGTATCAAAGCTCATGCCGAATCGGCGGAAAGTCTGCAACCCACCCCCTGCTGTTACATTTTTCTCAAGTATGGTAACGTTGAAACCTTCCTTGGCTAAAATAGCTCCTGCAAAAAGGCCTCCCAAACCTCCGCCTATAATAACTATCTTTTTACTCATCGTGGTCAACTCTTAATGATTTGGTTATAAATCTCCTCTGAAGGCAGGAATGCACTGCATGTTACTATAGTGCCTACCATAGTGCCTAACAGCCCGTGCGAGTTTACATTCTGCCCGGTAAGGAACAGGTTGGGAACCTTTGTCCTGTACGAAACCCTACAGCCAGCACCAAGATGAATGTCTTTGGCTATGCCGTACATAGAGCCGTCTGCCGTGCCTGTATAGTCGAGGTATGTCCGGGGTGTGGACGTATAATAGTCTTCAATACAGTTGCTGATATTTGGGAAATGTCTTTCCAATGATTTTATCAAGCGCTCCGCCTTTTGCTGTTTGAAGAGTTTGTAGTCATCGCCACGATTGCCAACGTGAGTGCCTTTCCATCGCGACACCTCGTTGATATTCATGTAAGATATAATCTGTCCGCCTTCAGCAAATTGCTGGTTTTCCTTATTGCAGAAATGCATATACAGCCAGCCTCTTGGCCATGTGTCATCAGTATAATCCTCGCATTCCCAAGGATCATCGGCGTAAGCATAATAGTTGTGATTCATATACTTGACACTATCCTTCTTGAAATGCAGATATACGGTAAAACAACCTGATGTCTGAGGCATACTGTTCACCCTGTTGCGATATGCCGGACGAATGAGCTTTGTGTTGAGCAGCTCCAACGTCCTTATCGGATGAATGTCTGAGATGACATAATCAGCATCAATAAAGTCCTTGCCATTAACCTCTACGCCGACAGCCTTCTCGTCGTCACAAACAATATTCGTGACCTTCATATTATGGAGAACTTTGCCGCCATATCTCTGTATGGTCTGGCTCAATGCTGCGGCAAGATTGTCGCTGCCGCCAATAATGCGGTAAGCACTTTGGTCATAGAAATCTCGAATAAAAGCATGTGTTGCGAAAGGCGTCTTGTCTTTCTCGGCTGCATACAATGGCAGGTCGCCCACAAGAACTTTTGCAAGCAATGGGTCAGAGATGAGACTGTCAATGACTTCGTTGACTGAATGCGTCAATGAATATTGATTGACAACGTCGTCGGATTCTGCATGCCTGAAAGAATGCAACGCGGAGGCTGCTGCAACTTTATCGACTATATCAAAGTATTTCTCCAGATTACTCTTTTGCTTTGGGAAAAACTCAGATAATTGGCTAATGAAGTTTTCACGGCCATTAGCCATCGGATAGTCTTTGCCACCGATAGAAATCACATTATAGCTGTCTTGGTCAAGTGGTGAGAGCTTTATCTTGTCCCCAACTTCAAGGAAATGGAATATCCTGTCAATGGTCTGTCCGGGACTGGCGCTGCCGATAAAGTGCATGCCTGTCTCGAACTTAACGCCTTTCCTGGTAAAGCATTGCAAGCAACCACCTATCTGATGCCCTTGTTCCAACACAGTGACATCAAACCCATTCTTTGACAGAATTACTCCGCAGCTCAAGCCTCCAAAGCCGCTACCAATGACAACTACCTTCTTAGACATTCTGCTCTATCTTATTTGAAATTTCTTCAAAGTGACGAAGATAAATACTATGAAAATGCTTCATCACTTCCTTATCGTCTCCTATCTTCTTAATTTCTTCTGGTGAAACGGCTTTATCAACCTCCAAGTAAACAGGACTCTTGGCTATGTGATAAGTTTTTTTCTTCAACACTCTGCCGGTGCCATATAGGAAGATTGGCAAAATGCTGACGCCGAGCTGTTTGGCTACATAGAAAGCTCCCTTGTGAAAACGACCTATCTTGCAGTCTGCCGAGCGCGTACCTTCTGGGAATATAGCTATGCTATATCCTCTGCTTATCAATGATTCAAAACGCGGCATGAGTGTCTCAATACCTTGAGAAGCAGGATAATACTCCGCATGACGGATGAGGAAACCATAAAGAGGATTGTGCCAAACCCAATCGTTGGTAAGGAATATCATCTTTGGTGTCAATGCCAAAAGATACATTAGGTCAATATGCGACTGATGGTTGCAGATGATGATTGACGATTTGCCAAAATCCACAGACTTGTCGATAGAGTAAGAGAAGCGTGCTCCCGGAATGCCTATCTTGAAGATTATGAAGTGCATCACCTTATAAATAAGCACGTGTAGCCGCCACCTCTTGTGTTCAGTCATCTTGCTTGCTTTGACATAAAGCCATATCGTCGGAGAGAAGAAGGCAAACATCAAAAGTATGGAAAGCAGTACCACAACCGTACGGATGAATGTTGTTGCTTTTCTGATAATCAACAGCGGCAGACCATAGACAACGGCAAGTCCACAAAGTATAGAATTGAGTATGCTTATCCTCGTAAAGTCAAGTCCGGGACGGAAATGGCTCACCCTTTCTTCTTTAGGCGGATAATATACATGTATAGGTATAGAATGAAGTTTGACACCATGCCATGCAGCAAAGACTATAAGTTCGAGCTCTGCCTCATAACGTGAAGTCAGCAATTTGTAACCATAGAGCTTTTTCAATGGATAAAGCCTGAAGCCAGTCTGTGTGTCCGGAATACGGTGCAGTGTCTCGACGAAGAACCAGAAGTTGGAGAACTTATTGGCAAACGTACAGCCTTTTGCACGGACAATATCCTTGTCGTCACGGCTTCCAAGAATGATGCTTCCGGGCCACTGTTGGTTTGCCTTTAAAAACAATGGAATATCCATAGCCTTGTGCTGTCCGTCGGCATCCATAGTAATGGCGTACGCGAATCCCATTTCCAAGGCTTTGCTGAAACCGCACTTCAAGGCATGACCCTTGCCGCGATTGTGTGGATACGAGACGAGGGTAATGTCCTTTATTGAACGAAGTATATCAGAAGTACCGTCATTGCTGCCGTCGTCGACAACAATAACGTCATTGCAATAGATTAAGGCATCCTCAACGACAGACCTTATGCTGCCCACATTATTATATGTAGGTATAATAACGCAAATAGCCCTGTCGTGCAAAGTCTTGCGAATATATGTAATATCTTCTGTTTGCGTCATTTACACAAGATTGAAATCGTTGTGAATGTTTTGTTATTATCTTTGACCTCTACTTTAGCCTTTACCGTTTCTCCATCAATGGTCAATGGCTTGAATACGAACTCTACTATCGGATTGTCTATTGGAGAAAGAATATTCAAGAACTTTACGTTCTTTATCTCCTCAATTTCCAATTCCTTTCCAACCAACTTATTTGTGAGTTCCAAGGCTATCTGAATGATGCAGGCTCCGGGAGTGATGGGAGTGCCTGGGAAATGGGCAGCATAAATTCTGCTCGATGGATTGAGTTTTACAGAGAAAGAAATTATTTCATTCTCTGTTTTCCTCCCTACTATTTCATATAAATCATCAATCATTGCCATCGCCTTGTGTTTCTTCTGAATCATTATCACTATCAGTATCTTCGTCCATAGGACTGAGAGTATATGTGATGTGATACTTCTCGTTGGTGTAAGTCAGTTTGCCATCTTTGAGAGAGTGAAGCAGCTCACGCAAGTCCTTATGCAGCACCATCTTGATGTACCACTTATCAATCATGGCGTTGACATTCTCAAGTTTCATCTCATCTTTACTGATGATATAATGAAAACCGAGAGCCGTTATGCCAAACTCGTTGATGACGGCTCCGTTTATGGAGTCGCCCTCATGGACGAGCAAGCAGACGCCACTGATATAGCCTTTCGGCATCTCTATCAATATCTTGCAACTGGTCTTGTCACCATCATTAGCAGGATAGCTAACTTTTGGTTGAGCTAAAGCACTCGCTGGCAACAAGAATAGCAGCAAAAGGCTAATGTAGACTAAAAACTTTTGCATTTATCGGAGTGTTAGTCTGTACGTTCTTAAGGGTTATCAGTGTTGTGTCACCATTCTTTTCCGTCATCTTCACGGTAGACACCATTGACTTTGCCATATCGAAATAGACGGTTATAGAACTGAACATCTGCTTCATAGGATTGCGCCTGGGTATCATAACAGCCTGCCAAGCATTGCCATGACCGCTTAATGAAACCTTGAAGTCGCGGTTGTTGGAGACGCAAGTACCAAGGACACTGCTCATCATGATGCGCGTGATTTCCTTGAACATCTTGCTTTGGGCGACATCAATCTTGCTGTTTCCCTTGGAGTTCTTAAGCCATACGGTCTGACCATTTAAGATGAAAACATATTGATAAGGCGATGTATATTCCCAACGTAGCTTGTTTGGCTTACCATAATACATCACGCCCTTAGACACGACATTACTTTTCAGCATACGCAACGACTTTGTCTGTACGAAGTCGCATTTCATGCTATTCATAGCCGATGCTACATTGTTGATGCGTTGTTTCACCTGTGCAACAGTATAGTTCTGCGCAAGGATTGCCGTTAAGGGCAATATGATCATCAACAGTGACAGAATTATCTTTTTCATTACCTATTTCGCTATTAAACAACAACCTACTATTATAAAGCCGACACCAAGCCAGCGCAACATAGTGACATCTTCGTGAAAGAAAACTATAGCGGCAATCATTCCAAAGACATAGCTCAACGAACCTAATGGATATGCCACGCTGAGTGGATAGTTTTTCAACATGAACATCCACAACAATGAGGCTGCAAGAAAGAACAATCCACAGGCGGCAAACTGCCAATTGAGCAACAAGCTACCCCAGAAGTTCCAAGTCCACCCGAAAGGCTTCATCTTGGTCAGTGCAAACTTTAGGAACACCTGTCCTCCGGCAAGCAAAGCGCTCTGGCTTAATGCCAATGTCAATATCTTCCACATAACATTACTGTTCTTTCAATTTCAATACCATTGCAACTGAGTTCACCATTGGCAGTGGCTTCTTGCCTATTCTCTCCATGTAAGAATTATATTGTGGAGTGCTCTCATCATGGCAACCAACAAGCACTGTCCTATAGCGACCCGAACGAAGTAAGAGCTTAGCCTGGTATACAGCCCACTCCAATGACCTGTCGCCTTGCGTGAAGGTTATGTTGTAACCATGACACTTCAGATGAATAGCTATCAGGCTGCTCATAGTGTTGTGCGTACTCTGCATGAAGTATGTTGGTTTAACCATGTCATCGCCAGCTGCAAGTTGTTCCAACAGTCGCTCGCTGTATTCCAATGAACCCTCAGCAGTACCAGTTACAATGGCATCAGGCTTGTCTACACCAGCTTCTTCCAACGCCTTGAGAGATGTCAGAAGTGTACTCTTCATCAGTTTTCCCATTCTGCGAGCCTCCATTGGCTTGACATATTGCTTGATGTCCTTCAACGTCTCAACATTGTCGTTTTCTATACGGGATGCCTCGATGATGTCAGCATCAGAGAACTCTGGCTCCGACGGATTGCCAACATTGCTGTCAGAGAGAATCAGCGACGAGTCGTTACCGCCAAAGCCAAAGGAGTTGACCATGACATTATGCAAATGTACCGGTGTATTATCCTCAACAGGCACGATGCCGCCTTCTATAGGTTCATGGAAGCCATAGTTCTCTGGGACAAAGCCTTCGTGCATGGCAATGATGCTAATAATAGCAGAGATTGCTCCCGAAGCACTTGTCGTGTGTCCTGTAAAGCCTTTTGTGCTTGACACTAAAGGCAGATGGTCTGTATATACCTCACGTATGGCTACCGACTCGCTCTTGTCATTGTCAGGAGTGCCTGTGCCGTGGGCATGAACCCACTGAACGTCATTAGGTTTCAAACCAGCCATCCTGAGAGCTTTCTGCATAGCCATCTGCGCTCCAGTATCCTCAGGGGATGACGCTGTCTGATGAAAGGCATCACAAGCATTGCCATAACCTGTAAGCCATGCTTCTATATTTGCGCCACGCTGTTTTGCGTCACTTTCCCGTTCCAATACGACGTAAGCGGCTCCCTCACCAAGGTTCAGCCCTGCACGACTCTTGTCGAACGGGCGGCATTGCTCTTTGTCGAGAATCATAAGCGAGTTGAAGCCATTGAGATGAAACTTTGACAACGCCTCAGTACCTCCTGCAACAACAATGTCAGCATCGCCTGCCTTGAGCATATCGGCTGCTAATATAAAGGCATTGGCAGCCGAGGAACAAGCCGTAGAAATGGTAGTATAGTCTTTGAAGACTCCGAAATAACCGGCAATATCTGCTGTACAAGAGCCGCAATCGTGATGACTGAGCCAGTCGGTAGGCGCATCGGGAGAATCCATTTTGCCAAACATATTCTCGGTGATGTCCATTCCTCCAACGGTCGTACCAGATACCAATAAGATACGAATAGAGCCTTTACTTCCTAATTTGGCTTGCGCCAAGGCTTGCTTGACGGCAATAATACCCATCAGTGTCGTCCGGCTCACTTGTTTATCGGCAACAATGCCAAGAAGACTTTTCATTTCTTCGTTTGTCATCTTCACTTCGCCGACAGGCAGCTCGTGATGGCAAGAGCCGAGATAGCGCATCTCGCCTATCCCCGACCGCTTCGCTTTCAGAGATTCCGATACTGAGTGCACGTCATTGCCGATTGCGCAGACAATGCCCTCACCCGTTATGACTATACTTTGACGTGTCATCAGCTACTTTTTTCTGTTCTTACTGACATAGTCAGCCATTGTGCGCACGTTGACAAAGATTTTCTTGCCCTCGGCAGCACTGGCAAGGCGAATGCCATACTTCTTCTCTAAGAGCACTATCAACTCAAGCGCATCAATAGAGTCCAGACTGAGCCCTTCGCCAAAAAGCGGTGCATCAGCATCAATATCTTCAGGAGTCATATCCTCAAGATTCAGCGCCTTAATTATCTCTTTCTTTAGTTCTTCAATTAATTCTTCCATAATTTTTGAGTTCTGCTTCAAATTTATTCTCACTCTCACACTCTATCCATCCACCGACAACACTTTTCGTCAAATGGTCTTCAAAAGCAGTAAGAATGATGTTTTGTATTATTTTCTCGTTTTTATTATTCAACAAATAGAAACCTGTCTCACCATGATAATGATTTCGAATGGCTATTTCGCCTGTAACTATATTCGGAAGTGTATAGACAAAGCGTTCGGGGCTTGGATAATAATCGTCTTCATTGCAGATAGATTGCAGATAATTTTCGTCTGCCACCATACAGCCGGAATGTCCGACCAGCATTATAGCCCTGTCTGAACGTTCTTCAAAACGTTTCTTGCCACTATCGGACAAGTCCATATCCTCTGCATTCAAGAGCAACTCAGTTGCTATGAGCCCTAACCTGCTCTGGATGTCCATCTTGTAGAACTTCGGATAATTACCTACATATTTCTTATAAAGTTCGGTAAGCATTGACTTGCCTTGAGAAGACACGTCTACATTCTTGGCATCTACCGTCACGCTGTTTTCCGTCAAATGGACTGAGTGGGTTGTATGAAGTTTTACCTCAGCCCCACTGTTCGGCTGCTGTATCTCATTATTCTTTGAAACGACAATAGCCGCGTTGCCACCTCCAAAGCCTGAAAG
>CAZZNO010000055.1:16840-17185 GCA_964655685.1 uncultured Prevotella sp.
TCAGTATCGACTGCTTCTTTTACAACATTAATCTTACCAGAGACTCCAATCTCATTGAAGCCTTTTGTAGGGATGACAACACCTTTGTCTATGGAGCAAAGAGATAAGATAGTCTCCAATACTCCGCAAGCTCCCATCGTATGACCATAATAACCTTTGAAGCCATTCACGGGAATGCTGTTCAACCCTGCCCTCTCTATAGCCACCGACTCCATCTGGTCATTAAACAAAGTTGCAGTGCCATGTGCATTGACAAAAGCTATATCATCTTTAGGATAATCTTGCAAGCAACCGGTTAAAGCCTCATAAGCTCCCTCAGCTGTCCGTGACGGAGCACTGAGATGA
>CAZZNO010000056.1:0-17178 GCA_964655685.1 uncultured Prevotella sp.
CTGCGAGCATGCTTGTGAAGCGGTCGAGACCGAAAGCAAGTCCTGCGTGAGGTGGCGCTCCATACTTGAAGGCATTCATCAAGAAGCCGAATTGCGCCTCTGCACGTTCCTTAGTAAAGCCGAGGACTTCGAACATCTTTTCTTGGAGGTTGGTGTCGTGAATACGCACAGAGCCACCGCCCATCTCCGTTCCGTTGCAAACGAAGTCGTAAGCCTTGGCACGCACCTTCTCAGGATGCTCGTCGAGCAAAGGAATATCGTCAGGGTTTGGCATTGTGAACGGATGGTGTGTAGCCATCAGGCGTTGCTCTTCATCGCTCCACTCAAACAGTGGGAAGTCTATAATCCATAAGCATTTGAATACGTTCTTGTCTCTCAAACCAAGGCGGTCGCCCATCTCTAAGCGCAAAGAGCAGAGCTGTATGCGTGTCTTGTTGGCATTGCTGCCACTGAGGATGAGAACAAGGTCGCCATCCTTGGCACCTGTTGTCTCCTTAACTTTCTGAAGCTGCTCAGGTGTATAGAACTTGTCGATGGAGCTCTTAACTGTTCCGTCGCTATTATATTTAATATATACAAGACCTTTAGCACCAATTTGTGGCTTCTTAACAAAGTCAGTAAGCTCGTTGAGCTGCTTGCGACTGTAGTCAGCGCAGCCAGGAACAACAATGCCGCCAATGTAGTTTGCCTCGTTGAATACAGAGAAACTGCCAGTGCCTTTAAGGTCGTCCATGAGTTCCACAAATTCCATTCCGAAACGCAAGTCCGGCTTGTCGCTGCCGAAACGCTTCATTGCCTCCGCCCATGTCATCTGCTGCAAAGGCTTTGGGAGGTCAACACCCCTAATCTCCTTGAAGAGCATGCGGCACATTTCCTCAAAAAGATTTATGACATCATCTTGGTCAACAAAGCTCATTTCGCAGTCTACTTGCGTAAACTCTGGCTGGCGGTCAGCGCGCAAGTCTTCGTCGCGGAAGCACTTCACTATCTGGAAGTAACGATCCATGCCGGCTACCATAAGCAATTGCTTCAAGGTTTGCGGGCTCTGTGGAAGGGCATAGAATTGTCCAGGGTTCATGCGTGAAGGCACCACAAAGTCGCGTGCGCCTTCGGGCGTAGAGCCTATGAGCATAGGAGTTTCAATCTCCATGAACTTACGTGAGTCGAGGAAATTGCGTATAAGTATTGTCATGCGGTGACGTAGCTCAAGGTTCTTGCGAACTGTTGGTCGGCGCAAGTCAAGATAACGATATTTCATGCGAAGGTCATCGCCACCGTCAGTATTGTCTTCTATTGTAAAAGGTGGGGTAAGCGACGGGCTAAGAACATTAAGCTCATTGGTTATGATCTCAATGTCGCCTGTATCAATCTTGGGGTTCTTGCTTTGTCGCTCAGATACTGTGCCTTTCACCTGGATGCAATACTCACGCCCAAGTTTGTTAGCTTGCTCCCAAAGATTCTTGTCTGTTGCCTCATTGAAGACCAACTGTGTGATGCCATAACGGTCACGCAGGTCTACAAACGTCATGCCTCCCATCTTGCGTGTGCGCTGCACCCAACCTGCGAGGGTAACCTGTTTTCCTGCATCGGAGAGGCGAAGCTCTCCACATGTATTTGTTCTATACATAGTAAATTATGAATGTGTAATTTATCCGCAAAATTACAATTTTTTATTCAGATAGGGAAACCACAATGAAAGAAGCTGCAAAAATAATGTTAAAAACATGTTTTTTGTATGTTCTATGTGAAACTTTTGCTATTTTTGTACGTCTTTATAAACGAAATGAACAAACAAGAATTATGAAAAAGATTATTTTACTTGCCATGCTTCTCATATCGGGTGTTACGATGAGTTTTGCCCAAGCAAAGATACAGTTTGATAAGTTGAGCCATGACTTCGGCACTTTCTCTGAGTCGCAGCCTGTGCAGAAATGTACCTTTACGTTTACTAACAATGGCGATAAGCCGCTCATAATCAATCAGGCTGTAGCAAGCTGTGGCTGCACGGTGCCGCAATACACCAAGACACCTATCAAGCCAGGAGAGAAGGGTAACGTGACGGTGACATACAATGGCAAAGGCAAATTTCCAGGCCACTTCAAGAAGACCATTACCATTCGTACTAATGGTGTGCCCGAGATGACACGCTTGTATGTAGAAGGCGTAATGAAGGAGGAAGACGCGAAAAAGTAGTTCTTTTGCACGGTGAAAGAACTTTACAATACCTTCTCTGAGAATCGCGTATTTGCAACGAGGCAGTACCTCGGTCGCAAATACGTGATTCTCAGTTTAAGTTGCAACTGATTGATTGTTAGACAGTTGTATAAAACATTCGTTTTGCCTTGTTTTGCAGAATCTTCTTCACGGCGTAAAGGTGATGTGTTTACGCCGTAATGGTGTCTTTCGTACGCCGTAATTGTCACACATTTACGCCGTACTTAAGTCGCAATTACGCCGTACAAGCAACTCACATGCGGCGATTGAGCATCTTAGAATAGCCGTACGACACTCTTATGCCCTTTTCCCTTAATTTTTTAGACCTATTCCGGCGACCCCTGTTTTTTGTCATTTTTGTTTATAAATATCATCTTCGATCTTCCGATGGCTTGAATCATTTTATATCTTTTCCCGATGGTTTCATCTTGACGATACATTGCCTGATTGAGGACTTTTGTGTGTTTTTTCACTTTTTATATATAATTCTTCTCCTTTTTTCTTGAAATATTCGTATCTTTGTTGCAGAAAGAAAAAATAGACTTTAAAATGCATTTTAAATGGAAGTATGACCCACCTACACCAGAAGAGATGCGACAGGCAACCGAGCTTTCGGAAAAGCTCAACATGAGCCCCACGCTCACAACATTGCTCATTCGCCGCGGCATCACGACAGAGAGTGCTGCAAAGCGTTTCTTTCGCCCGCAGCTCGCCGACCTCATCAATCCGTTCTTGATGAGGGACATGGATGTTGCCGTGGACAGGCTTAATGACGCAATGGGGCGGAAGGAGCGCATCATGGTCTACGGCGATTACGACGTGGACGGGTGCACTGCCGTGGCTTTGGTGTACAAGTTCTTGCAACAGTTTTATTCTAACATTGATTATTACATTCCCGACCGTTACGACGAAGGCTATGGCGTAAGCAAGAAAGGCATAGATTACGCCAGGGATACGGGCGTGAAGCTCATTATCATTCTTGATTGCGGCATCAAGGCTAATGACATGATAGATTATGCCAAGAGCCTTGGCATTGACTTCATTATATGCGATCACCACATGCCGGATGACAATCTGCCCAATGCCGTTGCCATTCTCAACCCGAAGCGTGAAGGTGACTCCTACCCCTTCAAGCATCTGTGCGGCTGCGGGGTTGGCTTCAAGTTTATGCAGGCATTTGCCAAAAACAACGGGATACCGTTTTCGCGACTCATCCCCCTACTCGACTTTTGTGCAGTAAGCATTGCTGCCGACATCGTGCCTGTGGTAGACGAAAACAGGATTCTGGCGTTTCACGGGCTGAAGCAGCTCAATCAAAATCCAAGTGTCGGCTTGAAGGCAATCATTGATATATGCGGTTTAAGTGGGCGCGACATCTCTATGAGCGACATCGTATTTAAGATAGGCCCGCGTATCAATGCCTCCGGCAGAATGGAAAATGGCAAGGAGAGCGTGGATTTGCTTGTAGAGAAGGACTTCAATGAAGCTCTGAGAAAGGCTCGCCACATAAATGAATACAACGAGCAAAGGAAGGACATCGACAAGCAGATGACCGAGGAAGCAAACCAAATAGTTTCTCGTATAGAAAGCCAAAAGCACCATTCAAGCATTGTGCTCTATGACGAACATTGGAAGAAAGGAGTAATCGGCATAGTAGCTTCTCGACTTACAGAAATTTATTTCCGCCCTACGGTAGTGTTGACACGTGATGGTGACCTTGCCACAGGGTCGGCTCGCTCGGTAATGGGCTTTGACATATATTCGGCTATAAAGAGCTGCCGTGACCTGCTGTTGAATTTCGGTGGGCACACCTATGCAGCCGGCTTGACGCTGCGGTGGGCTGACGTGCCTGAGTTTCGAAAGCGCTTTCAGCATTATGTAGAAGAACATATCCAGCCGGAGCAGACTGAGGCTATACTGAAAATAGACGCAGAACTTGACTTTAAGGACATAACAAAGAGGCTTCATAATGACTTGAAGCGATTTGCGCCGTTCGGTCCAGGCAATACTAAGCCGATGTTTTGCACTAAGGGTGTCTACGACTATGGCACGAGCAAAGTCGTAGGGCGTTCGCAGGAGCACATAAAGCTCGAACTTGTTGATTCCAAGTCAGGTACAGTGGTCAATGGCATAGCCTTCGGGCAAAGTGCCTCAGCAAGATACATAAAGTCGAAACGCTCGTTTGACATAGCATATACTATCGAGGACAATGTTTTCAAGCGTAATCAGGTCCAGCTTCAGATAGAGGACATACGTCCTACCGACGGGCAATGGAATGAATGATTTAGGAGTTTGGACAAGTTCAGGCAAATACTTAAGCAATACTGGGGCTACGATGATTTTCGAGGCATACAAGAGAAAATCATCGAAAGCATATCGTCAGGCCGTGACACTCTCGGACTCATGCCGACAGGGGGTGGCAAGTCCATTACTTTCCAAGTTCCGGCGTTGGCGCAAGATGGCACATGCATTGTTGTAACCCCGTTGATAGCCTTGATGAAGGATCAAGTGCAGCATTTGCGGCAAAAAGGCATCAAGGCTACTGCCATTTACACGGGCATGAGTCGGCAGGAAATTGTGAAAACGCTTGAGAATTGCATCTTTGGTGGTGTCAAGTTGCTCTATGTGTCGCCGGAGAGACTGTCGTCTCCTTTGTTTTTAGAAAAGCTGAAACGCATAAACGTTAGCTTCATTACTGTTGATGAGGCACATTGCATAAGTCAGTGGGGTTATGATTTTCGTCCGTCATATCTGCGCATTGCCGATATAAGGAAATTTAAGCCCAATGCCCCTATCCTTGCCCTTACTGCAACTGCTACGCCACAAGTAATAGGCGACATACAAAAGCAACTGAGTTTTCGTGAGGAAAACGTTTTCCGAATGAGCTTTGAGAGAAAGAATCTCTCGTATGTCGTCAGGCAGGCTGAAGACAAGCTTGCAGAACTTATCCACATTCTTTTGTGTGTTCCTGGATCTGCAATAGTTTACGCACGCAGCAGAAAGCGGTGCAAGGACATTTCTGAAATGCTTGGGCAAAATGGCATTTCATCTACGTTTTATCATGCAGGCTTGGAGCCTTCCGTTCGTGATGAAAGGCAAAAGGCTTGGCAGGCAAATGAAAAGCGCGTAATGGTTGCCACCAATGCCTTTGGCATGGGTATAGACAAGCCGGATGTACGACTCGTGATACACATTGATTGCCCTGACTCTATTGAGGCATATTTTCAGGAGGCAGGCCGTGCAGGCCGTGATGGGAAACGCTCATACGCTGTGTTGTTGTGGAATGGTCATGATGCTTCGAAACTTAGGAAGAATGTCAGCGATACTTTCCCGACAAGAGAATTTATAGCAGACGTTTATGAACATTTGGCTTACTACTATGAGATTGGTACTGGCAGTGGTGCCGGGCATACTTTTACGTTTGACAAAGGCAAGTTTTGCTTTACATACCATTATGCCTTGACTCAAGTAGATTCAGCCTTGAAGCTTCTCGAAAACTCAGGCTATCTGCATTATGAGACAGACCCTGATTCCAGTGCACGCCTCATGATTCCATTGGGGCGCAATGAGCTTTACCGCCTCGATTCCCTCTTGCCAAAAGAAGAAGCCGTAATGACAGCTTTGCTTAGATTGTATGGAGGATTGTTTACTGATTACGAATATATTGACGAATCGCTTGTTGCGGCGACATCCGGCTTAGGTTTACATGAAACCTATCAAATCTTGAAGTCGCTCAATGCTCGTCATATCGTGAGTTTTATCCCACAGCGTAAGTCGCCTTATATTACTTATCTTCGTGACCGAGAAGACGAAATTTTTATTCCACGAAGTGTGTATGAGGACAGGAAAGAGCAATTCAAACGCAGGGTTGAAGCAATAATAGCTTATGCTACCAACGATAATGTATGTCGTAGCCGCCAACTGCTGCGCTATTTTGGCGAAGAAGACACAAAAGACTGTGGCTGTTGTGACGTTTGCAAGAACAAAAACAAGAAAAGCAACAAGGGGGAGCTTGACGCTAAACGAATGATTTTAGATTTATTGGCTGATAAGGCTCATCATAGTCTTGCGGAACTACGCAGCTTGAAAGTGCCTTCAAGTTCTATTGACGAGGCTCTTGAATTTCTTGTTAATGAAGAAATTGTTGGTATTGATATAGACAAGATTTTTTTGATATAAAAGAGGCTGCCAATATAAGAAATGCCAGCATTGCTCTTTCTTTGCAATGCTGGCATTAATTTATCTTGGTACTTGTTTTTAATGCTCGTCAATATATTGGGCAATCCATTCACCTACTTCTTTCGTGCCATAGTGCTTGCCGCCTTCCACCTGTATTTCTGGTGTGCGCACGTTTTGTTCAAGACTTGCGTCGCATGCCTTGCGTATGGCTGCGCCTTCATCCTTAAGCCCGAAATGTTCGAGAAGCATTGCGGCTGAAAGAATTTGGGCAAGTGGATTGGCAATGTTCTTTCCAGCTGCTTGTGGCCAAGAACCGTGAACGGGTTCAAAAAGTGGCGTATGTTCACCAAGCGAAGCAGAAGGTTGCAGCCCCATTGAGCCTGTGATAGCAGAAGTCTCGTCTGTAAGAATGTCGCCGAATGTATTTTCTGTGACAATGACATCAAAGAAACGAGGCTCTGTCAAGACACGCATGGAAGCGTTGTCTATGAACATGTAATCTACTTTCACATCTGGATACTGTGGCTCCATTTCTTTTGCTATTTGCCTCCACAAACGTGAACTTGCCAGCACATTGGCTTTGTCAACTACCGTCAGATGCTTGTTACGGCGAAGAGCAAATTGGAAAGCGACCTTCAATATGCGCTCAATTTCCGGACGATAATAAATGTCTGTATCATAGGCTTTGTCATTGTCTTGATACTTTTCGCCGAAATACATACCGCCGGTAAGTTCGCGGATAACCACGAAATCTGCCCCCTTAATCAGTTCTTCTTTCAAAGGACTCTTGTGTAGCAAGCAGTCGAAAGTGGCTACCGGGCGCACATTGGCGAACAGGCCAAGCTTCTTTCGCATGGCAAGCAAACCGGTTTCAGGCCTAACCTTAAGCGTAGGATTGTTGTCAAAACGTGGGTCGCCGACAGCAGCAAAGAGTACAGCATCAGCGTCCATGCATGTTTTGAAAGTCTCATCTGGGAACGGGTCACCGCAAGCGTCTATGGCATGAGCACCGCAGATAGCTTCTTTGTAAGTAAAATCGTGACCAAACTTCTTTGCGATAACGTTCAATACGTTGATTGCCTCAGGCATGATTTCCGGTCCTATGCCGTCGCCAGGCAATACTGCAATTTTCAGTTTCATAATAATAATTATTTTTCTTCCTCAATCATGTTGAGCATTTTTATTGTTGCTTGTATAGCAGCTTCCGTTTGGTCTGCATCGAGACCACGCGTGCGGAATTGCTTTTCTCCATCGTTCCAAGTAATGACCGTCTGTACGAGTGCATCAGTGTGTCCACCTGGCGGAATCGTGACTGCATAATTTTGAAGAATGGGGAATGTGCGGTTAAGCTTTTCCTTGTAGACTTTACGCAAAGCCTTTACAAAAGCGTCATATTGACCGTCGCCTGTAGAATCAGCTTCATATTCTTCATCATTAATCCTTATTTTAAGGCTTGCTATAGGTTTAAGGCCATAACTTGTTGTGACTATATAGCTTACAAGCTTTACCTTTTGTTCTGGTGATGAATGCTTAAGCACATCACTGACAATGTACGGCAGGTCATCTTGCGTTACAAGCTGCTTACGATCACCAAGCTCTGTTATGCGTTGAGTAACCGCTTTAGTTTGTTCTTTTGTAAGCTCAAGACCAAGGTCTTCGAGGTTACGAACTATGTTAGCCTTACCTGAGTTCTTGCCAAGAGCAAATTCCCTGTGCCTGCCAAAACGCTCTGGCACCAAGGCATTGCTGTAAAGGTGTGCCTTATTATCGCCGTCAGCATGGACTCCTGCCACTTGTGTGAAGACATTTTCGCCAATAACTGGCGTGTTAGGCGAATAGCCTATTCCACTATAACCTGCCACAAGATTGCTGATTTCCATTAGCGTGGACTCATTGATATGTTCGTGAACATGCATTTGGTCTTTCAGCATAACATGTATGCTGCTCAATGGTGCATTGCCGCAACGCTCACCAAGCCCATTAACTGTGACATGTAGGCCTGAACATCCTGCTTCTACAGCCATGAACGAATTGCCAATGGCCATATCGTAATCGTTATGGGCATGAAACTCAAACTTAACATCAGGATAGCGGTCAACCATTGCCTTCATGTATTGGTAAGAGTTGACTGGATTTAAAATTCCAAGTGTATCAGGCAAAAGTACGCGTACTATGCCTGTGTCTTTCAGGCTATCCATCATTTGCCATACATACTCACGGCTGTCACGCATGCCCTGCGACCAATCTTCAAGATAAAGATTTACATTTAAGCCTTTACTGTGCGCGTAGTTTATAACTTCTTTGATGTCTGCTATATGTTGCTCTGGCGTTTTCTTCAATTGATATGTGCAATGGCGCAAAGAACCCTTGGCGAGAAGGTTGATTGTATGGCAACCGCATTCGTTAATCCAATCGACAGATTTTGTGCCATCCACAAAGCCAAGTACCTCTACTCTGTCGAGCATATTGTGCTGTCGAGCGTAGTTGCATATCATTGTAACGGCCTTTTTCTCGCCATCCGACACACGCGCAGATGCAACCTCTACGCGATCAACGCCAACTTCTGATAATAGTTCACGGGCTATCATGAGCTTCTCGTGTGGCAAGAAGCTTACGCCGCTGGTCTGTTCGCCGTCGCGCAGCGTAGAGTCCATTATTTCTATTTCATGCTTGTAATTGCTCATTACATTAACTTAATTGAAAAATCAAGCGATGATATTCGCCTTAACCTATTCATTGGCAGCTTCCCATGCTTCAACTTTATCGCGGTTTTGCACGAGGAAGTCAACGTCGTCAAGGCCATTTTCAAGGCAATGCTTTTTATAGCCGTTTATCTCAAATTTCTCGCTATGACCTGTAGCAAGATTTGTTACAGTTTGGTTGGGCAGGTCAACGCGTACTTGTGTCTTGTGATCTTTGTTTATGCTGTCGAAAAGTTCTTTGAGAAAACCTTCACTTACCACTACAGGCAACACGAAGTTATTCAGCTCATTGTTCTTGTGTATGTCAGCGAAAAAAGAGCTGATGACTACTCGGAACCCATACCCGGCAATTGCCCATGCTGCATGTTCACGTGATGAACCGGAGCCGAAGTTCTTTCCAGCCACCAGAATAACAGCATCCTTGAAGTCAGGATTGTTTAGTACGAAGTCTTTCTTCTCACTGCCATCGGCGTTGAAACGCCAGTCATGAAAGAGGTAAGGACCGAAGCCATCCTTTTGGGTGAGCTTTAGATAGCGTGCCGGTATGATTTGGTCAGTGTCCACATTTTCTAAAGGCAGTGGCACGCAAGTGGACGTTATGACATTGAATTTTTGCTTCATGGTTTTAAAGATTTCTTGGATCTGTTATTTTCCCTGTTATTGCAGCTGCGGCAGCTGCGAGTGGCGAGGCGAGTATTGTGCGTGAACCTGGGCCTTGACGACCTTCAAAGTTACGGTTACTGGTTGACACACTGTATTTGCCAGCAGGTATTTTGTCGTCATTCATAGCAAGGCATGCAGAGCATCCCGGCTGCCGAATCTTAAAGCCGGCTGCTTCCAATACTTTGTCTATTCCTTCGTCGTGGATTTGTCTTGCCACAAGATGTGAACCAGGTACAAGCCAAGCAGTTACATTATCTGCCTTATGCTTGCCTTTTACAATATTGGCAAAAGCGCGGAAATCCTCGATTCGACCGTTGGTGCAGGCACCAAGGAAAACATAATCTACAGGGTGTCCAAGCAACTTCTGACCAGGTTCAAAGCCCATGTATTTCAAAGACTTTAGGAAACCGGCTTTGCTTTCTTCTGGTATAGTGTCGAGCGTTGGAATCGTATCATTTATGCCTATGCCCATACCAGGGTTGGTTCCATAGGTTATGCGTGGTTCAATGTCGGCTGCCTCAAAGTTAAGTTCTTTGTCAAACACGGCATCATCGCCACTCTTTAATGTTTTCCAGTAGGCTACAGCTTTATCCCAATCTTTGCCTTTAGGAGCATATTCGCGACCTTTGATATATTCAAAAGTCGTCTCATCAGGAGCTACAAAACCACCGCGAGCACCCATTTCGATGGAAAGATTGCATAGCGTAAGGCGTCCATCCATAGACATGTCGCGTACTACTTGCCCTGCATATTCAACGAAATAGCCTGTTGCACCGCTTGTCGTCAACTGACTCATTAAGTACAGTGCTACGTCCTTGGCAGTTACGCCTGGCTTTAGTTTACCATTAATATTGATGCGCATTGATTTCGGCTTCTGCTGCAATATGCACTGTGATGCAAGCACCATCTCAACCTCAGAGGTACCTATACCAAATGCTACTGCGCCCATAGCTCCATGTGTAGATGTGTGGGAATCGCCACAGACAATGGTCATACCTGGTAACGACAGACCTTTTTCCGGGCCAACGACATGAATAATGCCGTTATCTTCGGTGTTATATTTAAACTCTTTAATGCCGAAATCCTTGCAGTTCTTGTCCAAAGTCTCAACCTGATGACGACCTATAGGGTCGGCAATAGGCTTGTCTTGGTCATGCGTCTGCGTGTTATGATCCGGCATAGCGTATACGTGATCCGGACGGAACACTTTCAGTCCGCGTTTTCTCAGTCCATCGAATGCCTGTGCAGTCGTAACCTCATGGCAGTAAAGGCGGTCTATATAAAGTTGTGTAGGTCCGTCTTTTACAATCTGCACCAAGTGTTTATCCCAAATTTTATCAAATAAAGTATTCATAATGTATAAAGACCTTTCGGTTATTTGTTCCTAAATTTATTTATACAATCGAGATATGCTTCTACTGAAGCTGTCACGATATCGGTATTTGCACCAAAGCCATAGTAGACATGGCCGTCGTATTCCACTTGCATGTGAACTTTACCAACATCGTCGGAACCTTGGGTGATGGCCTGAATGGTGAATTCTTTCAGTGTCATCTGTTTATGTATGATGCGCTTCATGGCCTTGATGGCTGCATCTACAGGGCCGTTGCCAGTAGCACTCTCCTCGAATTTTTGTCCCGCAATGTCAAGGCCTATAGAAGCTACATTGCGTACTCCCTTGCCTGACATTACTTGCAGATAGTCGAGTTTCACAGCGTGATTTGCTGCCTTGTCGGCACCAGCCAGCATCAGCACGTCATCATCGGTTATTTCTTTTTTCCTGTCGGCGAGCTTCAGGAATTCTTCGTAAATCTTGTCTAAGCGCTTTTGGTCTTTTATGTCTACACCATTCACCTCGAGGCGATATTTTAAAGCGGCGCGACCAGAGCGTGCTGTAAGTACAATTTCATTGTTGTCAAGACCGATGTCCTTCGGATTAATAATCTCGTAGGTTTGTACATTTTTCAGGACGCCATCTTGATGTATGCCGCTGGAATGTGCAAACGCATTGCGTCCTACGATAGCCTTGTTGGGCTGCACAGGCATGTTCATCAGTGATGACACCATACGTGATATGGGGTAAATCTTACGTGTGTTGATGTTTGTGTCTATGTCTATGTCCTTGTGGCATTTCAGAATCATTGCAATCTCTTCCAATGCTGTATTGCCGGCACGTTCGCCAATGCCATTAATGGTCACTTCTACTTGGCGTGCCCCATTGAGTATGCCTTCAAGTGTATTGGCTGTAGCCATGCCAAGGTCATTATGGCAGTGAGTAGAGATTATGGCCTTGTCTATGCCATCAACATGTTCTTTCAGGTATTTTATCTTTTGTCCGTATTCGTTTGGCAGGCAGTAGCCAGTTGTGTCTGGAATGTTTACCACAGTGGCTCCCGCCTTTATTACGGCTTCAACGACACGCGCAAGATACTCGTTGTCTGTACGGCCTGCATCCTCTGCATAAAACTCTACGTCGTCAACATATTTCTTTGCATAGGATACGGCACGTACGGCACGTTCAAGAATGTCCTCACGGTTGGAGTTGAATTTATACTTTATGTGGTAATCGCTTGTACCCAACCCCGTGTGTATGCGTTTATGCTTGGCATATTTCAGAGCTTCTGCTGCGCAGTCAATGTCTTTTTCTACAGCACGTGTTAGCGCACAAATCGTGGGCCACGTCACTGCCTTTGATATTTCCACCACCGAATTAAAGTCACCAGGCGATGAAATGGGGAAACCTGCTTCGATTACATCCACGCCAAGTAGTTCCAACTGCTTTGCTACTTGTATCTTTTCTACGGTATTGAGCTGGCAACCTGGTACCTGCTCGCCGTCTCGCAACGTGGTGTCGAAAATATAAAGTCTGTCACTCATAATTTATATGTGTTATTCCTTATTCATTTTTATATTCTAAAAAACAAAAAAGCCTTCCCACTTACCGGAAGTGGAAAGGCCTTGCTGTTTTATTTATTATCATACTCGCACGCACGCCATCACACTTCCGGCTACATCCCGCAGTCGAATGCTAATAATAATGCTCTGAATGGCGTTAATTGCTGTCATAATGCTTTCTCTGTTTATTTTCAGATGCAAAGGTATACAATAATATGAATACAAACAAATAATTTGAAACTTTTTTATCGTTTTTCCTTATAATTTATCGGATGGCGCATTTAGAATGGTGCTCCAGGCATTTGCTGTGACTGTCCCAGTGGGTCTTCGTCGATGCCTGTTACACCACCGTTTATTCGTGAACCTATTATCTCTCCTCCGTTATTGATTGGTGAAAGCATGGCATCTTCTGGGTTGGCGAAACGCGTGTATTGCCCTTGGAAAGCTAACAATACGTCACCAGTTGCTCCTTTACGGTGCTTGGCTATTAATATTTGAGCTTTACCACGTAGGTCATTTCCTTTTTCGTCCTCATAAAGATGGTAGTACTCTGGTCGGTGTACAAAAAGCACCATGTCGGCATCCTGCTCTATGGCACCCGATTCGCGCAGGTCGCTCAGTTGTGGGCGTTTGCCTTCAAGGCCTTCACGGCTCTCTACAGTTCGATTAAGCTGTGATAGAGCTATTATTGGTATGTCAAGCTCTTTGGCCAGTCCTTTTAGCGAACGGGATATAGTGGAGACTTCTTCTTGCCTGTTTCCAAATCGAGCACCATTGGCATTCATAAGTTGCAGATAGTCTATCATTATAAGCCGTACGCCTTTTTCACGCACAAGGCGGCGCGCTTTGGTACGCAGTTCGAAAATTGACATGCCAGGCGTGTCGTCTATATAAAGAGGTGCTCCGGTCAGTTTTTTGATGCTATGGTCTAAGCGTGCCCATTCGTCTTGTGACAATTGACCGTTCATGATTTTCTTGCCCTCAATTTCACAGACATTGGAGATAAGCCTGTCCACGAGCTGTACATTGTTCATCTCGAGTGAAAAGAATGCTACCGGTGTCCTATAATCCACTGCCACATTCTTGGCTATTGATAGTGCAAACGAGGTTTTACCCATAGCTGGTCGGCCGGCTATTATCACAAGATCGCTCTTTTGCCAGCCTGATGTAATATCATCAAGCTTTGTGAAGCCGGACGGAATACCAGTCAATCCAGTTTTGTTGCCTGATGCTTTCTGTATGATGTCTACGGCCTCGCGTATGACAGGATCTATCTGTGTGTAGTCCTGCCTCATATTTTTTTGTGAGAGTTCAAAGAGATTGCCCTCTGCTTCTTGCATCAGCTCATCGGTATCAACCATTGGGTCGAAAGCCTTGGTTTCTATTAAGCTTGCAAAGGATATGAGTTGGCGAGCAAGGTATTTTTGCTGCAATATTTTGGCATGATAAGCAATGTGAGCCGATGAAGCAACGTGTGATGCAAGATCAACAATATATGTAGGACCTCCTACATCGTCAAGTGTGCCTTCCTTCATCAATTCATTGGTCACAGTCATTATGTCAACAGGGTTCTCGTCTATGTTGAGCTTTTGTATGGCTGTGAAAATCTTCTGATGGCGTGGCTCATAAAAGGTTTCAGGGCGCAACGTCTCAGAAACTATAGAGAAAGCGTCTTTGTCTATCATGAGTGCACCGAGTACAACACGCTCTATGTCAAGAGCCTGCGGTTGTAGGTGACCGTAGGTAGGGTCGATTGGCGTTGAAGAACGGTGACCGTTTTTGCTATTATTGTTGTTTGGCATTGTATCTCTCCAATTTTAAGCTTTATGATTAAGAATAATCATGTTCAAGGATTTGTGGCGCAAATTTACAAAAATTATATTAGAAAGAATTAGTAAAATCAGATTTTTCTTTTATTTTTGCAGAAACTATTCATGAGCTGTAACAATAAAATTAAAAGAAAATGATAACCTTCCCTTGCGCCAAGATAAATCTTGGACTTAACATTGTAGGCAAACGTAGTGACGGCTACCACGACATTGAGACTGTTTTCTACCCGATACCGCTGACCGATGCCTTGGAGATAAAATATATGGATGAGCGTTTCCCGTCTGATGTGCCGTGTGACATTAAGGTGACGGGCAATGCCATTGACTGCGATGAACGCAAGAACCTTGTGGTGTGGGCTTATGAATTGTTGGCTACTGATTTTCAGTTGCCACACATTCATGCTCACCTTGTAAAGCGTATTCCGATGCAAGCAGGCCTTGGTGGTGGTTCTTCAGACGGCGCGTTTATGATTCGCTTGCTTGATGAGCGTTTTCGTCTCAATATTGGCATTGCCGAGATGGAGCGTTATGCTGCAATGCTGGGTTCGGATTGTCCTTTCTTCATTACTTCAGAGCCTGCTTTTGCTAAAGGTAGAGGTGAAATTCTTGAGCCAGCCGATGGATCACGTGGCAACTTAAGTGGCTATTATATCGCAATTGTCAAGCCTGACATAGCAGTTTCCACCCGCAATGCCTATAGCTTGATTACGTGTCATATTCCAGAGAAAAGCTGTCGCGACATTGTGCGTCAGCCCATTGCCACTTGGAAAAACGAGTTAAGCAATGACTTTGAGGAACCGGTTTTCAAGTTGCATCCAGAACTTGCTGAAATAAAGCAAAGACTTTACAATATGGGTGCCCTTTATGCTCAGATGTCTGGAAGTGGCAGTGCCATTTATGGTATATTCCGTAAAGAGCCTGTCGATCTTGCTCAATCCTTCCCTTCTTGCTATACATTTTCCGCAGTTTTGTAGCAGTATAGCAGAATAAATGTGGCAGCCGAAAGGCTGCTACATACAGTTTTTCGTTTTACTTATCCTTAGTTCTATACTGCTTCCATATTTTTTAGTGCTTCATAGACTTTCTCTACAGGCAGTCCCATAACATTATAGAAACTGCCGTCTATCTTTGTGACTCCAACATATCCTATCCACTCCTGTATACCATAGGCTCCTGCCTTGTCAAATGGTTTATAGTGGGTTATGTAATAGTTTATCTCGTCCAGGCTCAATTCCCTGAAAGTGACTGAGGTGGTCTCAGAGAAGGTAATCTGATCGTAAATTGTGGTCAGACATACTCCTGTAATGACATGATGAACCCTGCCGCTTAGCAGTTGTAACATTTGACGTGCTTCTGATGAGTCTTTGGGTTTGCCCATTACTTTTCCATCAAGGACTACTATTGTGTCCGCTGTCAGTAAAACCTCACTTTCAGATGGCTTGTATGCGGCAGCTTTCTCCTTGGCAATGTACTTTGGAATTTCTTCCATAGGCAAATTATTTGGATAATCCTCTTTAATTCCTTTTATTAACTTTACCTCGAAGTCAAGGTTCAAGCCTTTCAAGAGTTCGCGTCGGCGTGGGGAATTGCTTGCCAGTGTAATTTTCATTTTCATGGTATATCTTTTTGCTTATGCAAAGTTAGTTAATTCTTTTCTTTAATTCAACTGTCTTGTTAGGGAATAATTCTATTTAGCTACAATTATCTGTCAATATTATAGTTGTGTTTGGTTTAAGCTTTTATAGTTTTCCCATTAAACTTTTGCCGTATTCCCATTAAAGTTTTATCGCGACCCCGCTAAACTTTTGTCGCATTCACTTTAAAGCGTTAGCGCAATATAGTCAAATATTGGCTGTCATGATGGTAAAACGGTTTTCAAGAATATGAATATCCCCAGGCATTTCCAAAAGAATGCCTGGGGATTGTTGCTTTAATTTATAAAGAATGTTTAGTAAGGGTCTTTAAATCCTACCCGAAGTTGTCGTACATTATACTTTCGGGCTCCACGCCTAAGCTGTCAAGATAGTCGGTGACGGTCTTGATAAGCATTGGAGGTCCGCAGAGGTAGTACTCACAATCCTCAGGAGCATCGTGGTCTTTGAGGTAGGTGTCGCGAACGCAGTTGACGGCAAAGCCGGCATAGTACTTCACGCCTGCGGCATCAGCCTTTGGATCGGGTCGGTCAAGGGAGAGGTGCATGTGGAAGTTAGGGAATTCTTTCTCAAGCTCCCAGAAATCTTCGAGGAAGAATGCCTCTGACAGAGAGCGAGCACCATAGAAGAAGTGCATCTCACGGTCGGTGCAATGTATCTGCTTCGTCATATACATAATCTGAGAACGCAGAGGAGCCATACCGGCACCACCACCAATCCATATCATCTCCTTCTTGGAGTTGAACTTAGGATGGAAGTCTCCGTAAGGGCCACTCATCTTAACTTTGTCGCCAGGCTTGAGCGAGAAGATGTAAGAAGAACCGATACCTGTCGGCACATCCTGAAAGCCTACCTGTGGACGTGGCTTGAACGGTGTTGTAGCGATACGCACTGTAAGGGTGATGATGTCGCCCTCAGCAGGATAGTTTGCCATAGAGTATGCACGGATAGTAGGCTCCGGGTTGTGAGCCTTGAGGGAGAAGATGTTGAACTTCTTCCATGCGCCGACATACTCGTCGCCGATGAGTGACTTATCAATGTCCT
>CAZZNO010000057.1:0-17125 GCA_964655685.1 uncultured Prevotella sp.
CCATTGAAATAGTCTGTATTATGCTTATGGCATAGCCATAGTTTTATCTGAGTCCACGACCATGACAGTTTTTGAACTTCTTGCCGCTACCGCAAGGGCATGGGTCATTAGGCCGTGGCATCTTCTCGCGGATTATTGGCATTCGGTGTTGAGGTTGCTGACTTGCTCCTTCGCGTGTGTCTTGGCTTGCCGCACGCCTTTGAGCTTCCTCTGCCTCGTCAAAGTTGGTCTTTTGTTCGTGATAACGCTGCTGGTGTTCTACGGGAGCAGCCTCCTGTACGGGAGCTTGTTGCTGCTGAACAGGTATCTGTCCACGCATCAGGAAGCTTGTTATACGATTGTTCATGTCGTCAATCATAGAGTCCCAAAGCTTTGCGCTTTCGAGCTTGAAGATGAGCAGCGGGTCCTTCTGTTCGTAGCTGGCGTTTTGTACGCTGTGGCGAAGCTCGTCGAGCTGGCGCAAGTTCTCCTTCCAGTCATCGTCAATGATATGAAGCACTACAAACTTCTCAAACTCCCGGACAATGTTCTTTGCCTCAGTCTCGTAAGCCTCCTTTAGGTTCACGCGTAACTGAACGACATGGCGGCCATCGGTGATTGGAATGAGTATGAACTGGTAGATGTTACCTTGATTTTCATAAACATCCTTTATCACAGGATAAGCGTCGCTTTGTATGCGGTCGGTTTTGCGTTTGAAGGTTGCCATTGCAGCTTGGAAGGCACGCTCCTCAAGCTCTCCACGATCGCTGTTCTCAAATTCTTCTTCGCTGAACGGTACTTCCATTGACAGCACTTTCAGGAATTGCTCTTTTGCTCCTTCATAGTCATTGTTTTCAATGAAGTTGACTACGCGATCCCAAATAGTGTTGGCGATGTCCATGCCTATACGCTCACCCATGAGGGCGTGGCGGCGCTTTTCGTAGATTACGGTGCGCTGCTTGTTCATCACGTCGTCGTATTCGAGCAAGTGCTTACGTATTCCGAAGTTGTTTTCCTCAACCTTTTTCTGAGCTCGCTCTATGCTATGACTGATCATTGGGCTCTCAATACGCTCACCGTCCTCAAAGCCGAGCCTGTCCATGACCTTGGCGATTCTTTCAGATCCGAACTTACGCATGAGGTCGTCTTCAAGAGAAACATAGAATACAGATGAGCCTGGGTCGCCCTGACGGCCGGCACGACCACGAAGCTGACGGTCTACACGACGGCTCTCGTGGCGTGTGGTGCCAATGATAGCGAGTCCACCAGCAGCTTTCACTTCTGGAGTCAGCTTTATATCAGTACCACGTCCTGCCATGTTGGTGGCAATGGTTACAGCTCCAAGCAGGCGTTCCTCATTTCGAAGCAATGATTCTGGCTTCTTTCCTGCGAGGCTTGCATCAACGCCTTTTATTGGTTTTTCTCCATTCTTCACTCTTTCTGCCGACTCGTTGGCTTTGTTTACGAGCTCTGTTTCATGGCGTAATGCCGACGGACGGTCGGTGAAAGCTGTGTCGTCTGTTGTGACATACACTATTCCTGGAGTACTCTTACCTGCCTCTGCTACAATCATGGCTTCCTTTTGGTGCAGCTTGGCATTAAGTACTTGGTGGGGAATTTTTCGCATTGTAAGCATGCGTGAGAGCAATTCGCTTATCTCTACAGAGGTAGTACCAACCAGGCTCGGACGTCCGCTGACACGCATGTTTTCTATCTCCTCAATCACAGCCGCATATTTCTCACGCTGGGTCTTGTAGACACGGTCGTCCATATCGTTGCGTATAACGGGCTTGTTGGTTGGTATTTCCACCACGTCAAGCTTGTATATGTCCCAAAATTCTCCTGCCTCGGTGCTTGCGGTACCTGTCATACCAGCAAGCTTATGATACATACGGAAATAGTTTTGGAGAGTAATTGTGGCAAATGTCTGAGTGGCTGCCTCAACCTTCACATGTTCCTTTGCCTCAATGGCTTGGTGCAGTCCGTCGCTCCAACGGCGGCCTTCCATAATACGTCCGGTTTGCTCGTCTACAATCTTTACTTCACCGTCCATGACAACGTATTCGTCGTCCTTGTTGAACATGGTGTAAGCTTTCAGCAGTTGCTGCAATGTATGTACGCGGTCGCTTTGCACAGAATAGTGGTTGAGCAAGTCGTCTTTTTTGTCAATGCGCTCTTGGTCGGTAAGGTCCTTTTCGTTTTCCAGTGCAGAGAGTTGAGATGCAATATCGGGGAGTACGAACAAATCCTTGTCATGGACTTGGTTGGCAAGCCAGTCGAAGCCCTTGTCTGTGAGGTCGGCGCTGTTGAGCTTCTCATCAACGACAAAGTAAAGAGGCTTTACGGCCTCCGGCATGCGGCGGTTGTTGTTCTCCATGTAGATTTCCTCGGTCTTTTGCATCCCGCTTTTTATTCCTTCTTCTGAAAGGAATTTAATCAATGCCTTGTTCTTTGGCAGTGCTTTGTATGAGCGGTAGAGGCTTAAGAAGCCTTCCTCAAGCAGTTGTTGAGCCTTGTTCTTGTCTTGCTCATTGCGACCGGCTGCAATCTTTTGGCGTGCATCAGAGAGATACTCCGTTGCTTGTTTGCGTTGTACGTCATACAACCTTTCCACCAAAGGCTGGTATTCTTCGTACATTTGATTCTCTCCCTTTGGCACTGGACCGGATATGATAAGAGGTGTGCGGGCATCATCAATAAGCACAGAGTCAACCTCATCGACAATGGCGAAGTTGTGACGACGCTGTACAAGGTCGTCAGGCGAAAGTGCCATGTTGTCACGCAGATAGTCGAAGCCGAACTCGTTGTTGGTACCGAAAGTGATGTCAGCCTGGTATGCTTTCCTGCGCTCTTGTGAGTTAGGCTGGTGCTTGTCAATGCAATCTACAGAGAGTCCGTGGAACTCGTAAAGAGGCCCCATCCATTCAGAGTCACGCTTTGCCAAGTAATCATTTACGGTCACCATGTGTACTCCATTGCCGGTCAAAGCGTTAAGGAATACAGGCAAGGTTGCCACAAGGGTTTTACCTTCACCGGTTGCCATTTCCGCAATCTTGCCTTGGTGCAAGGCAATACCACCGAACAACTGCACATCATAATGAACCATATCCCACTTTATCTTGTTGCCACCGGCAGTCCATTCGTTGTGGTATATGGCTTTGTCTCCGTCTATTGTTATGAAGTCGTTCTTTGGGTTGGCTGCAAGTTCACGGTCGAAGTCGGTTGCAGTCACTATGGTCTCCTCATTTTCCTTGAAACGGCGGGCTGTGTCTTTGACGATGCTGAAAGCGACAGGCATCACATCGTTCAATGCTTTCTCGAGTGCCTCAAGCATTTCCTTGTCCTGCTTGTCTATCTCGTTGAATATAGGTTCGCGCTCGTCGATAGGAGTCTCCTCTATTTTGGCACGAAGCTCTGCCATTTTGTCTTTGTAAGGCTTTGCTGCGTCTTGGACATACTTTTGTATTTCCTTGCTCTTTGCGCGAAGTTCATCGTTCGACAGAGCCTTGATGGCGGGGTAAGCCTCCTTGACTTTTTCTACAAGTGGCTGGATAAGTTTCATGTCCCTGCTTGACTTGTCGCCGAAAATGGATTTTAAAATACCTGTAAAATTCATATCTTTTTTCTTTATTTTCTTTATAAATGCAAAATTACGGAAATTTATCGACTAATCGGCTTTTGACGATTAATCTTTTTGATTATTGCCTATTTGTTGCCTCTTTACGGCGTAAACATCTTATGATTACATTGTAAAGGCAATGCGCTTACGGCGTAAACGCATTGTGTTGCCGCTTCTTTGATGTTTATTTTTAGAAAAGAGGCTGGGCTGTACAAGCATTTGGTGCCCTTATGCGAATGGTCTTGGCTATTGTCGGAGCTATGCGGTCGACTGTAACTGGCGATAACACACGTTCATGCTTTATCCCTCCGCCAAAAAATATTATAGGAAAAGGTACAACACTTGCTCTGCTCGTGAATGTTTGCTGTGTAGTTTCGTTTAGCAAACGCCATCCAGGAGCTATATTTATAATTATGTCTCCACTCAAGACGGGATTATATCCGCCGCGGATTTTCAGTATGTCATTGTTCCCCGCAAGCAGGCGTGAGCTGGTATAAACATCAGCCACGCCAGCGTTTTGAAGCAGAAATTCTTGGCTTCGCGTAAGAATTTCCGCCATTGATAAACGTTTTTGCTCTATAAGCCGATGATTAAGATATAGCTCGTTTTCATAGCATTCTTCTACATATCGTCCTTGCCCGTATATTGCTCCAAGATACATGTTAAGCAATGATGCAGTGCGGTTAATGTAGAACGTGCCGGTAGGGATGCGGTAACGAGTCAAGTCTTCCGGCTTTTCCTCGGTGTATCCTGTTGATGTAACCACAAACAGTACCTCGTTGAGGCTTACCCTGTTTTCTACGGCTGTTATGATGCGTCCAAGAGAGAGGTCAAGCTTTTGATAAACGCTTGCCATGTCTTTCTGCCAGTCGCCGGTGACTTTACCTTTGGGCATTTCTGCCGTAAGGGTAATGCTGAGCAGATCAGAAACTGCATCATTGCCCATGTCAGTAGAGCGTAATGCCGTAAGTGCCATATCGACTACATTATCATTAGTCTGGTAGTCTTTGCGCTTTTTGAATACGTGGTCATATTCACTGTTATAAGTCTTTACCCATTCTGGCAGTGCCTTGTTATAATAGACACTACCTGTCCATTGCCCACCGTTGTCAAGCCAAAATGCGCCGTCTGCATCGTGGCCAGCCGAAAAGATAGCGCTTTCTTTGGTTGGAGCGAACGAATAAACCAAAGCCTTGCCTTGGCTGCTTACTTTGAGCTCGTCGCCGACAGTTGATGTTCGCAACTTTGATGGAGATGAAAGATAAGTCTCGTCATCTACGCTTCCAGTGGGGCGGAGGGTCTTGCGGTCAAGCCAATTGCTCCCAATGATGCCATTGAAGAATGGTGTGGTGCCTGTGGAAAGCGATGCTGTTGCCGAGGAACGGTCTATTGGAGCAAACGGATAATTGGCTCCTTCGTAAACCAATCCCCCTTCAAGAATTTTCTTGAAGCCGTTAGCTGAATAGATGTTATTGAACGCCTCGAGGTAGTCAGAGCGCAACTGGTCTATCGTAATGGACACTACAAGGCGTGGTGCAAGCTCATAAGCTTGTACCTCTGCTGTTGTAAGCGCTGCCAATATAAGCGCGAGGTATTTCATTTATAGTTTTTTCTTAAATACACTATTCTGTTAATCACACACCTTATCACCAAAGTACATGCCAAAAGCACCATTCCATCGGCATAATTTTGGAAAATGCACCCGATTACTGCCAAAACGGCACATACGAGCATGAAAGTCCAGTACTTATTATACCTTCCCTTGATAATACTGTTACCAACAGAATATGCAAAGATAAGACTGAAGGGATTGAGTATAAGTATTTGCAAATTAACTCTTACTGTTGGGTGCTGTGAGAAAATCATTGCAAAAAGGCAAAGCCCTGCCAAACCGTCGAGCGTTAGCAGTACTACGTCATAAAGCCAAAACACTTTTTTCTGTTTGTATTCGATGGTTGCAATGGCTATTGTGATAATGAACAGCGCAAGGAAAACCTTCCAAGGTGTCAAGGTGTCCCAAATGTTGCTGTTGGCATCGGCATTTGCCTCATTTACCTTCAGTACTGTAAATGTAGTATCTACAAGCGCATGTTTCTTCCCACCTGGCTCAACAATCAATGCTTCACCAAAATCTTTACGCAATGTGTCGGGCAGGAACTGTTGCTGTGCAAAATCAGTCTCTCTGTCTGCCCCCACTCCGAGCAACAGATCACAACCGAAACTCATCCACGGATGCGATTCGTTCCATTGATGAATCATTTGCCGATATGTGGGCTTAACCGATTGGTTTACTTTATATTCCACTTTCCCATTCAAGTGCTCTGTAAGTATGTCTCTGGCTCTTGTGGTGCAGTTATCGTAGAAATAGTTATAGCGGTAAACACGGTTCTCCGGCTGATAGTTGAGAGCAATGGCTTGGGTAATGGCGACCTTTTCCTCTCTTGAGAGGTTGAGAGTTTGCTGTACAACGCCCCTACCTCCCTTGGCATACTCCAAGAGAAACATGTTGAAAGGCTCTATACCCATCTCATAATCAGTGCGTCCGAATACAAATCTCAGTATGAAATTCTTCTGCCCGAAGTTGAACAGACCGTAGTTGATTGCCAAATCTACGTTGTGGGCTTTGTCTTCATATCTGATGGCAGTGTGACCGTACAAGCTCCATATCTTCTGCCCTGGCGAACAGGTCAAAAGACTGATTTCCACGCTGTCCATCTGTTGCAAAATGGAGTCTGCTGGAATTTCCTCAGCTGACATATTGGCATCCTGAGCCTTTATGCCCATAGAAATTATGGCAAAAAAGGACAGACATATCGTCTTCAAAATGGTGTTATAATCTTTCACACTGCAAAAATACCTTATTATTTTCACTTAACGTGCTTTTATATCGTTTTTTTTCAATACTTTTGCACTTGATTTTTAATTCTTGAGAGAAAGTAAACACAAAAACGCGTAAAAGGAGATGAAATTACATAATACACTTGTAACTGTAATATTATTGCTTTCAGCTTCCGTGGCAATGGCTCAGAGTAGCACAGACTCACCTTACAGCCAGTTTGCCCTTGGCATGCTGGCGGATCAATCGTCGAGCTTCAACAGGGGCATGAACGGGGCTGGAGTCGCTATGCATGAGCATAATCAGGTAAACTATCTTAACCCTGCTTCTTATGCATACATTGACAGCCTTAGCTTCATCTTTGATGTAGGTATGTCGGGGCAGTTTACCAACTTTGAGGAGAATGGCGTGAAGAAAAACGACCGCAGTGCCAGTTTTGAGCATGTCATGGCTGTTTTTCGCCTCCGCAAGCATTTAGGTTTGAGCTTCGGCCTCATTCCATACACTAATGTCGGGTATTCATATTCCAATACTTCTAAGCTTAATGACCCCAATAATACATCTTCCGTAAACACCTATTCTGGAAGTGGCGGTCTCCATCAAGTTTACCTTGGTCTTGGATGGTCACCGTTCAAGGGGCTTGCGATAGGTGTCAATGGCAGCTATTTGTATGGCAACATAAATCGCTCGGTTGTAAACAGTTTCAGTACTTCATCGGTAAACACGCTTTCGCGTCAATATAGTGCTGATGCCAAGAGCTATAAGCTCGATATTGGTGCCCAATACACTTTCAATCTTTCCAAGAAAGATGAGCTGACGATAGCCGCAAACTATAGCCCCGGACATAAGATTGGTGGCGATCCCACTATGTTGCTTATATCGAGCAACTCTCAGACCGGTGTCCGCGATACAGTATCTTATCCTGGTAAAAATCAGCCAAAGCTTGAACTTGAGATACCCACTACTATTGCAGTCGGACTTTTGTATAACCGTGACAACAGGTTGAAGATTGCTGCCGATTACACCTTGCAGCGGTGGTCGGACGTAAAAGAGCCGGTGGCTCAGACTGAGAATGGAAATACCACTTATACTTATGGCAGTGGACAGTTTAAGAATCGCCATAAGGCAGTGGTAGGTGTTGATTATTGTCCTGGAGAAAGGAGCCGTAAGTTCTTGGATCGTGTGCATTATAAGGCAGGCGTTGGCTACGCTACACCTTATTATTATATAAATGGGAATGACGGACCTAAGGAGATGTCAGCAAGCGTAGGTTTTGGCATTCCAATCATCAATTCTTGGAATAACCGCTCTATGCTTAATATAAGCGCACAATGGGTTCGCCAGTCTGCAAAGAACTTTATTACAGACAACACTTTCCGCATTAATGTTGGAATCACGTTCAACGAGCGTTGGTTCGCAAAGTGGAAGGTTGAGTAAAGTTGAAAGTGCAAATACGTTAAGTCTAAGCCCAAGGGAATGAAGATTTCTGTGAAAAAGATGTTCTTGCCGTTCTTGGCATTCAGCTTAATGGCTATTTCATGCCAAGAGGCTGTAGAACATACGGCGCCTGCTATCCGCGACCGTGACTCTGTGGCCGTTATGACGAGCTATGGCGTCAATACACTAATCTCCGATTCTGGCGTTATCAAGTATCGCATTGTGACAGAGCGGTGGGAAGTCAATCAAAACAGGAATCCTTCGCGATGGATATTTGACAAAGGACTGTTTCTTGAACAGTTTGATGAGAAGTTTCATGTGCAAGGTTACATACAGTGCGATACCGCCTATTACTATGACAAGCAGCGTCTTTGGGAATTGCGTTCGCGTGTTCGAATATTGACCAAGGATGGCTTACGCTTTACAAGTCAGCAGCTTTATTGGGACGAGACGAAGCATGAGTTATACTCCTTTGTCTTCTCGCGCCTTGTGACACCTGAGCGCACGCTCCAAGGTAGTTATTTCCGTTCTGATGAAAGAATGACCCATTATATTGTAACCAATTCTCGCGGCTCCTTTGAGAGCAGTGACTTTGGTGGTGGATCTTCAAATCAGTCAGATTCAGTCAAAGCGGCTCAAGACAGCATGTTGATGAACCAACGTTCTAAAGCGCTGCCTGTCCGAAACCAATAAAAACATCTTAATTGCAATCGTGGAACAAGTTGAAATTTCCTCTGTTATAGAGATTCTTATCACTATGGTGCTGAGCGCTTTCTTCTCAGGCATGGAAATAGCGTTTGTGTCGAGCAACCGCATGCTTGCCGAGATGGACAAGGAGAAGAATGGACCTTCGCAAAGACTGATAAGCTTTTTCTACCGTCATCCGAATGGTTTCGTGTCGACGATGCTTGTAGGCAATAACATTGTGCTTGTTGTATATGGCATTCTTTTCGCTCGCATTTTCGATTCCACCGTATTCGCAGGCTTCGATGCGGGGGTTAGGGTTACCCTTGACACTATTCTTTCAACGCTTGTGATGCTTTTCACGGGTGAGTTTCTGCCAAAGACATTCTTCAAGAGCAGCCCCAATAAGCTTCTTACCATTTTCGCGCCATTGGCTGCTGTCTTTTACGTAGTGTTGTGGCCAATAAGCAAATTTTCAACATTCCTTTCGCGAATTATGTTGCGCATCGTAGGCGTGCGCATTGACAAAGAAAAGTCGGAAGACAGCTTTACAAAGGTCGACCTTGACTATCTTGTGCAATCGTCTATAGACAATGCTCCAACAGAGGAAGCCGTTGACGATGAAGTAAAAATATTCCAAAATGCCCTTGACTTTCCTGACATAAAGGTGCGCGACTGTATGATACCGCGTACAGAGATAAATGCCGTAGACATGGACAGCTGTACTACAGAGCAGCTTATGCAGAAATTCGTCGAAAGTGGTAACTCAAAAATAGTTGTTTACAAAGGAGATATTGACCATGTTGTGGGATATATCCACAGCCAGGAGATGTTCCGAAAACCTGAGCATTGGCAAGACAGCATACGCAAGATGCCTTTTGTGCCCGAAACCATGCAGGCGCAAAAGCTCATGCGCATTTTCCTTCAACAGAAGAAAAGCCTTGGCGTGGTCGTAGACGAGTTTGGAGGCACCAGCGGTCTTGTATCTCTTGAGGATATTGTAGAAGAAATCTTCGGCGATATACAGGATGAACATGATAGCAACAATCTTGTCGCAAAGAAGATAGATGACAACAATTTCATCCTTTCCGCACGCATGGAGATTGACAAGGTGAATGACATGTTTGGCTTGGAGTTGCCTGAAAGCGACGAGTATATGACCATCAGCGGGCTTATACTGCATGAGTACCAAAGCTTCCCCAAGCTTAACGAAGTAATAAAAATTGGCAAGTACAGCTTTAAGATTCTTAAGACAACGGCCACGAAAATTGAGCTTGTGAAGCTCACCGTAGGCTGAATACAGGGCTAAAGAGAATATTTTTGGTAAAAAATTAACTTGTTTGCCGATTAATTTGTAAATTTGTACGCATTTAGCAGACAATAGGAAAAACATAAAAAAATAAAACATAAAAAACAATGGCAGCATTAGGAAAAATCAGAAGCAAAGGCGTTACCCTGATTGTCATCATCGGTATAGGTCTGTTTGCTTTCATCGCCGAAGAAGCTTTCCGTAGTTGCGAGTCTTCCCGCAATAACCAACGGCAGCAGATAGGCGAAGTGTTAGGAGAAAAAATCAATTATGAAGAATTTGCACGGCTTGTAGACGAGGCCCAGGACGCAATGAAGGTTATGGGGCAGGACAACCTCAACGACGACCAGCTTAACCAGCTTCGTGACCAAGTGTGGCAAAGCTATGTGCAATATAAGCTTGTTGAAAACGAATGTGACAAGCTTGGCCTGACTGTTACCGACGGCGAGATGCAGAATGTGCTCAACCAGGGCACAAACCAGATGCTTCTCTCTACACCGTTTGTCAATCGCCAGACAGGGCGTTTCGATGCCAACCAGCTTAAGCAGTTCCTTGCTCAGTATAATCAGATAAAGACTTCTAATCCTCAGGCTGCTGAGCAGTATGAGGCTATCTACAAATATTGGAATTATCTTGAAAAGAGCTTGCGCCAGCAGCTGCTCATCCAGAAGTACAACGGTCTGCTTGCTCATTGCTTCCTTTCAAACCCTGTAGAGGCTAAGCAGTCATTCAATGAGGAGAGCCAGGAAAGCAGCATCCAGCTTGCTTCTTATCCTTATTCAAGCATTCAGGACAATAAGATCAACATCACCGATGCTGACCTTAAGGCTAAGTACAATGAGCTGAAGCCCCGTTTCCAGCAGTTTGTTGAGAGCCGTGACATCAAGTATGTTGATGTTCAGATTTTTGCATCAGCCGCTGACCGTGCTGCTCTCCAGAAGCAGTTTGCAGGTTATGCAAAGGATTTGACTGCAGCTGCTGATCCTACAGAGATTGTGCGCAAGAGCACCTCACTCGTTCCTTACGTAGGCATTCCTGTTGGTAAGGAAGCTCTTCCTACTGACATTGCAGCAAAGATTGACTCTATGGCTGTTGGCCAGACCCTTGGTCCTGTAGAGAACAAGCAAGACAACACATTGAACGTCGTCAAGCTCGTTGCAAAGCAGCAGCTTCCTGACTCAGTACAGTTCCGTGCCATTCAGGTGGCAGGTAACACCGCTGATGAGGCTCACCAGCGTGCTGACTCCATATACAATGCTTTGCAGAATGGTGCAGACTTCGCCACTTTGGCAAAGAAGTATGGCCAGGATGGTACAGAGCAATGGATGACAACCCGTCAGTACGAGTACACAACATCTATGGACAATGATACAAAGCACTATCTCAATACGTTGCTTACATCAGCTCCAAAGACTGTTCAGAACGTTTCCATGACGCAGGGCAACATCATTCTTGAAGTGCTTGACCGCCGTAATATGGTAGACAAGTACACGGCTGCTATCATAAAGAAGACCATCGACTATTCTAAGGATACCCGTGGCGCAATCTTCAATAAGTTCAGTGCTTTCGTAAGTGCCAACCAGACTCCTGAGAGCATAGAGAAGAATGCTGCCAAGAATGGCTATCACGTACAGGAGGCTCAGGACGTTACTACATCGCAGCATTATCTTGCAGGCATCCACTCAACACGTGATGCCATGAAATGGCTGTTTGATGCCAAGGAAGGCGAGGTTTCTCCAATGTATGAGTGCGGAAACAATGGTGACAACTTGCTGCTTGTAGTGTGTGAGAAGATACACCCAATCGGCTACCGTTCGCTTGATGACCCGCAGGTTAAGGAGCTTGTAAAGCAGGCAGTTCTGCGTGACAAGAAGGCTGATCAGCTCATTGCCAAGGCAAAGGGTGCAACAAGCATTGCTGCTGCAAAGAGCAAGGGCGCTTCTGTTTCAATAGTTAATCAGGTTACTTTTGCTGCTCCTGTCTTTGTACAGGCTACAGGCAGCAGCGAGCCGGCACTCAGTGGCGCAGTCTTTGCTACCAAGCAGGGCGCATTCAGCTCACATCCTGTAAAGGGTCTGGGTGGCGTGTTCCAGTTCCAGGTTGTAAAGCGTGCCAAGAACGCTCAAAAGTATGATGAGAAGGCTCAGGAAGCTAAGCTTCGCCAGAAGGCAATGCAATATGCAGGCAACTTCATGAACGAGCTTTACATAAAGGCTAAGGTCGTAGACAACCGTTACCTGTTCTTCTAAAAGAATTTTCTTTTTATACATACCCAGAAAGAGGGGAGGCGTCTTTTATTCAGATGCTTCCTCTCTTTTCTTTTTATGATGAATAAGAATCTTCGGCAGATAATAACCTGTTTTGCAGAATCTTCTTTACAGGCGTAAAGGTAAGCTCTTTATGCCGTAAGTAATGGCTATTGCCGCCGTATATGCTTGGTAATTACGCCGTATATGCTTGGTAATTACGCCGTACAAGCAAGGCACAAACGGCGATTGTGTCAATCACAACCGCCGTTTGTGCCTTGTTCGTGCTATAGAATGAAAATCTCTATTGTAAATCTTTCTACTTTCCGTAAAAATGTTTAGCAGGATTTTCTTTTAGCTCGTGTTTAGTATAATTGTGCGCTTTAGGGTGTACAAATGATACTAATTCCTAAAAATCGTAGCGCTTTAGTATGCTATCATAATTGTCGATGCGGCGGTCACGCAGGAAGGGCCACCAACGCCTTACCTGCTCTGAGCGTGCAAGGTCAATCTCTATGATCTTCTCTACTTCCTTGTCGGCAGGCGCACGATATAGAAACTCACCCTGTGCGCCTGCTACAAAGCTTGAGCCCCAAAACTGTATTCCGTTTGTCTGGCCGCTTGGGTCAGGTTCAAAGCCCACTCTGTTCACTGTTATGACAGGCAGACCGTTGGCTACGGCATGTCCCCGTTGTACGGTTGTCCATGCCTCGCGCTGTCGTTGCTGCTCATCGTCAGTGTCACTCGATTCGTAGCCTATTGCCGTCGGGTAGATTAGCATTTGCGCTCCGCGAAGTGCCATTATGCGTGCGGCTTCAGGATACCACTGGTCCCAGCAGACAAGCACGCCAAGTCTGCCAACCGATGTGTCTATTGGTTGAAAGCCGATGTCGCCTGGCGTAAAATAGAACTTCTCATAATATGCCGGATCATCCGGGATGTGCATCTTTCGGTATTTGCCGGCTACGGAACCGTCTTTTTCCAGCACAACGGCTGTGTTGTGGTAAAGCCCTGGAGCGCGACGCTCGAAAAGAGAGGTCACAATTACTACGTGGAAAGTCTTTGCAAGGTTGCCGAATGTTTCAGTCGATGGGCCGGGTATAGGCTCGGCAAGGTCGAACTTGTTTACATCTTCAGTCTGGCAAAAATATAGTGAGTTGTGCAGCTCTTGTAGCACTATTAGTTGCGCGCCGTCGTGAGCCAGTTGTCCGATTTTCTCTGACAGCCTGTTTATGTTTTCCTCTCTGTCTGCAACGTTGTGTTGCTGTATTATTCCGACTTTCAGTTTCATCTTTTTTATTGTTTAATTGCTCCCTCTGGAAATTGCATGGTCAGGCAATGTATGGAGCCGTGTTGGCGAATCATGGTTGTGGCATCTATGCCAATGACCTCCCTGCCCGGGAAGGCGTTGCCTATCAGTGACATTGCCAAATCGTCAAGGTCTGGTTGCCGGTATGTAGGCACAATGACGGCACTGTTTATCACGAGGAAGTTTGCGTATGTGGCTGGCAGCCTGTCACTGCCGTCATAGATAGGACGGGGCATGGGTAGGCGCACGAGATTATACGGTTCTCCTTCCATTGTCTTTAAGCCGCGCAGCTCTGCCTCCATTTCCTTTAAGTCTTCATATTGAGGGTCTGCCTTGTCGTCGCAGCCCATGTAAACAATGGTGTCGTTTGGGGCAAACCTGGCAATGGTGTCAATGTGTCCGTCAGTATCGTCGCCGATAAGTTGCCCGTGGTTTATCCAGATTACCCTTTTAGCGCATAGGCGTTCAAGCAGTTCTTGCTCTATTTCAGCCTGTGTCTTAGGTTGGTTTCTGTTTGCGGCAAGCAGGCAGTTTGTTGTAGTCATTATCGTGCCTTTACCGTCGCTCTCAATGGAGCCGCCTTCAAGGACAAAATCATCATAATCAATCAGTTCCCCATTGAAGGCTCCTTGCTTGAACAGGTTGCGCGTAATGGCGTTGTCCTTATCTGCCTCAAACTTTTTCCCCCATCCGTTAAACTTGAAATCGAGTAAGCGGCAGTTTCTGTTTGAGCCTGTGGAGGATGAGCCGTCTATCAGGGTTATGGCTCCGTGGTCTCTTGCCCATGTGTCATTGCTTGGGCAAGGGTAAACTGAAATGTTAAGCTTAGCCTTTGCCGATAGCCTGTCGGCAAGCAAATCTTCTACCTTCTTAGTATCCGGCGTGGCAATTACGAGCTTTTCTCTATCGGCTATTGCCCCGGAAAGAGCTATGAAGGCTTCTGTTATGTCTGCAAGATAAGGTTGCCAGTCGGTGTCTTCATGGGGCCATGTGAGCTGTACGCCACTTTGTGGATACCATTCGGCAGGCAGGTAATAATGTTGCTTTGGCATTTTATGGATAAATGTTATCGTTTTCTGTTTACTGCAAAATTAAGGAATATAATTGTAAAAAGAGGTTGAAATCGAAAAAAACTCACATTGTTCTTCATGCCTGTGCAGTTTCTGATATTTTTTTCATATCTTTGCCAGCAGATTTGCTTAAATAGGTAATTATAGAAATGCCGTTTTTGATGGTGATATTAAAAACCGTTCAGACGGTAAATCGCTGTAGGATGTTAGAATTTAAGAATACAAGTGTTCAGCTCTTGGACGGAAGCCAATCGAAACAATTCTCTTTGGTTGTCGGCGATGGGGACGTTGTTTGCTTCTGCGGATGCCACGGTTCGGGTAAAAGCCGCTTGTTGCAAGCTGTCCTTGGTATGCTTCCGTTATCCTCAGGATTTATTACTTATGACGGCGAGATTATATCTCCGGGTTCGGCATATTATTTCAGGAAAATGATTTCTTACCTTCCGCAGGCATTGCCTACGGGGCAACAGAGTGTTGGCAATCTCTTGGATGAGCTTCTTAATTTGCATGTAAATGCCTCGCTCAGCGTTGACAAGGGCAAGCTTATGGACATCTGGCAATCGGTAGGGATTGATAAGTCTTTTTATGACAAGCCTTTAGACGAGATTGACCGTGAAACTGAGCAGATTATGTTAATGTCGTTCTTGCCTTTCCTTGAAAGGAAAATTGTTCTCATTGATGACATCGTCCAGTCGGATGCAGCGGAACGGATGCTTTCTGTAGTGTCTTCGTGTGGTGCCGAAATTATCTATACTTGTGTAGAGAATCGGATGAAGTGTACCAAAATAGTAAACTTGTAGACTATGAATATCACTGTATTGGGTCTTTTGTTAGGCTTGTTGCTGCTTGCCTTGCCGCTTTATGTGATTTATCATTTCAAGCTGCGCGTTATGCACCGCTTTTTGATGTCAATGGTGAGAATGGTCATAGGTGTGGTTTTAATGTCCTTGATAGTGTACGGAGCTATATGCCTGAATAGCATAGTCTACGACATTGTGGCTCTCATTGTTCTCTCTTTGCTTTCAACATTATTTGCCTTGAAGAAGGCGAGGCTAAGAGTTGGAAAGCTCATAATACCGGCAGGCATAGGAGGCATAGTTGCTGTAGCCTTTATAAGTTTTTATGTACTGTTATTGGTGTTTGGCGAAAAAAAACCATTTATCCCGCATCTCTTTATGCCTGTCGTCGGGCTTATTTCAGGAAGCATGGTCGCCATTGACGCAAAGGCTCTGCAAACTTACTATTCAGGTTTGCTTTATCATAACCAGCTCTATAATTATTTGCTTGGCAATGGTGCAACCCATCGTGAAGCCGTTCGCTATTTTGTAAAGCGTTGCCTTGAAGCCTCAATAGTTGCGGCGTCGAAGCAAATGTCTTGCCTTGTATTTGTTTCCGCGCCTGTTTTGCTGTTGGCAATGGTAATGTGTGGAGCCAACCTGTTTACAGCTGCGGCTTTTCAAGTTTTATTCTATATTGTGGTTTTGGTAGCTTCGCTTATATCTTTATGCATTACGCTTTTAATTGGGCGCAGGTATAGCTTTGACGAATATGAAAGGCTGAAAAACGTATATGGAAGTGAGGAAAAGACTGTGGCTACTGATGAGTGAAGGTCAGCTTAATGCTCTTGAACCAGTCTTTGAGAACGTGGCGGTATTGATTTTGTGAGTCGGCAACAAGCAACATTACGCGTGAGCCGTCTTTCAGTTCCGGTCCAATGCACATGCCTTCATAGTTTGCAAAGCTTCTTCCGAGGATTGTAAGTGATGTGCGCCAACTTGTCAGAAGTTTCTTCTCCAGTATTTTACTGTCATTGTTTGTGCTTTGTTCGTTTACGTCGGTTATAAGCTTTGACGGGTCGGGTTTACAATAGAAAAGTTTGCAGTTGACAAAAGCTCCGATTTTCTTTTGTGGGACGTACAGCTCTCTTTCAAGCAACAACAGTTCGCCACTGTCCAACGCGCAAATCGCTCCAATGCCGTGGGCATACAATTCTGCCTTTGATGCTTCAGCTTCAGGATTGTCAATGCTGTATCTGTATGTGGCTTTTGGCTTCAGTTCGTCGTTATAGCTTTGTATATATACGTTTCCGCCTTCGTTGCATGTCCAAAGCGTATGCGTGTTGGCATTATAGCTTAAAGCTTCCAATCCGAGGTTGCCGGGAAGATGCTCATAGAATGGGGTAGGGGATATGCTCCTGCCTGTCAGCTTACCATTCATGTCATATTCCTTTATCACATTGTCTGCCTCGCCACTTATAAAGATGTTGTTGGTGTGTGGATTGTAGGCAATGCCCTCTCCGTCACGGTTAGCTTGTCCGCTTGATTTAAAGCCTAAGTTTCTTGCCGAAATTATCTCTCCGCTTATTGAATCGGTCTTAATTTCGAAGATGAAGAAACCGTCTTCTTCAGATTTGTCGCTTACTACGGCATACATGTCGCCCCCAAGCCAAGTGATTCCGCTGTAGTTGCCAGGCGGAATGCTGTCTGGAAAGCTTTGTTGTGCATTTTGCTTTGCCGTGATTTGGGCAAAGACATAAATAGGTGAAAACAATAAAAGAAGGAACAGTTTTCGCATAATTAAAAAAGAGGGTGTATCAAAATAGCTTTATAGAGCCTGGAAGGCTCTACGCTTGCTTA
>CAZZNO010000058.1:0-12924 GCA_964655685.1 uncultured Prevotella sp.
AAGCACGCCCAAAGAGATTAAAACTACAGCCTTTTTAACATTGATACAATCTTCGATTTTGTTTATATTATTTCTTTATTAGACCATTTTTTTGTACCTTTGCATAGAAAATACAATAGCATAAAAATGGCAGAAATTCAGCATCCTGAAGATAACTACTCAGCGTCCAACATACAAGTGTTGGAAGGTCTTGAAGCCGTGCGCAAACGGCCGGCAATGTATATTGGCGACATCAGCGAGAAGGGCTTGCATCACCTCATAAACGAAACAGTAGACAACTGTATCGACGAGGCTATGGCAGGCTTCTGCACCGAAGTAGAAGTAACATTGAATGCAGATGGCAGTTGCACCGTTGAAGACAATGGCCGCGGAATACCTGTAGACGAACACAAAAAGCTACACAAGAGCGCGCTTGAAGTTGTAATGACAGTGCTTCATGCAGGCGGCAAGTTTGACAAGAGCTCCTACAAAGTATCCGGCGGACTGCATGGCGTTGGCGTTAGCTGCGTCAATGCGCTGTCCTCACACATGCTTTCACAAGTCTTCCGCGACGGTCATATTTACCAGCAAGAATATTCCAAGGGCAAGCCGTTGTATCCCGTAAAAATGGTCGGCGATACTGAAAAGCGCGGCACCAGGCAGCAATTCTGGCCTGACCCAACGATATTCACAACCACAAAGTTCCAATGGGACATAGTGGCACGACGCATGCGCGAGCTGGCTTATCTCAATGCCGGCATCAAAATCACCCTTACCGACTTGCGCCCTGACCCAGAGACAGGCAAGACTCGCCAGGAAGTCTTTCATGCCAAGGACGGTCTGAAGGAATTTGTACGCTACATCGACCGCCACCGCACACATCTCTTCGACGATGTAATATACCTGAAGACAGAAAAGCAGGGCGTGCCAATAGAGGTGGCTATAATGTACAATACCGACTATTCTGAGAACCTGCACTCGTACGTAAACAACATCAACACGATTGAAGGCGGTACCCACGTGACGGGATTCCGCATGGCATTAACCCGTGTATTGAAGAACTATGCGGACACCGACCCTCAGATAAAGAAGCAAATAGAAAAGGCAAAAATCGAGATTGCCGGCGAAGACTTCCGCGAGGGCCTGACTGCCGTGATTTCAATAAAGGTAGCCGAACCTCAGTTTGAAGGTCAGACCAAGACTAAACTCGGTAACAGCGAGGTGACAGGCGCAGTGAACCAAGCCGTGGGCGAAGCCCTCACCAACTATCTTGAGGAACACCCCGATGAGGCGCACAAGATTTGCGAAAAAGTAATTCTCGCTGCCACAGCACGTATTGCTGCACGCAAGGCACGCGAAAGCGTACAGCGCAAAAGCGTGATGAGCGGAGGCGGACTGCCTGGAAAACTTGCCGACTGTTCCAACAAAGACCCGAAGGACTGCGAGATATTCCTTGTTGAGGGTGACTCGGCAGGCGGCTCGGCAAAGCAGGGACGCGACCGCTACACCCAAGCCATCCTGCCACTACGCGGTAAAATCCTGAACGTAGAGAAAGTGCAGTGGCACCGCGTATTCGAGGCTGAGTCGGTCATGAACATCATCCAGAGCATAGGCGTACGCTTTGGTGTAGATGGCGAGGACGATCGTGAGGCAAACATCGACAAGCTGCGTTATGACAAGATTATCATCATGACCGATGCCGATGTCGATGGCTCACACATCGACACCCTCATAATGACGCTTTTCTTCCGCTTCATGCCGAAAATCATAGAGGAAGGACATCTCTACATCGCCACTCCCCCACTCTACAAATGCACCTACAAGAACAAGGTTTCGCAGTATTGCTACAACGACCAGCAACGCCAGGCATTCCTCGACAAGTACGGTGGCGGACAGGAAGGATCCAGCATCCACACCCAACGCTACAAAGGACTTGGAGAGATGAACCCCGAGCAACTTTGGGAGACGACAATGGATCCAAAGACACGCTTGCTGAAACAGGTGACGATAGAGAATGCTGCCGAAGCCGACGAGATATTCTCCATGCTCATGGGCGACGATGTTGAGCCACGCCGCGAGTTCATCGAAGAAAATGCAGCATACGCAAACATCGACGCGTAAACAATCAACAAAAGAAATTTTGCACGCAATCAAGTGTAGTGGCCGTTGAGCCACTACACTATTATTATTTTTATCACATGACTTTTAGAGCCCTTGCCATTCTACCAATCATCATACTGTCAACAAGCTGCAATGCCAAGCAGCAGCCTATGCAATTGTGGTATGACACTCCAGCCTCTGTTTTTGAAGAATCCCTACCCATTGGCAACGGCAAGCTCGGGGCCCTTGTCTACGGTTCACCCGACAACAACATAATCAATCTCAACGACATTACATTTTGGTCAGGGAAGCCTGTAGACCTCAACACCGACAGCAATGCCCACACTGCCCTGCCGGCTGTGCGTGAAGCTCTTTTCAAAGAAGATTACAGGGCTGCCGACAGCCTGCAACACAAGCTGCAAGGGCACAACAGCCAATATTATATGCCGCTCGGCACGCTTTGCATAACCGACCTGAACAGTGGGCTGCCGACGAAATACTGCCGTTTGCTTAATCTTGACGACGGCACTGTCAGCGATTCCTACAATCGCAACGGAGTCACCATACGCCGCGACTACTTTGCTTCTTATCCCGACAAGGCTATAGCCATAAGGCTGCAATCTTCAGAGCCTGGGAAAATAAACTCCTTGCTGAAACTGTCCTCGCTCGTCGAGCATACTGTGAAAGCTTCGGGCAAAGGGCTTACCATGACAGGCCATGCGGTAGGCGACGAGAATGAGACCATACATTTTTGTACCATACTCAGCGTGCAGCACAAAGGCGGAAGCACCGATGTCGAAGGCTCATGCCTATTGATTAAAGATGCTGACGAAGTAACCATTTACATTGTAAACGAGACAAGTTTCAACGGATTCGACAAGCATCCGGTTCTTGAAGGCGCGCCATATTTGGCAAATGCCAAAGCCGATGCCGATGCCGTAAACAAGCTGCCTTTCGACAGCGTCTTTGCGCATCATCTTGACGATTACCTCCCTCTTTTCAATCGCGTAAAGCTGAATTTCGACGGTGCCGAGCCAAATGAAAAGATGACAACAGACCAAATGCTAAGGAATTACGGCAATGGGAACCCCGAAGACAGATACCTTGAAGCCCTTTATTTCCAGTTTGGCCGCTACCTTCTCATATCCTCATCACGCACGCCGGGCATCCCCGCCAACCTGCAGGGGCTGTGGAACGAACGGCTATACGCACCGTGGCGAAGCAATTATACCATCAACATAAATCTTGAAGAAAACTATTGGCTCTGCGATGTCGCTAACCTTCCGGAGATGTTCGCCCCCCTCTCCAGCTTCACGCAAAACCTTGCCATCACCGGCAGACATAACGCTTGGAACTATTATGGCATAAGCCGTGGCTGGAGCTGCGGCCACAATTCTGACATTTGGGCTATGAGCAACCCGGTAGGCGAAAAACAGGAAAGTCCGACGTGGAGCAACTGGAACATGGGTGGCGCATGGCTAATGCAGAATGTTTACGACCATTACCTTTACACCCAAGACAAAGATTATTTAGAAAACACGGCATATCCATTGATGAAAGGCGCAGCCGACTTTATGCTTGCATGGCTCGTTCCCAACCCCAACAAACCCGACGAGCTAATCACCGCGCCAAGCACATCGCCAGAGGCCTTTTACGTCAACGACAAAGGATATAAGGGAGCTACCATGTACGGCGGCACAGCCGACCTTGCCATAATACGAGAGCTACTTACAAACACTTTGCAGGCAGCAAACATACTCGGCAAGGACAAGAAATATCAAGACACGCTAAAGTACACACTTGCGCACCTCCACCCATACACCATAGGCAAAGAAGGCGACCTAAACGAATGGTATTATGACTGGAAAGACGAAGATGTACACCATCGCCACCAAAGCCATCTCATCGGATTATATCCCGGGCACCAGATAACCGTAAGCGGCACACCAGACCTTGCGCAGGCTGCGGCAAAGACTTTGGAGATGAAAGGTGACAAGACGACAGGCTGGAGCACAGGCTGGCGCATTAACCTGTGGGCAAGACTGCGCAACGCCAAGCAGGCTTATCACGTATACCAGAAGCTGCTGAGATATGTTGACCCGCATAACACAAGCGGACAGCAAGGCGGCACCTATCCCAACCTTTTCGACGCTCATCCGCCTTTCCAAATCGACGGAAACTTCGGCGGAGTTGCCGGCGTATGCGAAATGCTCATGCAAAGCGGCAATGGAATAATAGAATTGCTGCCGGCACTGCCGGAACAGTGGGCAGGAGGAAGCGTGAAGGGATTAAAGGCACGTGGAGGCTTCGAAGTAAGCATTACATGGAAAGACGGCAAAGTGACCAAGGCTGAAATAACCGGAAAGCCGGGCGGAAAAGTCGTCGTGATATATAATGGCAAAATGGAGAGCATAAGCGTAGGTAAGGACAAGACCAAAATTTTGGATTAAGTGAGGCGAATGTGAGGATGAGAAAGTCAATTGTCGCAATATTGCTGCTTGTTGTTGCGCTTTCAGCAAGTGCCCAGGAATTCAATACCCATTGGATTTATGCGCCCCAATCTGACAGTCTCTCGCATATATGGTTCAGGCGTGCATACATTTCCAATGGCAGACCAAGGCAGGCTCTGATAACCGTAGCCTCAACGGGAAACTTCAAGCTCTACATAAACGAATGCAATATCGGCACCGCGGCTTTCTTCCCATCCCGCCATAATGGCGACACAAGTCCTGCGGCAATCACGTTTAACGTAACTCCATATCTACGGCGAGACACCAATGTAGTGGCAATAGTTTATTCGCCAGAGCAACCTTCCTTAAACCGAAAACAAATATCCGTCTGCCTTTACGGCATCAGCCGCGATGGCAAGAAATTCAGTCATACAAGTGACAATTCATGGATTTGCCGACTTGCAAACTCGCAAATGACGGCTGACGGTGGCGAAATTGTCGACGGACTTGCCCATGACCCTACGTGGAAAGCCGCCACATGCACATCGGCTGCACTATGGCTCAACGCTGAGACTTTCTATGGCAACAAGGCGCAAAGCATGACTATAAGCCAAAACGGATACAATGCCTGGAAAATAAAAAAGGTGACAAGCCTAAACAACTTGCACATAACTCAGAACCCGATATTGCTTCCACTCGCCAAAAACTATTGGGGATACATTAGGCTGACCCTGCGCGAGGCTAAGCGAGGGGAAAAAATTCAAATAGGAAAGCTTACATATATATGCAATGGGAAAATGGATGAGCAAGCCTACCCCCTGTTCACAATCAACAGCTTCAATACATTGTCCGTAAGCGGCGACAATAAGTTCTCGCCTGCACATATCATTGGAGCTGACATTATAGAGATGAGCGAAACATGGTTTAACGATTTCTAATCAATATGGAGTACATCACTATAGGAAGCGTAAAAAAAGCAGGACAGTGCAGCGCACTTGAAAATGACCTTGCACTCGTTGATGACATAAACAACATTACCCTGCCGGAAGGCCCGCGGCGCATGGGGTGCTTCTTCTTTGCCCTCTGCGTAAAAGGTCATGCAGAGTACACTATAGACACTGAACTCCAAACCGTTAGGGAAAACCAAATCATCATTGTCAATGCAGGGCAGGTGGTCAACGATATTCATTGCAGCGACAACTGCATAGGGCGAGGCGTTTTCATTTCCCAGCAATACGTCCAAGAGACGCTTTCCGGCATACGCGACCTGTCCTCCATCTTCCTTTTTTCACGTCTGCACCCCGTGTTCAGTCTTGACCGCAACAACATAAGGAGCCTCCTCAGCTTCTATTTGCTCATTCGCCAAAAAGTGAATGAGGAAGGGCACAAATTCCGCAGGGACACCGTACGCGCTCTTTTGCAAGCCTTTGTCTATGATGCCGGCAACATTATTTGGCAGGTTATGAAAGGCGAAATGCACAAAAACTCGCGCTCTGAAAAAATCTTCATGAAGTTCATACAGCTTCTGGAACACCATTTCAGACATGAAAGACGCGTAGGCTGGTATGCCACACAACTTGCCATTACGCCTAAATACCTTTCCGAGACAGTCAGGCAGATAAGCAAGCAAACACCAAGCCAATGGATTGACAACTATGTTGTACTCGAAATGAGGGTTCTGCTAAAAAACAGCAATCTCCCGATAAAAGAGATTGCCGAAAAACTGCACTTCCCCAATCAAAGCTCCATGGGAAAGTATTTTAAAGAGCATGTGGGACTTTCGCCACGCGAATACCGCAACTCCTAAGCCGTCACAACAAACCTTGCTTTTTCAGTTCATCTGCCACTGAAAGCAGTTCGTCATACCAGTCCTTCCCGAATCTGCGAATGAGAGGCTCCTTCAAGAACTCATAAACATGAAGGTTGAGCTTGCGCCCAAGCGTCACGGCATCTTTGCAAATATCCCATCGGTTATAATTGATACCTATCACATCGTTGCCGAAATTCTTCTCACGTATAGGATACAATGCGCATGATATAGGCTTGCACCAATGGCTTTTACCATTGCGGTAAGCACGCTCAAAAGCACAGAGGCAACAATTCGAAATTTTATGTCCGTCGCCGGCATCGTCTATGTCGTGGTAACAAGTGAAAGCGCAGTCACGTCCGCCAACAATGCTTGTCACAAGCTCGCCTTCACAATCAGTGTACGCAACGCCTTGCTTGTCGATGACGCTTTGCGCCGAAGCCGACAATTCATGCCATACCGTGTCAAGATTGTCTTCCATCTCGCCAATCTCATCAAGCGTGACAGGCGCGCCTGCATCACCCTCTACACAGCACCGTCCCTTGCATTTGTCAAGGTCACAGCAAAAGCATTCAGTAAAAATATCAGGCGAAACAAGGACATTGCCGACCTGCAAAATATGAAGTTCCTTCATCTTCAGCTACCAGTCGATAGGCGTTTCGCCATTTGAAACAAGATAATCATTGCAACGCGAGAACTGGTGCATGCCAAACCATCCGCCACGGTTTGCCGACAACGGCGATGGGTGAACCGACTCCAATATCAAGTTCCTCGATGCATCTATGAAGCTTTTTTTGCTTCTCGCATAGCCTCCCCAAAGCATGTAAACGATGTGTTCACGGTGGGCGCTCAACGCACGTATGGCGGCATCAGTGAATATGCTCCAACCAAGCCTTTGGTGGCTGTTGGCTTCGTGGGCACGCACAGTGAGCGTAGCGTTAAGCAACAGCACACCCTGTCGCGCCCATCGAGTCAAATCGCCGTTCGACGGAAAAGGCTTGCCAAGGTCGCTTTGTATCTCCTTGAAAATGTTGATAAGCGATGGAGGCATCATCACGCCGTCGGGAACAGAGAAGCTCAAGCCCATAGCCTGCCCTGGCTCATGGTAAGGATCCTGCCCGATGATGACAACCTTAACCTTGTCAAACGGAGTCAAGTTGAAGGCATTGAAAATGAGATGTCCCGGCGGATAGCATGGTCCCTGCTTGTATTCCTGCCTCACGGCATCTGTCAACTGCTTGAAGTAAGGAGTTTCAAACTCTGGTTCAAGCCATTTTTTCCAACTTTCTTCAATCTTGACGTTCATTTCCGCATTCGTTTTTTATTTGTTGTCGCTAATAAGGCATTCGCCGGTCATGTCGCTTGGCTGCTCCAGCCCCATAATATGGAGGATAGAAGGAGCCACGTCTGCCAGGCGTCCGTCCTTTACCGTTGCCGAATTGTTGTTAGTAACATAGATAAACGGCACGGGGTTCAGCGAGTGAGCCGTGTTAGGCGTACCATCATCGTTGATAGCATGGTCGGCATTGCCGTGGTCAGCAATGATTATAGCCTCATAGTCATTAGCCTTGGCAGCCTCTATGACATCGTGCACACAAGAGTCAACAGCCACCACTGCCTTGGCTATGGCATTGTAGACACCCGTATGACCAACCATGTCTCCATTGGCAAAGTTGACGACAATGAAATCATATTGCTGGGTGTTGATAGCGCCTACGAGCTTGTTTTTCACTTCAAACGCACTCATCTCCGGCTGCAAATCATAGGTAGCCACCTTAGGCGAGTGCACCAATATGCGGTCTTCTCCGGCAAACGGTTCCTCACGTCCACCATTGAGGAAGAAAGTGACGTGGGCATACTTCTCAGTCTCTGCCGTATGCAACTGCCGTTTGCCGTTTTTCGAAAGATATTCGGCAAGCGTGTCTTTCACGTCCTCTTTTGGGAAGAGGATGTGCAATCCCTTGAAGTTTGCATCGTATGGAGTCATGCAGTAATACTGCAAGTCCTTGATAGTGTGCATTCCTTCCTCCGGCATATCCTGCTGCGTAAGCACTTGCGTCAGCTCGCGGGCACGGTCGTTACGGAAGTTTATGAATATAATCACGTCGCCCTCCTGTATCGTGCCGTCAACCTTTGCGTTGTTTATTGGCTTTATGAACTCGTCGGTCACGCCGTCAGCATAGCTCTCGTCCATAGCCTTCAACAGGTCGTCAGCCTGCTTTCCCTTGCCGTCTACGAGCAAGTCATAAGCCTCCTTTACACGGTTCCAACGCTTGTCACGATCCATAGCATAGAAACGACCAACAATAGAAGCTATATGGGCATCATTCTTTTCACAGCATTTCAGTATGTCCTCAATGAAGCCCTTTCCGCTCTTTGGATCGGTGTCGCGACCGTCCATGAAGCAGTGAACGAAGGTGTTCTTCAGCCCGTACTCCTTTGAAATCTCAATGAGTTTAAAGAGGTGGTTGAGCGATGAGTGTACGCCTCCGGTAGAGGTCAAGCCCATGAGGTGCAGGCGTTTGCCTGTTTTCTGGGCATAGCTGTAAGCCGACACAATCTCTTTGTTCTTAAGGATGTCGCCACTCTCACAAGCTTTGTTTATTTTCACCAAGTCCTGATAGACAATGCGGCCGGCACCAATGTTGAGGTGTCCAACCTCTGAGTTACCCATCTGTCCGTCGGGCAGACCCACGTCTTCGCCGCAAGCCATGAGCTGCGAATGGGCGCACGTAGCGTTGAGAAGGTCAAGATAAGGTGTTGGTGTGTTGAAAATGACGTCACCACGGTCGTGTTTGCCGAGTCCCCATCCGTCGAGGATCATCAGCAGAGCTTTCTTTGCCATAATGTCTGTATAATTATTTTATTGTTTATGTCAACTACTGCAAAGTTAGTTTATTTTTTGCAGATAACGGGCTGTCGCGCCCACTTTTTCAATGTGCAGCGAAGAATTCCGCCGCATAGCGTCCCATCTCCCTATAGCCTGTGGCATTGGGATGCAGGCAGTCGGCAAGCCGCCACTCCTTCCTCAAAGCCAACGGGTCGGCAGGGTCACGCATCAGATGGTCGAAGTCAAGGTAGCCGTCGGCACGCCGCTGCTTCCTTATCCATTCGTTCACAATCCTTCTGCCTGCCTCATGGCTAAGGTTGTAATAGCCGGCTCCTTTCATTGGAGTTATAGTGGCAAGCCACACGCGCAAGTGGGCATTGCGGCACTTTGCAATCATTATTTTATACTGTTCAATGAGCGCCACCGCCGTAGCCACGCCGTCACGGCTGGTGCCAAGATCATTGATGCCTTCGAAAATCACCACGTCGCTCACTCCACGTTGACCGAGGATGTCACGGTCAAAACGTTCCTTTGCCGGCTCGCCGAAGCCTGTGGTAAGCACTCGGTTGTTACCAATGCCGAGGTTCATCACCGCCCATCTTTGCCATTTCTTGCCATTAGCCACGGCAACCTTCTCCATAGGCCCGTTGAGGTTGAAACTCATCTCGTCGGGCCAGCGGTTTTGCTGGTCGGTAGTTGAGCCCTTACCGTCGGTAATGCTGTTGCCAATAATGGCAATGCCTCGCGTGTCAGTAGCAAGAACATCTATTGCGGCTATGTTAAACCATTTCTCATAGCGAAAAGCGGCTGAGAAATCGGTACGCGGCGTGCTCGAACCTCTGAGGATATAGCTCGTCGTGCGTGACCCCATGTGCACCGTCGGCACCTTTGGCGCGGTGGTATAATTGATGGTTATGGCTACGGTCTCAAGCGGTTCCAAGTCAAAAGCAAGCGCATCGCTGAAGATGCTCTTGCCGGCAGGAATGGTTACAGACCTATGGCTTTCAAACTTGAAATACTTGTCACCATGCGTGTCAACCTTAAACGAGTCGAGCGCATGGGCTATGTAGACTGAACGCACCACCACGGGTTCCGTAGAAAGAACATTGGACAGCTGCAACCTAATGACCTTTCCGCCAGCCGACACCTTTACTATTTGCCTCACCGAGCGGTCATTCATCTGGTTGTTATAGGGCATGTAGCTCTTGACGGGCAGCTGCATAGCCGTAGCCCAAGTGGTTGTCCACCGCCCTATAACATAATCGGCAGGTTTGCGCGCAATGGCGCAAAGCGGCAGAAACGCCACCAAGAAAAGAACCAATTTTTTGCACATAAGCAAGCCTCACTTCACTATCTTCTTCCCGTCAACAATATATATGCCGTGGGGCAAAAGGCGAAGGTCGTTGCCAACCAATTGTCCCCCAATGGTATATATACGACAGTTTTTCCTCGGACTTGCGGCGTTGACTTTCTTTATGCCCGTGCCCACGGCATTCTTCGTCACGTACACGTCGTCAAGGAAGAAACGGCCAGGGCAAACAAGCTGCACTGTTATTGAGCCTGAGCCTATGAGGCGAAGGTTGTATTGCTTAAATTCGCCCTTTGTCAATGTCAAATGCATTGCGTCTATAAACTGTCCATCGCCCTCATACACTATGAAATCCAAGTCAGTACCGTCTTTCTTCGCGCCCCATCCGGCAGCCTTGAACGACAACGTAACCGTGTCGCCGTCAAGCTTTATCGGCGGTGTTACCACATAGCCATCAGTGCTTCCGCTGCCAAACCACGCGCACTTGCTGCCCCCGCTGACCATCTCGCTCTCCCAACCTTCATTGTCGGGTTTAAACGTATAAGACCTACTCGAAATGCCTTTGAAAATACCGTCGTTGCCGCCACTGCCGTCGCACTTGTCAAATGTCTCCTTGAAAAGAACGTCGCCGACAGGCGCAACCGGCGTGCTTGTAGAGGCACTCTTGCCAAACTTGAAGCTCACGGTACCGTCAGCATTCTCGGCAATGTCTTTTATAGCGTAGTTCATGTAAAAGGAGCCGTCGCTGTTTGCGTTATAGACTTTTGCTGCCGGTGTGGAGTTGTTGGTCAGGCTGTCGTTGTCATTATAAGGATAAGCTGCATATTGCTGATAATAGGTGCTTTCGCGGTTGTTGGCATGAAAAATGGTTATGCGCTGATGGTCGTTGGTAACGCCATAGGAGGCATAATCGTTATTGTCGGTAGTGTTTACTATGTTATAATACCACACATTTTCGTCATAGTCGATGTGTTCAATAATCATGCCGTGACCTGGAATCTCCGCATCATAGCCATTTCTCTGACGATTAGTAATTATGTAATATTCATTTCGGTTGCCTTGATTATAGACAATGTAGCTCTGTCCCATTTGGCTCATGGGCCTGACAGCATTTACTACGGTGTCCTTTGTCAACTCAATGGGCTTAGTCCATCCGCATACCATCTTCTCGTAACCGGAATATCCGGCAGGCGTGTATCCGTTGCCGTTGTACGAACCGTAGTCCATAAGATCCCATGAACCCATACCAAAGTTGCCGGCTTTACCTGTGTCGTACATATCGGGGAAACCCATGCAATGGGAAAACTCATGGCAAAAGGTGCCAATGCCGGCAATGCCGCCGCTCCCGTTCAGCTCCGACGAACAGGCGTAAACGTCCACTTTCTTGCCGTCAAGACGCAAGTCGTTAAACGAATATCCCGTTGAGTTTATATAATACATGTGGGGCCATATCAGGTCATCGTTGTTACTATCATAATCTGCTTGCCCATACCCGGCATACAGCACGAACACTTCCTCCACCTCGCCGTCGCCATCCCAATCATAGTCGGCGAAGTTTATCAACGAGTCAACACCCTGACATGCCTCGCGTATCATCTCCGGAGCCCTTGCCTCGCCGTTGCGCCCATAATATGAATAGTCGTGACTCATCATCACGGGGCCAGCCACGTCAAAGCTGAGCGAGAACTGCCCACCGCTCTGTTCCGTGAAATAATCGCGTATGGAGCCGTTGAAACCGTGGTCGCTATAACCCTTCTCGTTGGCTATGCGGTCGTACAATGCCCTCACATTATCATAAGTAAAGCTTTGATTCGGAAACTCCGCAAGAATAATAAGTCCACGCTTCTCACCTTGGAAAGTGGAGCTGCCACTTTCTTGCGCACGCCTCATAGCCCTCGCCATCTTTTCCTTTACCACTACTGATTGATAGCGTTTTGCTCCTGTTTGCAGCTGGCTCTTGTCCGCAATCTTGTAAAACCCCGTAGCGGCATCGGGCACATAACGGGCACCGTCAGCCGACTGCCACCAATGGGCACGTTCATCGCCACGAAGCTCAACGCGCACCTCCGTGCCGTCAGCCAACTTAACAGTCCGCCATACGCCTCGTTTGGCAGGGACGGCAAAAGTGGAAAGAACCAATGACGATAAAAACAATATCGAAAGAATGCGCAAGCGTTTGATGTACATAAAAAATTATGAGCAGAACCTAATTGACGGCAACAGACTTCATCTATAGCCACCATCGACATTAGATGTTTATATTTGAACTGCAAAGTTAGCACAAATATCCAATAAGCACAAACAATTAACGCGTTTTTTATTATGTGCTTGTCACGGTATGACACAAACAATGTCACGCCGTGACACACTCAGTGTCACGCCCTGACACACCCCGTGTCACGCCGTGACACAGGCAATGTCGCGCCGTGACACTGTGACTTACGCTTCG
>CAZZNO010000058.1:13024-15541 GCA_964655685.1 uncultured Prevotella sp.
GTGTCACGCCGTGACACAGGCAATGTCGCGCCGTGACACTGTGACTTACGCTTCGCAGAATTATGGCTATACTATCCAGTACAGTAATATCACTGCCCGTTGAAATCTATCTCCAACTGCATGTCACCAAGAGCATTGAAGCTTTTACGGTGATAGGGTGTAAAGCCGTGGAGGCGCACTGCCTCACGATGCTCGCGTGTAGGATAGCCTTTATTCTTGCGCCAGCCATAAACAGGGTATTCTTTGTCAAGCTCTGCCATGTAGTCGTCGCGGAATGTCTTTGCCAGAATGCTTGCCGCGGCTATTGCCTGATAGCGCGCGTCGCCATGCACAATGCAAGTATATGGCAAAGGCTTTAAGTTATTTGATGTTCCTGGATAAGGGTCGAAACGATTACCGTCAATAATAAGAGCCTCTGGACGGACGCTGAGTTGGTCTAAGGCACGGTGCATGGCAAGGAAACTGGCGTGCAGGATGTTTATCTTATCTATTTCTTCCGGGCTTACCACTCCCACAGCCCACGCTACAGCATCGTGCTCAATCTGTTCGCGAAGCGCATAACGCTTTTTGGCGGAAAGCTTCTTGCTGTCGTTAAGCTCTGGATTGTCATAATCCTTTGGCAGTATCACTGCGGCGGCATACACACTGCCCGCAAGGCAGCCACGACCAGCCTCATCGCAGCCTGCCTCTATCTTGTCTGTATAATAATGAGGTGACAACATTTGAATTAAGGATTAGGAGCTTATCCTAAAACATACGGCTGACTCGCTCTATGCCTTCGGCAAGAACATCTATTTCTTCCTTGGTATTGTACAAAGCGAAGGAGGCACGCACTGTACCAAGGACTCCTAAGCGGTCCATGAGCGGCTGTGCGCAATGGTGACCCGTGCGGACGGCAATGCCAAGCTGGTCGAGCAATGTACCCATATCCATGTGGTGGATATTGCCGACGTTGAAGCTAACGACAGCCTCGTGAGAGTTAGGAGTGAGGAGTGAGGAGTGAGGAGTTGACTTCGGCCCATAGATATTCATTCCTTCTATCTTGCCGAGTCTTTCAAGCGCATACTTTGTTAGTTCTTGCTCATGCTTCTCAATATTCTCCATGCCAAGGCTCTCCATATAGTTGATAGCTGTAGCAAGACCGTGGGAAGCGATATAGTCAGGAGTGCCTGCCTCAAACTTCAAAGGTGGTTTCTCGAAGGTTGTCTTCTCAAAACTGACGTGCTCTATCATCTCGCCGCCGCCCTGGTAAGGAGGCAGTTTCTCAAGCCATTCCTCTTTGCCATAAAGGACACCGATGCCGGTGGGCCCGTACATCTTGTGTCCACTGAAGACGAAGAAGTCGCAATCCAACTTCTGTACATCTACACGGAAATGAGGTACGCTCTGGGCTCCGTCTATCATCACAGGAACCCCGTGCTCGTGGGCAATCTTTATTATATCCTCAACTGGGTTGACGGTTCCGAGGACATTGCTGACGTGCGCAACACTGACAATCTTTGTCTTCTCATTGAAGAGTTGCTTGTAGGCTTCCAAGTCAAGAACGCCCTCGTCACTCATCGGAATGACTCTCAGTTTGATGCCTTTGCGATGCGCGGCGAGCTGCCAAGGTACGATATTGGAGTGGTGCTCCATTACAGAGACTATGACCTCGTCGCCCTCTTTCATAAACTCTTCGCTGAAAGTGGCGGCAACAAGGTTCAAGCCCTCGGTAGTGCCACGGGTAAAGACTATCTCCGAAGTGCTCTTGGCGTTAATGAACTTGCGGACAGTCTCACGCGCCTGCTCATGCAGTTCAGTAGCCTGCACGCTGAGGTAATGGACACCACGGTGCACATTAGCGTTCTCGTTTACGTACTCGTTGCGCATAGCATCAAGCACGCACAGCGGTTTCTGCGTCGTTGCCGCATTATCCAAATACACCAATGGCTTGCCATGAACCTTTCGGCTCAATATCGGGAAATCGGAGCGAACCTTTTCTATATCGTACATAATATCTTCTCAAAATTATTGTTTATCTAACATATCAACCCCTCCACTTTGAGGAAGGGGGGAAGTCACTGGCTATATTTGAGACTGAGTGGGGCCACAAATCTTGCAATTACTGCACTTTCCAAGCTCTCCACGGAAACGCTTCTCTACCAACTGATGCAGGCGGTCGCGGAGCGGCAGAAGCTTTATCTGGTCGATGACCTCATCGATAAAGGCAAACTCAAGGAGGAGCTTTGCCTCGTGCTCGTCGATACAACGCTGCTGCATATAAAACATTGCGGCATCGTTGAGCTGACCGACGGTAGAACCATGAGAACACTTCACATCGTCTGCATAAATCTCAAGCATCGGCTGAGTGTACATGCGGGCATGCTTTGTCATCACAAGGTTCTGGTTCGTTTCCTGTGAGGTAGTTTTCTGTGCGCCATGACGAACAAGTACACGACCGGCGAAAGCACCGACTGCGTTGTCGTCCAACACATATTTATATAGTTCGTGTGAGTCGCAGTGACCAACCTGATGGTC
>CAZZNO010000058.1:15641-16943 GCA_964655685.1 uncultured Prevotella sp.
ACGATGAGTACACGGCGGTTGACCATAAGGTCTACGTCAGAACGCAGGATGTTGACAACCTGAATGGCTCTGTCCACCTTCACGTTCTTTGGAACATGGATGAAGAGTCCGTCCTGAGCCAACATTGTGTTGAGAGCAGTGACGCCGTCCTCACTCGTCTTCGCAATCTTACCGTAGTATTTGGCGATAAGTTCCGGCTGCTGCTCGGCAGCATCCTTCAGGCTCATCACTTCCACACCTTCCGGCAAACTTGCCTTCGGCAATGCCTTCTTATAGAAAGAATCGTTGACAACGAAGTAAAGAGATGTGGAGAGGTTTGGAACATCGCAACTGAACACACTGTACGGGTTTACCGGTATCTCTATACGGTTGAGGTTCAGTCCGTAGTCAGGCGCAAAGAGTTTGTCCATATCGGTATACTTATACCGCTCCACCTTGCGTGACGGGAATCCTAATCGCTTGAAGTCGTCAAAAGCAGCATCACGGACAGCGTTCAGCACGGGGGCTGAGTGACCGCTGATGATGTCATTTGATTGATTATAAAGATCTATATATTGTTTCTCGCTATTCATTATAGGCATATTAAGCATATTAGGCATATTATGCCCCAAGACTATTTACCGAATTCTTTATCTGCCTCTTCCTTTATCCAGTCATAACCACGCTTCTCTATCTCCTTCGCAAGTTCAGGACCTTCCGTGCGGACGATACGGCCATTGTAAAGGACGTGAACGACTTGTGGCTTAATCATATCAAGCAGACGCTCATAGTGAGTGATTACGATGATAGACTTCTCAGGAGTGAAGAGTTTGTTGACACCCTCTGCTACGATACGCATAGCGTCGACATCAAGACCGGAGTCTGTCTCGTCGAGGATAGAGAGCTTTGGGTCAAGCATTGCCATCTGGAATATCTCGTTGCGCTTCTTCTCACCGCCTGAGAAACCCTCGTTGACAGAACGGCGTGAGAGTTTCGGGTCGAGTTCTACGAGTTCGCGCTTCTCCTTCATGAGCTTCATAAACTCAGGAGCCTTCAACGGCTCCAAGCCGTTATACTCGCGCTTTGCGTTTACGGCAGCCTTCATGAAGTTGACCATTGACACGCCAGGTATCTCTACCGGATACTGGAAACTGAGGAACAGTCCCTCACGGGCTCTGTCTTCCGGCTTCATGGCAAGCAAGTCTTTGCCGTTGAATGTTGCGCTACCCTCGGTAACGGTGTACAGTGGGTTACCGGTCAGCACTGCAGAGAGTGTAGACTTACCGGAACCGTTAGGTCCCATAATAGCGTGTATCTCACCGT
>CAZZNO010000059.1:0-16546 GCA_964655685.1 uncultured Prevotella sp.
ATGCCGAGGAATTTGGCAAAGTCGGTGACCGTGGAATAATCGCATTTTATAAAGATATACGGCGTGTGTAATCAGCACAGACGGCGTATGAGTGTCTCTCATACGCTGTACGTAGACAGTATATACGCCGTACGTAAACAGTACACGCGCCGTACGTAATCAGTACATACGCCGTACGTAGACAGCACACGCGCCGTACGTAGACAGCTCATGCGCCGCACGTAAACAGCTCATGCGGCGCACAAGAGAAACGACGATGCACTCGGAAAAACATGCTGTAAACTTCTTTCAACATGTACGATTTCCTTTCCAATATGACATCAAATCGTACAAGAAGAAAGATTTAATCTGTTTGGAACAAATATTTCGCCTTTTTACACATTGGTTTGAAGTTTTTTGATTAATTTTGTAGCGTATTTAACAAAACAAAGGAGCTTGCTCCCGCTTTTTAAATTAATTAATTTAACAAATCTTATGCAGAAACGACTGCTTTTTCTGATTTCGTTGCTGTTGTGTCTCACAACGACAATGATGGCTCAGGTCACTACCTCCGGTATGAGTGGTAAGGTTACCGCTGACGGCGAAGACGTGATAGGAGCTACCATCGAGGCCATACACATGCCCTCCGGCACTAAGTATCAGGCCGTAACAAACACTCGTGGCATGTACGCCATCAACGGTATGCGCCCTGGTGGCCCATACACGGTAAAAGTGAGCTACATCGGCTACCAGACAAAGGACTTCAAGGACGTGAACCTGCGCCTCGGACAGACTTACAACCTCAATGTCTGGCTTGACGAGGACGCACAACAGCTCGGCGAAGTCGTCATTGAGGCTAAGGCTACAAAGTTCACCACTGAGCGCACCGGTGCAGCCACCAACATCGACAACGCGCAGATACAGAACATGCCTACCGTGAGCCGCAGCATTACCGACATCACCCGCCTCTCTCCATACGGAGGCAACGGTATGCAGTTTGGCGGAACCGACGGCCGTACAGCTAACTTCACTGTCGATGGTGCCAACTTCAACAACAACTTTGGTCTATCTGACAACCTGCCGGGCGGCGGCAACCCTATCTCTATCGATGCCTTACAGGAGCTCCAGGTCGTGATTTCGCCTTATGACGTGCGCCAAACCAATTTCATAGGCGGCGGCATTAACGCCATTACCAAGAGCGGTACCAACAAGTTCCAGGGCACAGCCTATGTCTACCATCAGAATGAGCAGATGCGAGGCGATGCTGTCTACGGACAACAGATTGCCGGCGCACGCGACAAAGACCGTTCAACAACCTACGGAGGAACATTCAGCGGCCCAATCATAAAAGATAAACTGTTCTTCTTCGCTAACGGCGAATACACCACTACTCCTTCCGTGGCTGTGCGCTGGAGGGCATCAGAGAACGGCGTGGGCGACGAAACCAAATATCTATCCTATGCATCCGTGGCTGACATGCAACGCGTGAAGGACTTCGTAGCAGAGAAATATGGCTACGATACCGGTTCGTTCAACTCGTTCCCAGCCGACAAGAGCAACACAAAGTTGCTGGCAAAGCTCACTTGGAACATCACTGACATGCACCACTTGGACTTCCGCTACAACTACACAAACAACACCAACTGGATTGGTCCTAACGCATCGTCAATGGACGGCGGAACACGCTCGCCTTATGCGCGTACATCTTTATATAGTATGTCTTTCGCCAACTCCATGTACTCAATGAACAACAAAGTTCATTCTTTCTCACTTGACCTTAACAGCCGTTTCTCAAACGATATTTCAAACCAGTTCCTTGCTACCTTCTCAAAGCTCGACGACGTGCGAGGCAGCAACTCGTCTGAGTTCCCGTTCATAGACATTCAGGACGGCACCGGCCAGAACGTACAGTATATGTCTCTCGGCTATGAGCTTTTCACTTGGAACAACGCCGTACACAATACCGTTTGGAACATCAAGGACGACCTCTCTTGGTATCTTGGCGACCACAAGCTCATCTTCGGCGCAATGTATGAGCACCAGATGGCTGACAACCAATACATGCGCAACGGAACAGGCTATTACCGCTATCGCTCAGTAGACGATTTCATCAATGGCGCAACACCTGAAATCGTCTGCCTCACCTACGGCTACAACGGCGAAAAGACTCCTGCTGCACGCATAAACAGCAACAACTTCGGACTTTACGCACAGGATGACTGGCAGGCTACAAAGAACCTGAAGCTCACCTACGGCGTACGCTTCGACCTTCTCGCATACGAGAACGGCGACCTTATGACAAACAATGCTATTCTCGCCCTCGACTATGACGGACGCCACATCGACACTGGCAAATGGCCTAACGCCAACGTGCGCATCTCGCCACGTGTAGGCTTCACTTGGGACGTGCTCGGCAACCAGAGGCTCCGCCTGCGCGGCGGCACCGGTTTGTTCTCAGGCCGCCTTCCATTGGTGTTCTTCACAAACATGCCGTCCAACTCAGGCATGGTGCAATACAACGCTCAGCTCAATGCCAACACCGTAGTTTACAACGCCGGCAGAAAGCAGGAAGTAATGCCTTGGTACACAGGGCCTACCGTGACACAAGCCAACGGCAACCGCACCATCGACATGAGCCAGTTTGCAGGTGGTCTCGTAACCGATGCCAACGGCCACGCAACCATCCAGGCTCTCTACGACAAGCTTGCCTCTCTCGGCTATCCCACAACCATCTCGTCAGACCAAGGCAGCAAGCCAAGCTCTATCGCCGCTGTTGACAAGCACTTCAAGATGCCGCAAGAGTGGAAGACAACACTTGCCGTTGACTACTCTGTGCCGGTAGACTTCCCGTTCACCGTCACCCTTGAAGGCATGTTCAACAAGACTGTAAACGCTGCAACCATTTCTGACTGGAGCATTATGCCCGTAGAAGGTTTCGCACGTTGGAACGGCGCAGACAACCGCCCGATATTCCCAACCGGATTCCGCAACGACCGCACAAAAGCCTTCGTGCTTGACAACACAAGCCGCGGCTACGGCTGGTCATTCGTGGCTTCCGTAAACATGAAGCCTTTCGACTGGATGGAATTCCAGGCTTCTTACAACCACACAGCCAACAAAGAAGTTACAGGCATGCCCGGCTCTAACGCCGAGTCTGCATTCACATACGTGCCAACCGTGTTCGGTCCAAACAACATCAAGCTGCACAACTCACAGTATGTTACCCCTGACCGCATATCGGCAGGCCTCACCATACACGACAAGAGCGGCAACCACTACACTCTGTTCTACGAGACTTTCCACGGCGGCTATAACTACAGCTACATGATGGCAAACGACATGAATGGCGACGGCTATTCATACGACGCTCTCTATATTCCTACTGACAAGGAGATTGCTGAAAACCAGTTCCGCTTCAACTCTCCCGACGACCGCCAGCGCTTCATGGACTACGTACACAACGACAGCTACCTGAAGAAGCACCAGGGCGAATATGCCGAGGCATACAGCGTTTACAATCCTTGGGTGCATCGCATCGACTTCAGCTACAAGCACGACTTCAAGATCTACAGCGGCAAGACAAGCCACAAGCTGCAAGTGAGCTTCGACATGAAGAACGTGCTCAACTTCTTCGACTCAAAATGGGGCGTAATGAAGACCATGAATGCTTCGCTCAACGAGGGCCGCATCCTGCGCTACGACCACACCGATGCCGACGGCTACCCTGTGTTCGCAACTCCTGCTGCTGTAAAGCCCGGAGTAAAGACATGGGTGCCTAACTATGCAATAGGTCAGTGCTGGTATGCATCAGTCGGACTGAAATACTATTTCAACTAAACAAAAACATAGAAACGCAATGAAACTCAAACATATTTTCACAGCGTTGCTCGGACTGGCACTCGTCACTGCCTGCTCTGACGACAACACGATAGGGACGCTTGACGGCATATCGCTTGACAAGTCATACGCCACCATCCCGCAAGAAGGCGGCAACACCACTGTGACCGTCACTGCCAATGGCAACTGGCAACTGGACAAAGTTTTCCAAATAATAACCAAAAATGGCGACGTGCGCGACACCACGTATCAAGGCACTCCCGCTTGGCTAACGGCAAACGTTGAGAACGGCGCAGCAGGACAGACCACCATCACCTTCAGCGCCGACAAGACGGAGTCTGGTCGCGAGGCACAGCTGCAACTCAGCTGCGGCGGCAAGACACAGTTCCTGCAAGTGCGCCAAGGCTCAATGGAGGCAACACAAGCCACTTGTGCAGACGTCATAGCAGGAGCCGAAGGAAAGACTTTCCGCGTAAAAGGTACAGTGCAGGACATCTACAGCACTACCTACGGCAACTGGTACCTGGAGGATGAAACGGGCAGAATAACCATCTATGGCACGCTCGATGCTGAAGGCAAGACCCAGAACTTCGCCTCACTTGGCATTGAGAATGGCGACTCTATAACCGTTGAAGGCCCTAAGCAAACTTACAATGGGACAGTAGAACTTGTCAACGTGACCGTTATAAAGCTCGTCAAGTCTCTTATCAAGCTTGTCAGCGTTCAGGAAGAACCTGTTTCAAAGGATGGCGGCGACTTCAAGGTTACTGTGGCTTACAAGGGCAGCGGCGCTAACCCGACCATTCCTGAGAATGCAAAGAGCTGGCTCGGCGTGAGCAACATAGAGCGCAGGGCAGGCGTGCCGACAAAGACGGTTAAGAACCCTGCCGACACTGCAATCATCACTTTCCACGCTCAGCCAAACACGGCAGGTGCGCGTAAGGCTGAGATTGTGGTAAGCTCAAACACTTCTTCAATCAAGGCTACCGTGTCGCAGCAAGGCTCTATCATCGACGCTACGCTTGCCGAGTTCCGCGCAGCAAGTGTCGGAACACAGCAGTACCGAGTTGAGGGCCTCGTTACACGCATAGACAGCCGCGGCAACTATTACATCAACGACTATACTGACCTAACCGGCACCATAGAGATTTACAATCCTACAGGCGACCTCGCAAAGAGCGTGAAGGTTGGCGACATTGTCACTGTCGTAGGCACACGTGCCGAGTTCAGAGGCACTATTGAGACAAGCAATTCTGTTGTTGAGAAAGTGGTTGCTGCCAAGAGCGTAAGCCTTGCCGAGTTTAATGCAGCTCCCGATGGCAATGACCTCTTCATTATAACGGGCACCATCAAGAGTATAGCAAAAGAGCAGTATGGCAACATATATATCACCGACGGCACAACTGATGTTTATGTCTACGGCACGTTCGGCTACGGAGCCCCCAAGGGAGCCGACCAGCAGAACTTCCTGTCAAAGAACAACATCAAAGAGGGTGACCAGATAACCCTCGTCGGAGTGAAATCGACATACAATGGCTCGCCGCAGATGAAGAACGGTTACTACCTGACTCACACGTCAGCATCTGCCGCTAAGCGCAAGTAAAGCAAATGATATTAAAAGGGGTTCCAGCAAAGGAACCCCTTTTTGTTTGAACCAATAATGGCATAAACCGCACACACATATAGAATATATTGATAACAAAAATCCCACCAACCGAAATGGTTGATGGGATTATTGTTTGTAGTAGGGACAATCGGGCTCGAACCGATGACCTCTGCAATGTGACTGCAGCGCTCTAAACCAACTGGGCTATGCCCCTGACTATTCATAGCCATGACCTTTGCCATAGCGACTGCAAAGGTACATAATATTTCAGAACCTGCAAAATTTCGCCACCATTTTTCGCAAATATTTTTCTGCTAATACGCTTATTGAGATTTTAGAGGAAATATATAATAGAATCTGTAATCAATATAAATACTGTAAACGATAATTATAGTAACTTTGCAAGCAAATAATAACAAGCATAAATGTATTGACTATGGACACAAGATTAAGCTTTGTATTTCCAGGCAACACCGCTGTATTCTTCGGTGCCGGCCAGCTGAATAACCTCCACACACTGGCAATGCCAGGCAAGAAGGCTCTCGTTGTAATTTCCAATGGCAAGTCGACCCGTGCCAATGGCTATCTCGACCGCACTGTCAATGAATTAAAGTTAGCAGGTGTTGAAAGCGTAGTATATGATAAGATTCAGGCTAACCCGACAAAGGAGAATGTTGAAGAAGGTGCCAAGATGGCGAATGCAGAAGGCTGCGACTTTATTGTAGCCCTTGGAGGTGGCTCCGTGATGGATGCGGCAAAAGTCATTGCCATCAATGCAGCCAACCCCGGTGACCTTTGGCGTTTTGCAGGCGGGCGCACCGGAAAAGGCGAGCACCCAAAGAATGCTCCTTTGGCATGGATTGCCATTACCACAACGGCAGGCACCGGCTCGGAGGTTGACTGCGCCGGCGTCATCACCAACTTGCAGACCAATGAGAAACTCGGCATTGGCGACCCACGCGACTTCGCCGTTTATGCCATAGTTGATCCAGACCTCATGATGTCTGTACCGCCAAAGTTTACAGCCTATCAAGGCTTCGACGCATTGTTCCATTCGCTTGAAGGATATGTCAGCAATCAGGCAAACATCTTCTCCGATATGGTTCAGGAAGCAGCCATCCGCAATGTCGGCAAGTACCTGCCCGTAGCCTATAAGGACGGCAGCAACAAAGATGCTCGTGCACGTATGGCATTTGCCAACACCATGAGCGGTTACTCTATGGACACCAGCGCCTGCACCGCCGAGCACAGCATTGAGCACGCAATGAGCGCATACCATGAGCGTCTGCCCCACGGAGCCGGGCTCATCATGATTTCGAAAGCATACTTCACGACCGTCATCAACAAGCATGTTTGCGACGACCGCTTTGTAAATATGGCAAAGTTCCTCGGCAAAGAGGATGCCAAAGAGCCAATGGACTTCATCACGGCTCTTGTTGACCTGCAAAAGGCTTGCGATGTAGACAATCTGAAGATGAGCGATTATGGCATCAAGCCAGAGGAGTTCGATGACATGGCTTCTAATGCCATTGAGGTTATGGGCGGACTTGTGGCTTGCGACCGTCAGCCTCTCACCCACGATGAAATAGTGGAAATCTTGAAACAGTCATACAAGTAACAGGCCATTAGTCGGTTAAAAACATTTCAAACTACATATACATATAAACAGCGAGGTGTATCAAAAAGAGTCTGGTAGGCTCTTTTGATGCACCTCGCTACTTTCTTAGTCCTCTTTGCCGTCAAGTATTCAAGTTTGATTAGAAAAAGCTATAAAGAGGTATATACACAAAAACGCCCCGAGCGTAAAGCCCGAGGCGAAGTCTCTCAATTTTCAATTCGTGCTAACGAAACGCTGATCACTCAGCGCATTCTGCTTTCGCTTGTCTGAGATTTACTCAGCAACAGCACTGTCAGTAGCAGCAGTGTCAACAGCTGCAGTGTCAGCTGTGTCAACAGCTGTTGTGTCAGAATCTGTTGTAGGAGCTGCGCTCTGATTCTTGTTACCACATGATGCGAAAGAGATAGCTGCAATAGCTACGAACATTAAAACTAATTTCTTCATTTTCTTTGCTTTTTTAAATCTGTAAAACAATCTTGTTTATTAACAACGCTGCAAAGGTAGGCAATTTTTCAATACGACGTACTTTTTTTAGGCTTTTTTTTTGCCTAAAAATGTAACCTTTTTGTAAAGGGTTGATTCTCAGTAGATTGTAATTGTGAAACAAACGTTAAAGTTTTGCACAGTATAAAAAACCTTGAAAATAGGGCGCTCAAAAGCACTTTTCTGTGTGGAAAACCGTACCTTTGCATATATATAAGGTAAACATAATGATAGACACGAGTGCTTTTCAAGGCAAGAAAGCCGCTTACTATACCTTGGGCTGCAAGCTCAACTTCTCAGAGACATCCACTTTTGCCAAGATGCTTGGCGAAATGGGAGTGGTGCCGGTGGGCAAAGACGAGAAGGCGGATATATGTTTGGTCAACACATGCTCAGTCACAGAGATGGCAGACCACAAGTGCCGGCAGGCAATACATAGGCTTGTAAGGCAAAACCCAGGCTCGTTCGTGATTGTGACCGGCTGCTATGCGCAGCTTGACAGCGAGGAGGTGAGCAAGATAGACGGCGTAGACCTGGTGCTTGGCTCAAATGAGAAAGCTAACCTCATACAATATCTTTCAGACGCATGGAGCCAGCCACGAGAAGGGCACCTGCACCGTTTCCACCACGTCAAGACCAAGGACATCAAGACTTTCCAGCCTTCTTGCTCGCGCGGAAACCGCACACGCTACTTCCTGAAAGTGCAAGACGGCTGCAACTATTTCTGCACTTATTGCACCATCCCCTACGCCCGCGGCTTCTCCAGAAATCCATCCATCGCCTCGCTCGTTGCCCAGGCAGAGCAGGCAGCCAGCGAAGGCGGCAAGGAGATTGTGCTCACAGGAGTGAACATCGGCGACTTCGGCGAGACCACCCACGAGCGTTTTATCGACCTTGTGAAGGCTCTCGACAAAGTCGAAGGCATAAAAAGATACAGGATAAGCTCTCTTGAACCCGACCTTATTGACGATGAGCTGATAGAATATTGCGCCAATAGCCGAGCATTCATGCCCCATTTCCATATTCCATTGCAAAGCGGAAGCGACGAAGTGCTGCGCCTTATGCACCGCCGCTACACACGCGACGTGTTCGCACATAAGATACAGCTAATCAAGCGCCTCATGCCTGATGCCTTCATCGGCGTAGACGTGATGGTGGGTTGCCGTGGCGAACGCCCCGAATGCTTTGAGGACAGCTATCGTTTCATAGAGTCGCTGCCTGTGACCCAGCTACACGTTTTCCCCTACTCAGAGCGGCCGGGCACGTCGGCGCTCGCCATTAAATATAAGGTAAACGACAAGGACAAGAAAGAGCGTGTGCAGCGAATGCTGAAACTCTCAGAACAGAAGACAACAGACTTCTACGCCGCCCACATAGGGCAGGAAGCCGAGGTGCTGTTCGAGAAGGCTGCACGAGGCAGGGCAATGCATGGCTTCACCAAGAATTATATTCGTGTGGAGCTGCCGCCAGCCCAAGCTGACGAGGCGTTGGACAATGAAATAATAAAAGTGAAGCTGGGCGGCTTCAACTTCGACAAAAGCGCCTTGATGGCAAACATAGAATAACGACAAACAGAAAAAACGTAAAATATGCGCACGGCAGTTGTAATTCTCAATTGGAACGGGCTGGCTATGTTAAGCCAATATTTGCCCACCCTGATAAAGTACACCAACGATGAAGCCGACATTTGGGTTGCCGACAATGCTTCTTCCGACGACTCCATGCAGATGGTGAAGGCGCGCTACCCTATGGTGAAGACCATCCAGCTGGATCGCAACTACGGCTTTGCAGAAGGCTACAACAGGGCTTTAAAGGGCATTGGCGGAAGCTATGAATATTATGTCCTGCTCAATTCTGATGTCGAGGTTACCCACCACTGGCTCACGAACCTCATAGAATACATGGACAACTACAAGGACGTGGCGGCTTGCCAGCCCAAGCTCTTGTCAGAAGCCGACAAGGATTCGTTTGAATATGCAGGCGCATCGGGCGGATTTCTCGACCGCTACGGCTATCCTTTCTGCCGCGGACGCATATTTGACACCGTGGAGCGCGACAACGGGCAGTATGATTACACAATGGACGTGCTATGGGCTACAGGGGCGTGCCTTATGATTAGGTCGAACGACTACTGGCAGTGCGGAGGCCTCGACGGGCGGCTGTTTGCCCACCAAGAGGAAATAGACCTGTGCTGGAGGCTGCGGCAACGTGGCAGAAGAATAGTGTGCGTGCCCGAAAGCGAAGTCTATCACGTAGGCGGCGGCACCCTGCCAAAAAGCAACCCCATGAAGACTTTCCTCAACTTCCGCAACAACCTTACAATACTCTACAAGAATCTTCCCGACAATGAGCTTAGCCACGTGATGCACGTCAGGACGTTGCTCGACTGGCTTGCAGCCATCGAAATGCTGGTTCTGAAACGCAGCTGGGGAGACTTCAAGGCGGTGATAAAAGGCCGCCGTGCTTTCAAAAAATGGAAGCACGACTTTGACAAAGACCGTGAGCTGATTGCCGAAACACGCAAGCTCAACCCCGTGCCACAGCGAAAGAACTACAGCATCCTTTGGCGATATTATGCCAAAGGACAGAAGAAGTTCAGCGACCTGGAATAAATCCTTATAGCGCAAAAGCCGCTGAAAATCTTTTATTGCTCCATCAGGAACTTCTTGAAATCGTCGAAACTATTCTCCATCTCTACGCTCTGCTTCTTGCCACGCATGAAAGCCTGCAAGCGGTCGGGGATGGCAATGTCGGTTCCAAGAATGGCATCCACCTTTTCCTTGAACTTCGCAGGATGGGCTGTCTCAAGGAAAACGCCTACCTGTGCTTCACGCAACTGCTCTTTCAAAGCCTGATAGCCACAGGCTCCATGAGGGTCGAGTACATATCCGGTCTCGTCATGGCACTCCTTCATGGTCCGGCGAATGCTGTCGTCGCTGTAGGTCGCGCCGCTTATATCGTGGCAAATAGCCTTCCAGTCGTTGTTATAAAGGTCAAGAATGCGTGCGAAATTGCTTGGCGCACCCACGTCCATAGCATTAGCCAGCGTCTGTTTGCTTGGCTGCGGATGATATTCGCCTGTTTGCAAATAGTTGAAGAAAACATTGTTGGCATTGTTTGCCGCAATGAAATGAGCCACAGGCAAGCCCATCCTTGACGCAAACAAGCCTGCCGTGATGTTGCCAAAGTTGCCGCTCGGCACGCAAACTACAAAGTTGCTCTGACGATTATTTTCAACGGAAATCCTGCCCATGCGCTTCAGCTGTGCATAAGCGTTGAAATAATAAAACGCCTGCGGCAGGAAACGCGCCACGTTGATGCTGTTTGCTGATGTCAGAACCATGTGAGCATTCAGCTCCTTGTCCATAAAAGCATTCTTCACCAGCGCCTGGCAATCGTCGAACACGCCGTCGACCTCTATTGCCGTAATGTTCCTGCCAAGGGTGGTGAACTGGCTTTCCTGAATCTTGCTCACCTTGCCTTTAGGATAAAGCACGTAAACATGAATGCCCTCCACGCCGAGGAAACCATTGGCAACGGCTGAGCCCGTGTCGCCACTCGTAGCCACAAGGACGTTCACCATGCGATTGTCGCCTGTCTTCTCGCGGTCCTTGCGAATGAAATATTGCAAGAGCCTTGCCATGAAGCGCGCCCCTACATCCTTGAAAGCAAGCGTGGGGCCGTGGAAAAGCTCAAGCGAATAGATGGAAGCCTCGCCATTGGCATTTTTTGACGAAACGGGCACGACAGGCGTGTCAAACGACAGTGTGTCGTAGACAATGCGCTTCAAAGCGTCCTCCTCTACGTCCTCGCCGAAGAACGCCTTAGCCACCTCAAAAGCTATTTCCTGAAAGGAGAGCTTGTCTATATTGTCGAAAAAATCCTGCGGAAGCGTCTTTATCCGCTCGGGCATGTAAAGTCCGCGGTCAGGCGCAAGCCCTTTCTCAACCGCCTCGCGCAATGTCGCAAGCGGCGCATTATGATTGGTGCTGTAATATTTCATTTTTATTATTGGAATAAAAGCCGACGCGCAAAGACAGCGCCTTGGCTTTACAGTTTCATGAATGTATCCATAAACTCAGTGAGATGCAGCATTCCGTAGGAGCCACTCACGCACGACACCTCGTCGTAAAGCTGAACGCTGTCAGGTTCAATGCCGCGATACCAGAACAGGAACGGCACAGGCTCCTTGACATGCGTGCGCACCTCCACAGGCGTGGGATGGTCGGGAAGAACGGCTATAGCCACAGGCTCGTCCCATGTTTTCACCTCGTTATAAATAGGCTCCACTATGCGGTGGTCAAGATATTCTATCGTGCGAAGCTTCAGCTCAAGGTTGCCGTCATGCCCAGCCTCATCGCTCGCCTCACAATGCAAGTAAACAAAGTCCTGATTGTAAAGGGCGGTAATGGCGGCATGAGCCTTGCCCTCATAGTTGGTGTCGGCAAGTCCGGTGGCACGCGGAACTTTTATTATGTCAAGACCGGCATACTGACCAATGCCCCTTATAAGGTCAACCGCTGAGATGCAGCTGCCTGTCTTTATCTGCGGATATTTCTGCTGTAGCGTCTTCATCGACGGACGATAGCCGCCGCCCCAGGGCCAGATGATGTTTGCCATGCGCTCGCCGCGCGCTGCCTTCTCCTTGTTATAAGGATGGCTTTCAAGCAGTGACTTGCTCTTGACTATAAGGCTGTTGAGCAAGTCAGCCGTCTCGCGAGCCGACATGCGCACTTCGCCCGTGGGCTTGCCGTCGAAACCAATTATAGGTTCATGCTTGTCTTCCCAGCCCTTCTCAGGCTTTACGAGCAGTGGCTGCCACTCCTCGTCGGGATGATCATGAGGCGGAGCACAGTCGATGTGCTTGCTGCCATACTTCACCACCAAGAGATGGCGGTATTGTATGCCCGGAATGAACTTCACGTTCTTGTTTCCGAGCTTTTCGTCAAGATAGCGCATCAGCGTCGTGCCGTCCTCCGTAGACAGGTTTCCGCCGTTGTGGGTTATTATCTTTCCGCCGCCCACACATATTATATTACACCTCAGGGCAAGGTCTTCGGGAGCCATGTCGTAGCCTATGCTCGCAGCCTCGAGCGGCCCGCGCCCTTCATATACTTTGTTCTGGTCGTAGCCGAGAATACTGCTATTGGCAACCTCTGAGCCAGGATGAAAGCCGTCGGGGATAGTCATCAAGCGGCCCGTGCGCCCGCGCCGCGCCAGCATGTCCATATAAGGCGTGTCGGCATATTGCAGTAGCGTCTTGCCTCCAAGCCGCTCCACTGCATGATCTGCCATGCCATCGCCCAAGATAATAATGTGTTTCATAATCAAAAGTATTTAAAAAGCCTACTCAAAACCCCTCCCAAAGGGAAGGGATGTTGATTACACATTAGCTATACTTATGATGTTAGCGAACACTCCGGCAGCCGTGACGCTTGCCCCGGCACCATAGCCCTGTATAAGCATGGGGTACTCCTTATAACGCTCGGTGGTCAGCATGACAATGTTGTTGCTGCCCTCAAGATTATAGAAAGAGCTGTCCTGCCCTACTGCCTTCAGCGCCACGTCGGTTTTGCCATGATCCATCGTAGCCACAAATCTCCAGCGCTTGCCCTCAGCTTCAAGCTTCTGCCTGCGCTGCTCAAAGTCGGCGTCAAGCTCAGGCAGATGCTTCCAGAAGTCGTCAAGCGAGCCCTCGAAATACTTGTCGGGCACGAAAAGGTGCTTCTCAACGTCTTCCTGCTCAACACGATAACCAGCCTCACGGGTCAGGATAACAAGTTTGCGGATTACGTCAGTCCCGCTGAGGTCGATGCGCGGGTCGGGCTCAGAGTAGCCCTGTTCCTTGGCACGGCGCACGGTTTCTGAGAACGGGCAGTCGGCTGAAATCTCGTTGAATATAAAGTTGAGCGTGCCGCTGAGCACAGCTTCTATCTTCAGGATGCGGTCGCCGGAATTGCGCAAGTCGTTGATGGTGCCTATTATAGGCAGTCCGGCACCCACATTGGTCTCGAAAAGGAACTTTATGCCGCGCCTCATCGCCGTCTGCTTCAGCTTGGCGTAGCACTCGTAAGAGGAGCTTGCGGCAATCTTGTTGGCAGCCACAATGCTTATGTTATGGTCGAGGAACGTCTGGTAAAGTCCGGCAATCTCTTTCGATGCCGTACAATCTACGAACACCGAGTTGAAGATATTCATGCCAATCACGCTCTCTTTCAGCTTCTCCGGGTTGCTTGGCTCAGAAGCCTTCAGCAGCTCACGATAGTGTTCGAGGTCGATGCCGTCGCGCGAGAAGATGGCGTTGTGAGAGCTTGCCACGCCCACCACGTTCAGTTTCAGGCGCGAGTGCTCCTTCAGCTCCTCATATTGGGCACGTATCTGCTCAATGAGCTTTCCGCCCACCGTCCCCACTCCACAGATGAACAGGTTGAGGACTTTGTATTCTGAAAGGAAGAAAGAGTCGTGGAGCACATTCATCGTCTTGCGCAGGCTTTGCGACTGCACCACAAAAGAGATGTTGGTCTCCGACGCGCCCTGAGCGCAAGCAATGACGGAAATGCCGCTTCGTCCGAGGGTTCCGAAAAGCTTGCCCGCTATGCCGGGCGTGTGCTTCATGTTCTCGCCCACGATAGCCACCGTAGCAAGATTGCTCTCGACGTGCATCGGGAACATGGCGCCGTCTTCAATCTCCGAGGCGAACTCGCTGTTGAGCACTTTCACTGCCTCGTCGGCATCCTCGTCGCGTACGCCTATAGACGTGGAGTTTTCAGAAGAAGCCTGCGACACCATGAACACGCTTATGCCATTGTCGGCAAGGGCGGTAAAGATGCGGCGGTTTACGCCTATGACGCCCACCATAGCCATGCCCGACACGGTGATCAGCGTGGTATTCTTAATGCTCGAAATGCCTTTGATGGGCTTATGGTCGTTTTGTATCTTGTCTTTGATGATAGTTCCCGGCGCGTCGGGATTGAAAGTGTTCTTCACCCTTATGGGGATATTCTTTATGCGTACGGGATAGATGGTAGGCGGATAGACCACCTTTGCGCCGAAGTTGCAAAGCTCCATTGCCTCTACATAGCTCAGCTCGTCGATGGTGTAAGCCGTCTTTATGACGCGCGGGTCGGCGGTCATGAAGCCGTCCACGTCAGTCCAAATTTCAAGAATCTCAGCGTTAAGGTCAGCCGCAATGATTGCCGCCGTATAGTCGGAGCCGCCCCGTCCGAGGTTCGTGGTCTCGCCTGTGTAGCGGTCGGAAGCTATAAAACCGGGCACGAGGGTTATGCGCGCGAGGTCGGCAAAGGCTTCCTTCACCAGCCTGTTCGTAAGCTCGCTGTCAAGCGTGTTCTTGCCGTTCACAGGCTCTGTCTTTATAAACTGGCGCGAGTCAACCCATCTTGAACCTTTCACAAGCGTCGAAACAATATTGGAGCTGAGCCTTTCGCCATAGCTCACTATCATGTCGAGGGTCTTGCGGCTGAGGTCACGAATGAGGTAAACACCGTAATAAAGAGAATGGAGCTGCTCAAAAAGAGCATCCACGGTATTGAACAGTCGCTCACGGTCGTTGGTGTCGGTGATGATTGTGTCAATCATCTTGTGATGCCTGTCCACCATCTGCCCGAAGCTCTGTTTCCAGTCTTCCTTACCCTCTTGTGCCATGTGAGACGTGGAGATGAGCTGGTCTGTAATGCCACCCAAGGCGCTCACGACAACAACAATGGGCTGCCGGCGTGCCTCTCTCTCCACAATGTGCTTTAAGCTTAGAATGCTTTTCACGGAACCTACCGATGTTCCGCCAAATTTTAATACTTTCATCTGTCTGTTGTTTGTTTTACTATACCGCCATCCCCCATACAAAGGGGTCGTGACCATATTTTCGGGTGCAAAGATAATAATGTTTTCTTTTTTGAACAAGAAAATCTATAAATTATCCACTATTTTTTATAAATCCGTGCCAAAAGGTTATGATTAAGAACCATTCAAGGGACAATTTATTATAATTCAAACCACAAAATTTTACAAAAGGCCGTCTGAGAATCGTGTATTCTCAACGAGGCAGTAGGTCGGTCGCAAATACGCGATTCTCAGGCGGAGTTGCAACTATCTGACAATAAGCACATTGCAGTTTTTCGCAAAAATTCCTATTTTTCATCATCTTCTTTACGCCGTAAAGGCATCCTCTTTACGCCGTAAAGAAGACATTCCCACGCCGTAATAGTCACTTATCTACGCCGTATTAGTCGTGCATATACGCCGTAAAGACCACACACAAACGCCTTACGAGCATCGCAGAGCGTCAAGAAACGCCAAATTCCAAACTTTTCAGCTTCTACTTTGCCCTCTCTCCAGACCCCTGTTTTTTGTCATTTTTCTTTATAAAACCCCACGAGCATCCACGACATCCAAATGGCTGAAATATCGCCCAATCACAAACTTCACTACATTCTTCAGCGCTTAAAGCCTTCATTCCCCTTACTTTGCGCTATGCAGATGCACTTCTCTCTATTTATCTTGACTATCTCAAAGGGCTTACAGCACAGTTGAAACCTGCTAAAGAAGATAATTACGAAATGACAGACAACGCAGATGGTATACTCCGCCAGTTAGATGGGTTTGGGGCTCGAAAGGCTGATGCTGACGAAATGGAAAAGACCATCTTGGAGATTAGGAATTGTCTATGACATTTTACTCTATTTTTTGTGCAAAACTTACTAAGATGTTTGAAATGAATTTTCAGCTGCAATATCATAATCTGCATCTTCTTCCAGTCGTGGGTAGGCAACAATATGGTCTTGAAGATAAATGTGATTGAGTGTATAAGCAAGCGACTCCAATGTCTTTTCCCGTTTATCCGCTTTAAGCTGGCACTCCCAAACAACAATGACGTGCCATCCCATTTCCGCAAGACGTTTCTGCTCTTCTTTGTCACGCTCACGATTGCGATTGATTTTCTTTGTCCAATAATCTATATTTGATTTTGGCGGTCTAAATTCTTGACAGTTGTGTCCATGCCAAAAACA
>CAZZNO010000060.1:0-16414 GCA_964655685.1 uncultured Prevotella sp.
ATCAAGAGATTCTTATATACAAAGTAAAAAGAATAAGTTATATATTACAAAATAATCCCCTTTCCGTAGAAAGGGGATTTCTTTTTTTATATCATAGATAATAACGTCCACCAGCGGGCACCTATCTAAAGTAATTAAACAAGCATTGGATTGAAAGCATCAACCATGTGATTTAATTTAATATTGCAGCTGCCTTCTTGCCCGATTATTGTAATAATATCAAATCTAAGATATTCCACAATATTGTTCATCTTAACATAATTGTCAGCAGCTTGCCCTATATTTCTTATCTTTCGCCTATTAACAGCAAACTCCGGGGCCACCACTTCTTCATGCGACCGAGTCTTAACTTCTACAAAAACAACAGTTGTACGATCTGCGGTCTTGCAAATAATGTCAATGTCGCGCTTACTTCGCCCATAACGCCAATCACGCTCCATTATTATATAGCCTTTATCCTGCAAATATTTTGTGGCATATTCTTCGCCCCATTTGCCTAATTCATTATGATACGCCATACTATTTAATATTCTTTTCTTCAAGACCATAATGATATTTATGATCCCAAACAAGCAATATCACTGAAACAATAATAGCCGCAACGCCAAAACTAATGAAAATCAACATTGGCCGCGTATAATCTATTATGCCTGATGGTGCAGTGCAGGCATCAACTACATGACCTACCCATACAGGCACAAGCATAAGCCCTATATTCTGAATATAGTACGTAATGCTATAAGCTGTACCAAGCTGTTTTAATGGCACTATTTTAGGGATGCTTGGCCATAAAGCTGCAGGGACTAAAGAGAAAGCCACGCCTTCAAAAAACATTACCGCCAAAGCATAAGCAGAAGAATGAGAAAGAGGAAATGCCAAGCAAACATGGCTCAGTGTCAGTATTATACAGCCTATAAGCATAAGCAAAGTACCTCGCCCAATCCTGTCATATAAAGCTCCGAAAAGTGGACTTAAAACTATAGCTCCGTATGGGATAGCCGAAACTATCCAGCCCGCACTTGTCTCATTAACGCCATACGTATTTACCATTATATCTGTGGCAAACTTCATAAAAGGACGAATGCTGCTATAATAAAAGACACACAAAATAACTATAAGCCAAAAAACAGGATTACGAACTACACGGAGGAAATCGTGAAAACGAAACGTTTCTTCGCCTGCTCGTGCTTGCGTAGACTCCAAATCTCTTTGTCTAAAATGTGCACGCCCTGTTTCCGCATCGTATCGCTTATCAAGAAAACAGTATAAGGTAAATAATACAAATCCTATTATTAGTATTATAACGCCAACCAAAATAGATGTAGAGATACCAAATGCAGAAGCTATCAAAGGACTAAAACTAAGTGCAGAAGCTGTTCCCAAACGAGCCATCGCTACCTGTATACCCATTGCAGAAGCCAATTCATGCCCAGTAAACCATTTGGTAATAATCTTAGAAACGGTAATTCCCGTTATGTCGCAGCCCATACCAAACAGGGCAAAGCCCATTGAAGCCACCAATACCTGTACTTTTATTGGTGATGGAATAAAGCCACCAAGTGTAAAACAAGGAATTAACTGTTGGGATGGGCTAATCACGCTTATGGCGTAATAATTTACAAGGGCACCAAGAAGCATAGAGCCCGTGGCCAAAAGCCCTGTGATGCGTATGCCACACTTGTCAAGAATGATGCCACCAAAAAATAGCATCAAAAGGAAGATGTTGAATATGGAATAGCTGCCAGCGTAGAAGCCGTACTCTGCCGATGTCCAAGCCATTCCTCCTTCACTGTAAGGAGACTTAAGAATTGTAGACACAGGCGACACTACGTCCCAAAAGACATAGCCTGACATCATCACTAAAGCTGCGATGAAGAGTACAGCCCAACGCTTTACAGCATCATTCTTCATTTGAAGATTAACCCTTTATATTAGGTTCTTCAAGTCCATATCCACCCTTTTTATCTATTACTTTTAAATAGAAACCAAGAAGCATTGCTGCTACACCAAGGCTTGCAAACACGCACATAGGAACGGTATAGTTATACTTCAAAGGATCAGTAACACCAGGATTCGTACTTGCAAGCACCGAGCCAATAATCATTGGGAAAGCATACAAGCCTATGTTTTGAATCCAGAATATTAGAGCATAAGCGCTGCCTATCAACTTTGGCTCAATGAGCTTAGGTACAGAAGGCCACAAAGCCGCCGGCACAAGTGAGAAGCTAATGCCCAACACCACGATTGCCGTCATAGTTATTGCAACACTGTGAGTAGCAGGTACCACGAAAGCAAAGGTCAGGTGACAAATAATCTGCAATATCGCACCAAGGATAAGCATTGACGCTCCTTTTCCCTTGTGATCAAGGAAGTTGCCAAGGAAAGGTGTAACAGCGGCAGCCCCAAGCGGAAATACTGAGAACACCAAGCCTGCCTGCTTAGCAGTAAAGCCGAGGTTGCATTGGAGCATGTTTATAGCATACTTCTGGAATGGGAAGATTGCACTGTAATAAAGTACGCAAAGCAGAGCGACCACCCAAAACATACGGCTTGTAAGAATGTACTTGATATCCGATACTTTGAATGGATCATCTTTCTCCTCAACAGCTCCTTGCTCATCAAGCTTCTTATCCATGAATCCATAGGTTATGAAACTGATGAGCCCGACACAAAGCAGGAATAAAGCCACTGCTACAGGACGGCTTACACTTGGAGGAGTGGACATCGCAGCAATGGCGGGAGCTCCAACCATCACAACTGCCACACCAACACGAGCTATAGCCATCTCGATACCCATAGCCAATGCCATCTCATGGCCTGTAAACCATTTTACAATACCACGACTTACTGTGATACCTGCCATCTCAGAGCCACAACCAAAGACCATAAAGCCGATGGACGCAAGCTTTGCTGAAGCAGGCATTCCGTCATACCACGGCGTAACATTCCACCAAGCTTGCGGAAAATTCAGAATGCCGTTAAAAAACGACTCTACTGCACTGTCCGTAAAAGCATCTGTTACAGCATAATAATTTATAGCGCCTCCAAGCACCATCACTCCACCAGCAAGAACTGCCGTGAAACGTACGCCCATCTTGTCGAGAATAATACCGGCAAAGATAAGGAAGAATACGAATACATTGAGGAATGTCTCAGAACCGGCATAATGACCAAATGCCTCTGGGTCCCAACCACGTGATTCTTGCAACAAAGCCTGCATAGGAGACAGGATGTCTACGAAAATGTAGGCGAAAAACATAGCTCCAGCAAGCAACACCAAGGCCGTCCACCGCAGTGCTTTTGAGTCGCTGAGCTTTCTTTGTACTGTTTCTACCATTTTATTTTAACCATTTATCTAACCAATTGAAAAATGTACGTTGCCATAGTATACCATTTTGTGGTTTAAGCACCCAATGGTTCTCGTCGGGGAAAAGAAGCAACTCCGCTGGGATTCCTTTCATGCGTGCAGCATTAAAAGCTCCAAATCCTTGATTGGCATTGATACGATAGTCTTTCTCACCGTGGATGCACAGGATAGGCGTATCCCAATTGTCAACGGCACGATGCGGGCTATTTTCATAAGTGCGCTTAGCTGCATCCGTCTGATTCTTATTCCAATATGCATCATCATACTCCCAGTTAGAGAACCAAGCTTCTTCTGTATCTGTGTACATGGACTCCAGATTGAATGCACCGTCATGCGCAATAAAACACTTAAAGCGCTTATTATGATGACCGGCAAGATAATAAACAGAAAAGCCTCCAAAGGAAGCTCCTACAGCTCCAAGCCTGTTTTTGTCAACATAAGGCAAATTTGCCGTTGCATCATCTATAGCAGAAAGATAATCACGCATGCACTGCCCTGTCCAATCCTGAGATACTTCCTCATTCCATGCAGAACCAAAGCCAGGCAGACCACGACGATTTGGAGCAACAATGACATAGCCATGAGCAGCCATTATAGAGAAATTCCAACGATAGCTCCAGAATTGCGAAACCGGACTTTGCGGGCCTCCTTCACAATATAATAATGTGGGATATTTCTTTGTTTCATCAAAATGAGGTGGAAGTATAATCCATACAAGTTCCTCCTTGCCATCAGTAGTCTTCACCCAACGCTGCTGTATAGTAGGCAACGCAAGCTGGTCAAAGACATGCTTGTTTTCAGCAGTTATTGCCACAAGCTTTGCAGCCTTCTCTTTCTTACCAGGCGTAAGAATATAAAGCTCATCAGGATGAAGCATAGAATGGCGCGTAACAATCAAAGACTTATCCTTTACTCCTGAACCAAGCATTTGAAGTGAGCCATAGTCTGCCCACTGGCCATCACTAACTTGCATGACCTTGCCTTCAAGGTTTGTTTGATAAACATTTTCTACAGCATGCCAACAGCCCGTAAAGTAAAGTGTCTTGCTATCGTTTGCCCAAATAAAGCCATCTACATTAGAATCAAAGCTTTCTGTCACATACCGCTTCTCCCCTGTTGCAAGGTTCATGATGCACAAGCGGTTTCTATCACTTTCATAGCCGTCACGTGCCATACTTTGCCAAGCGATATATTGCCCATCAGGTGAGAAAGCAGGATTGACATCATATCCCACTTGCATGTCACCACTCTGATGATTGACAGCTTGATTGCGCATACTCTTTGTCGGGTCTATCTTTGGCTCTTTATAGCCTTCCGGCTTACAAAGATTGCGCGTGGTTTTTGCGGCTACATTATAAAGGTAGATGTCAGCATCGGTGGAGATGGCGTAGTCCATGCCTGTCTTTTTGCGGCAGGTATAAGCAATATTCTTTGAGTCCTTGCTCCAATCGAGCTGCTCGATACCGCCAAATGGTGCCATCGGGCATTCGTATGGCTCGCCATGCAGAATATCCACGCCTTCATCAACTTTGTCACCATTGACATTTGCAACAAAAGGATGAGCCACACTCTCTACATAATGATCCCAATGACGGTAGTTAAGGTCGGTAATAAGCCGCCCCGTAGCTTTTGGCAAATCAGAAGGATTTTGCTTTATCGACTCATGATAAGGCAAGCTCTTTATGAGTATAACCTTAGAGCCGTCAGGTGAAAACTTAAAGCCCTCGACATCTATCTTCGAGTCTGTAAGCTTCACGCGAGCAGAGCCATCCAAGTTCATTTTCCACAATTGCCCATCACGAAGGAAGGCTATCTTAGTGCCGTTCTCAATCCATGCAGGGTCACTTTCACTCGTTGCATCCTTAGTGAGAAGTGTAGGAGCGACTATAGTTTTGCCAGCCTTAGTGCTCTGGATGTAGAGCACCGTGTGGCTCTTGTTCTCCTTTACACTATAGTAGCTCACCTGATACACAACATTTTTGCCATCAGGTGATACAGCATAAGAACCAATACGTCCCATTGCCCACAGGGCTTCAGGAGACATGAGGTCGCTGGTTAAAGTAATATTGCTTTTACCTATCATTGTTTGTGCTTCAGCTATCGGAGCTACTGCAAGCATTGCCCCAAGAAGCATTGCTATGGCTTTGTTCATAGTTCTTTGTTTTGACCGTCGCAAAGCGACGGCGTGATAAACAGATTACTTTTTGTTTCTCCTTTGCGCCTCCATCTGCTGTTGCTGCATCTGCTGCAAAGCCTGCATACGAGCAGCAAGACCGCTCATTTTCTTCGGGTTAGCCTTGTTTTCCTTATAGCGTTTCTCCAGGATAGCGAGAAGCTTTTCGTCGTTGGTAGTCTTACGAAGGACAAACATGATTATAGCCGAGAAAAGCAGAGAGATAAAGTAGTAGAAGTTAAGACCTGCAGAGTAATCGTTGAAGATGAAGAAGAACATCAGAGGCATAAGATACATCATCCACTGCATCATCTTCATTTGCTCAGCCTGTTGTCCCACCATCTGGTCTTTCTGCAACTGCATTGTAAACCATGAATAGATTATCTGTGCAGCGCAAAAGAGTATACACGTCAAAGAAAGATGGTCGCCAATAAGCCACAAGTTGGAGCTCCATTCCACAATCGGGTCATACGTGGAAAGGTCATTCATCCACAGGAAGCTTTCGCCACGAAGCTGTATGGCATTAGGAACAAAGTTGAACATCGCAATCCAGATAGGCATCTGAATGAGCATCGGCAAGCACCCGCTCAAAGGAGAAACGCCATACTTTGCATATTCCGACATCATAGCCTGCTGCTTTTGCATAGCATCCTCCGGCTTGTCGTATTGCTTCGTTGCCTCGTCAAGCTTTGGTTTAAGCACACGCATCTTTGCAGAAGACATGTAGCTTTTCTTGACCATTGGATATGTAATTGCCTTAAGGAGCAAGGTGATGAGAATGAGCACAATACCCATGTTGAATCCCCATGAAGTAAGCCATGTGAATACCGGCATTGTAAACCAACGGTTTATGATACGGAAAAGCGGCCAACCAAGGTAAACAATGCGCTCCATGTCAAGTTCCTTGCCAAATGTGCTCTGCTTTTCCACATTCTTTAATATGTAGAAATCGTTAGGCCCATAATAAAACTCAAACTCAGAAGCCTTTGCGCCCGATGGGTCAAAAGCTGTCTTCATATTTGCCTTCAAATCCTTCAGGTAACGTACCTTGCGATTTTCCTGAGCTTTCTTGTCATAAATCGTACTTTGCAAGTCTGCTCCTTTGTCAAAACCACTCTTTGAAATAATCACAGCTGAGAAGAACTGGTTTTTGAAAGCCACCCAATCCATCATCTCCTCTGTGGTTTCCTGCTTATTGGAGCTCTCGCTTAAATAATCGGTACCTCCGTCTGTATTCTTCCAGTCAAGGCGGGCATATCTGTTTTCAAACGTGAACCCACGCTCCTGCTCCTTTATCATGTCATGCCAATCGACATTGAGCTTTGACGCATTCGGGTCAAAAAGTCCGCTCATGCCTATAGCCCGCAACGACATGTGAAGCATATAATCATTGCCCAACCTGTAAGACAGAACGAGCTTTTTACCTTGCCCAGCCTCAGCAGTAAGTATTACAGTAGAGTCTGTAACCGCAGAAGGCGTGAAGTACAGATCGGCAGTGTTAATGTTCATTTCCTTTGCCACAAGTGTGAAGTTCAGGCTCTGGTCCTTACCCTGAAAAAGGGTAAGGCCATTCTTATCGTCGCTCTTTCCACTCTTGTCAGCAATGTTATGTCCTACAAAACGCCTGCCTCCTTTTTCATTTTTAAGATAAGCCTTTGTTACCGTAGCGCCCTTTGTGCTCAGCGTAAGAGCGACCTTGCTGTTTTGGAGAACAACATTCTGTGCCTTTCCAGTAAGAGCCTTATGGAATAGCGCGGTGGTATCTTCAGCAATCTTCGCCTTTGCAGCCTGCTGACGTTTGAATTCGGCAGTCTTAGCTGCCTTTTCTGCCTGGGCTCTATTTGCCTGCGCAATAGAGTCTTTCACGAAAGCGGCTCTCTGTTCTTCTTCTGACGGACGAGAATACCAGCTGAATCCGATAAGGACAACGGCTATAAGTATGAAGCCGATAATTGAATTTCTGTCCATTTTATGTTTTAAAGTTTGAGCTTCGAAGTTGGGCTTAAAAGTTAAGAGCCCAACTCATATTACTCATTTTGAATTTTGAACTTGTGATTTTGAATTTTCTATCGCTGTTTTAACAAAGTCAAGGAACAACGGATGCGGATGAAGCACCGTAGACTGGTACTCAGGATGGAACTGAGTGCCTATATACCATTTGAGTGATGGTATTTCCACAATCTCCACCAAGTCGCTTTCCGGGTTACGTCCAACACACATCATGCCATTGCGCTCAAACTCCTTCTCGTAATCGTTGTTGAACTCATAGCGGTGGCGGTGGCGTTCCTGAATATGCTCCTTCTTATATATATTGAACACGCGCGAGCCTTGCTTAAGGTCACACTCGTAAGCTCCAAGGCGCATAGTGCCACCCATGTTGGTTATGTTCTTCTGCTCCTCCATTATGTCGATGACATTATGAGGTGTCTTCTCATCCATTTCACGGCTATTGGCATCAGCATAACCAAGCACGTCACGCGCAAACTCAATGACCATCATCTGCATGCCAAGGCATATTCCGAAGGTGGGTATATCGTGAGTACGGGTGTAATGGGCAGCTATAATCTTGCCCTCAATGCCACGTTGCCCAAAGCCCGGGCAGATTACTATGCCGTCTTGCCCGCTCAGCTTTTCAGCAACATTCTCCTCCGTAATGTATTCAGAGTTGATAAACGTGATGACTGTTTTGCGGTCGTTGTAAGTACCAGCCTGCGACAAGCTCTCGCGTATGCTCTTGTAGGCATCCTGTAAATCGTATTTGCCGACAAGACCAATGCGAACACATTCTTTCGCATTCTTTCTTCTCTCCAGGAATGACCTCCACGGACCAAGAGCCGGTTTCGGGCCAATAGGTTCTCCAACCTTGCGCAAGATAGCTGTATCAAGCCCTTGATTCTGCATGTTCACAGGCACTTCGTAGATGCTTGGCAAATCCTCACTCTGGACCACGCAGTCAAGGTCTACATTACAAAAAGCAGCAACCTTCTTGCGAATGCCGTCGTCAAGATGCTTTTCCGTACGCAGCACAAGAATGTCTGGCTGTATTCCCACGCTTTGCAACTCCTTGACGCTGTGTTGTGTTGGCTTGGTCTTAAGTTCCCCGGCAGCCTTAAGGTAAGGAATATACGTGAGGTGTATATTCACAGCCCGCTTTCCGAGTTCCCATTTCATTTGGCGTATAGCCTCCAAGAAAGGCGCACTCTCGATGTCGCCTATAGTGCCGCCAATTTCCGTTATGACAAAGTCATAATGATATTTCTGCCCAAGCTGCTTGATGTTTCGCTTTATCTCGTCCGTAATGTGTGGCACCACTTGTATGGTCTTGCCAAGGTAATCTCCACGACGCTCTTTGTCGATGACCGACTTGTAAATGCGCCCGGTGGTCATAGAGTTTGCCTTTGTTGTCTTTATGTCCGTAAAGCGTTCATAATGCCCAAGGTCAAGGTCGGTTTCCATTCCGTCGACCGTCACATAGCATTCGCCGTGCTCATACGGGTTGAGCGTGCCTGGGTCGATGTTGATGTAGGGGTCGAACTTCTGGATGGTGATGTTGTAGCCTCTCGCTTGAAGAAGCTTACCTATTGACGATGAGATTATTCCCTTTCCAAGCGAGGAAACAACACCGCCCGTGACGAATATATACTTTGTTTCTGCCACAATCTGTGATGGTTAAAATGTTAAAGAATAATTTGATGCAAAGATACAGCTTTTTTATGAGATGTACAACAATTCATTTTGTATTTTCCACGATAATTGTTACCTTTGCATTGGTTTAATCTACAAAAAGATAAAGTTTATGCTTTACCGCACTCTTATATTGGCTATTTTCTTGCTTTCCACGACAATGGAAGCCGGTGCACAGCTACGCACGCGACATAACAACAATGCTGAAAAAACGGCTGAAAAGAAATTGCAGAAAAAGTATTTAGACTCTCTTGCCTTGCTACGGGATTCTATATACGCAGACAGCGTGTCGGTAGCTAAAATCAAGCCCATCGACACAGCCCCATTCTTCTTGCCCCTGACTTTTTATGGGCAAATAACCCACGATGCCTTTTCGCTGTCCAAAAACATTGGCCCTTTAGAGGAGCAACTGCTAAATGTATACCTCACACACCCTGAGTTTGTGGTAAATACGCAACGCGACCTTGAAAAGGCAGGACCGGCATTGGCTCCTAAGACAGTAACAGAAACACCGGTGAACATTGTGAGCAAGTCTAAGCCGCAAGAGGCTGAGCCTCTGCCAGTTGACGTAATCGTATTAAAGCCTAACTTTTGGAATTTTGGTGGCGATTATAAGCTGCAACTAATACAAAACTATATCTCTGACAACTGGTATCAAGGTGGCGAAAGCAACTATACGATGCTTGGCAATGTAACCCTAAGCGCGAACTATAACAACAAGCAGAAGGTGAAGTGGGACAACACGCTTGAGATGAAGCTTGGAATGCAGACTTCACGAAGCGATACCGTCCACAGCATGCGCCCATCTGAAGACCTTCTCCGCTATACAGGCAAGCTGGGATTGCAAGCCACAAAAAGGTGGTACTATACTTTCCAGCTTACGAGCTGGACACAATTTGTAAGACATTATAACAGAAACAGCAACAATATCCAGTCTGACCTTTTCTCCCCTCTCAACGTCAACGCCTCTGTAGGTATGGACTATAACGTGAACTGGTTGAAAAACAAGCTCACCGGAAGCATACACCTCGCACCATTCTCATACAACTTCAAGTATGTGGGCAGGCTTGCCCTTGCCTCACGCAATGGCATTGATGCCGACCATCACTCTCTAAACGATTTCGGTTCGCAAATAACGGTAAACCTCACTTGGAAATTCTCAGATGATATAAGATGGAAGACACGCCTCTACTGGTACACTACATACGAACGTACTGATGCTCAATGGGAAAACACTATTTCGTTCAAGTTTAACCGCTATCTTTCAACAGATATTTTCTTCTACCCTCGCTTCGACGATTCTCGCAAGAAGGACGACAAGCTCGGCTATTGGATGATTAAGGAATACTTTTCGCTGGGCTTCTCTTTCAGCATGTAAAAGAGCCGCCCCCTTTCTCCTTTACAAATACGCAACATTGTCTCGCACGCCGCTTATGCCTCGTACGTACGGCGTACCTACTCCATACATACGCCGTACCTACTCCATACACACGGCGAACCTACTCCATACACACGGCGCTTCTAACATACACGCACGGCGTTCAAAGCTCATTTATACGGCGGTTTCAATAAACCATTACGCCGTAAACGAATTGCGACAAAAGTTTAATCGCAATGCGCTTACGGCGTAACGGCATTCCCTGTAAACTTTACAGGCTTAGCAATATTTTAAATATTTATTATCCAAGATATTTTATCAAGAGCTTGGCATAGCCACTTTCACGCAGCTTCACAATACTCTTTTCTCTTATCTGGCGCACACGCTCACGGGTAAGTCCAAGTTGGTCGCCAATTTCTTCAAGTCCTTTCTCGTGGCAACCTATGCCAAAGCACTCACGCACAATAGTTATCTCACGATCTTTCAGCACATTGCGCAAGACTGTATCAAGCTCCTTTGCCATGCTCTCATAGTCTACCTGCTTGTCAGCGCGGCTATCATCGCCTGAAGCCAGCACATCAGCCATGCTGTTGTCATCATCCTCTTGGAATGGAGCGTCGATGCTCATGTGGTGATTATCAGCCTTTATGGTCTGGTCAATCTTTGTTTCGTCGATGTTTGTCAGGTTACTCAGTTCCTGCACCGAAGGACGACGCTGGTTTTTCTGCTCGAACTTTGAGATTTCAGCATTAATCTTCGACAAAGCACCTACCTGATTGAGCGGCAGGCGCACTATGCGGCTCTGCTCAGCAATGGCTTGCAGAATGCTCTGCCTGATCCACCACACTGCATAGGAAATGAACTTGAAACCTCGGGTTTCGTCAAACTTTTCAGCAGCTTTCACAAGGCCGATGTTGCCTTCATCGATAAGGTCGGTAAGTCCCAGACCCTGATGTTGATATTGCTTGGCAACAGAAACGACAAACCTGAGGTTTGCCTTGACAAGCTTCTCCTTTGCCCGCTCACCTTCTTTGCCACCCTTTCTGATTTTCTGCGCAAGTTCTATCTCCTCGTCGACAGTAATCATCGGCACACGACCGATTTCCACCAAATACTTATCCAGAGCTTCGCTGGAGCGGTTTGTGATGCTTTTCTGAATCTTAAGCTGACGCATTCTGAATGTTTTTACCTTTGATTTATAATAACTAATGACCTATTTCTGATTTGTAGCATTGGGTAAGACCCAATTAGGTTGCAAAGTTATTAAAAAAATCAATGCGCCAGCACCTTTACGCCCAATTTTTATGTTTATTTATACATTCTCGACACCGAAGCCTCATCTTCTTGCCAGCAACACCACATTTTCCACATGTGGAGTATGTGGAAACATATCTACCGGTTGCACCGCTTCCACCTTGTAGGCGGAGTCGAGCAGGGACAGGTCACGTGCCTGCGTGGCAGGGTTGCAACTCACATAAACTATACGCTCAGGGGCTGCATTCAATATAACATTCACCACGTCTTGATGCATGCCTGCCCGTGGAGGGTCTGTTATAATAATGTCAGGGCGTCCATGCTCAAGGATAAAATCATCGGTAAGAATCTTCCTCATGTCTCCTGCGAAGAACTCAGTGTTCTCTATGCCGTTTATCCGGCTGTTCACCTTGGCATCTTCTATAGCCTCCGGCACATACTCAATGCCTATCACCTTGCTTGCATCGCGGGCCACATAGTTGGCAATAGTGCCCGTACCCGTATAAAGATCATAAATCAAAGGTTTCTTTTCGCCACCATCATCAGCCTTGCCCATGAAGGCAAAACCTTTTGCAACGTCATATAGGCGATGCGCCTGCTCTGTATTTGTTTGGTAGAAGCTCTTTGGACCAACCTTAAAACGCAAGTCGCCCATAGTCTCATATATAAAATCGGTGCCCTTAAATGTAATAAGGTCAAGGTCGCCTATTGTGTCATTGCCCTTTTGATTGTCCACATAAAGCAAAGACGTGATTTGCGGGAAGCTGTCGGCTATATGCTGCAACAGATTCTTCGCCTTGTCTTCATCGCCCGGTTCGTCATAGTGGAACTGGATCAGAAGCATCCATTCACCCGTATTCGAATTGCGGAACATCAGGTTGCGAAGCTCTCCATGCTGAGCTCTTACATCGTAAAACGTCATGCCAATCTCTTTTGCATAACGCTCTATCTCGTTGCGAATGTCATTGTGCAGATTGTCCATAAGCCAGCAACGGCGTATTGGATAAATCTTGTCAAAGGCTCCGGTTATGTGAAAGCCTATGGCAGAATGGTCGCCTTCAGACAAGCTGAGGTCTGGATTCTGAAGTTCTTCTTTGGTAAACCACCTACGGTCACAGCATCCAAACTCAAGTTTGTTGCGGTATTCACGCGTCTTTACAGAGCCAAGAATGGGCATAAACTCAGGAAGCTCTACCTTCCCAATACGCGTCAGCAAATCGTACACCTGCTGCTGCTTTGCTTTCAGTTGCTCCTCATAAGGCAGGTTCTGCCACTTACAACCGCCGCAAATGCCGAAGTGTTCGCAAAAAGGCTCCGCGCGAACCTTGCTTTTGGATATGAAGTTAAGCACCCTGCCCTCTGCATAATGATGCTTTTTCTTCAATATCTCCACGTCGACGACATCGCCCGGAACGCAAAAAGGCACGAAGACAACCATGTTTTCGTGATGGAAAAGGCACTTGCCTTCAGAGGCAACAGCCTCAATGGTGACGTTCTCTATTATCTGGTTTGGCTTTCTGTTTCTACCCATACTTACATTTTTAAACTGCAAATTTAATGTAAAAAAGCGATTTAACAAACTTTTTTCGCTTATTGTTTGTACAAACAAAGAAAATTGCAACATTAACATTACATTTTTAATAGTTTTCTTTGCGCATTAAATTTAATTATGTATCTTTGCAATGTTAAGTTTGCAAAAACATTATTGTCATCTACTTAGTAATTTAAACCAATTTAATTATAAAAGTTTTATGAGCGATAAAAGGGTTTATACCTTTGGTAACGGCAAAGCAGAAGGCCGTGCCGACATGAGAAACCTACTTGGCGGTAAGGGCGCAAACCTTGCCGAGATGAACCTCATAGGCGTTCCAGTGCCTCCAGGTTTCACTATTACTACAGACGTTTGTAACGAATACTTCGAAAAGGGCAAAGACGATGTAGTTGCCTTGCTTAGGGATGATGTAGTCAATGGCGTGAGACACATTGAAAACATTATGGGGCTGAAGTTTGGCGACGACAAGAACCCGCTTCTCGTCAGCGTAAGGTCTGGCGCACGTGCGTCAATGCCTGGCATGATGGACACCATCCTTAACCTTGGACTTAACGACGATGTAGTGAAAGGCCTCGCAGAGAAGACTGGCAACGAGCGTTTTGCGTATGACAGCTATCGCCGCTTCGTGCAAATGTACGGCGACGTGGTGCTCGGCATGAAGCCTGTCAACAAAGACGACATAGATCCGTTTGAGGCTATTATAGAAAAGGTGAAGGCACAGCGCGGCATAGTTCTCGACAACGAAATGAACGTTGACGAGCTGAAGCAGCTTGTAAAGCTTTTCAAAGAAGCCATAAAGGAACAGACTGGCAGCGCCTTCCCTGAGAATCCTATTGACCAGCTTTGGGGCGCAATATGCGCTGTGTTCGATTCTTGGATGAACAAGCGTGCCATTCTCTACCGCAAGATGAACGACATCCCACAAGAATGGGGTACTGCCGTATCGGTAATGGCTATGGTATTTGGAAACATGGGCAACACATCGGCAACGGGTGTATGCTTCAGCCGTGACGCCGCTACAGGCGAGAATGTCTTCAACGGCGAGTATCTTGTAAACGCACAAGGTGAGGATGTTGTTGCCGGCATTCGCACTCCGCAACAAATTACAAAGCAAGGGTCGCTGCGTTGGGCAAAGCAACAGGGCATTGCTGAAGAAATACGCGCTACCAAGTTCCCGTCAATGGAGGAAGCTATGCCGGAAATTTACGCTCAGCTCGATGCACTCCAAGACAAGCTCGAAAAGCACTACCACGACATGCAGGACATGGAGTTCACCGTGCAAGAAGGCAAGCTGTGGTTCCTGCAAACCCGTAACGGCAAGCGTACTGGTACCGCAATGGTAAAGATTGCAATGGATTTGCTGCACGAGGGCGAGATTGACGAAAAGACAGCTATCGAGCGTTGCGAGCCTAACAAGCTTGACGAACTATTGCATCCGGTATTTGACAAGGATGCCTTAAAGAAGGCAAAAGTCCTAACACGCGGTCTGCCTGCTTCGCCGGGTGCTGCATGTGGACAGATTGTGTTCTTCGCCGACGATGCCGCAAAATGGCACGAAGATGGTCACCAAGTTGTGATGGTTCGCATTGAGACATCGCCAGAGGATTTGGCAGGCATGTCGGCAGCGGAGGGTATTCTCACAGCCCGTGGCGGAATGACATCACATGCTGCTGTAGTGGCAAGAGGCATGGGCAAGTGCTGCGTATCAGGAGCAGGAGCCATTCTGGTAGACTATAAAACACGAACCGTTGAAATAGACGGCGTCCTTCTTCATGAAGGAGACTATATTTCCCTAAACGGCTCAACAGGTGAGGTGTATGAAGGTGAGGTAAAGACGAAACCTGCTGAGGTTTCCGGAAACTTTGCCGAACTGATGAATCTTTGCAACAAGTATTCTCGCATGGTGGTACGTACCAATGCCGATACTCCACACGATGCAGAAGTAGCAAAGAATTTCGGTGCCGTAGGCATAGGACTTTGCCGCACAGAGCACATGTTCTTTGACAACGACAAGATTAAGGCAATGCGCGAGATGATTCTCGCCGACTCAAAGGAAGGACGTGAAGTGGCTCTTGCAAAACTGCTTCCTTTGCAGAAGAAAGACTTCTACGGAATCTTGAAGTGCATGGACGGAATGCCTGTAAACATCAGGTTGCTTGACCCACCATTGCATGAGTTTGTTCCTCACGACTTGAAGGGACAGCAGGCTATGGCAGACGAAATGGGCAAGAGCTTGGAGTTCATACAGTTGCGTGTGGCTTCACTGCGTGAAGTGAACCCAATGCTGGGCTTGCGCGGTTGCCGTCTTGGAATAACATATCCTGAAATTACAGCCATGCAAACTAAGGCTATTCTCGGTGCAGCACTGCAACTAAAGAAGGAGGGATTCGACCCGAAACCTGAGATAATGGTTCCGCTTGTTGGCACTGCAAAAGAGCTTGAAGCTCAGCAAGCAGTGATAAGGAAGGCTGCAAAAGAGCTGTTTGACGAGGAAGGCATGGAAATAGACTTCAAGCTTGGCACAATGATAGAGATTCCACGCGCAGCACTTACAGCGGAGCTTATCGCCAAGTATGCCGACTACTTCAGCTTCGGAACTAATGACCTTACACAGATGACTTACGGCTATAGCCGTGACGATGTGGCAAGGTTCCTGCCCACATACCTTGACCAAAAGATTCTTGAGGTTGATCCGTTCCAAGTCCTTGATCAGAAAGGCGTTGGACAACTCGTAGAGATGGGTGTAAAGAAAGGACGCTCTACTAATCCGAACCTCAAGTGCGGTATATGCGGTGAGCATGGAGGTGAGCCTTCTTCTGTGAAATTCTGCCACAAAGTAGGTCTCGACTATGTAAGTTGCTCTCCATTCCGTGTGCCTATTGCACGCCTTGCTGCCGCCCAGGCTGCCGTTGAGGAATAATAATAAAGAGGGCTAAAATCTAATAAAACAGAAGAGGGTGTATCAAAATAGCCTATAGAGCCTGGAAGGCTCTACGCTTGCTTAAC
>CAZZNO010000061.1:0-16314 GCA_964655685.1 uncultured Prevotella sp.
AGACGGGGTTAAGCAAGCGTAGAGCCTTCCAGGCTCTATAGGCTATTTTGATACATCCCCATGTTTTGCACGCACGCCGTACATGCTCACTACATACGCCGTACGTACACAATACAATCGCCGTACATGCCCGCTACGTACGCCGTACAAAGAAGACTCATACGGCGTACGTAGCGGGCATGTACGGCGATTTTACAAAACACAAAGGATTTCTCCTCGCGCGCTCATTGTTTCTTCAGCATCCCACGATGTATTTGCTTCCCGGCAAATAAGACAGGAGCTTTGTGGTGACGATACAAGCAATGTAGGTCAGGATGGCTATGCAGGGGATGGACAGCCATACGGGCAGGATGGGATTGGCTACGTCGCCCTGTATAAACAGCCGCGCTATTGGGCCGAGGAAGAACAGGTGCATGAGGTACATGCCGAACGTCAGCTTAGATATGTTCGTTATGGCAGCAGGTGCCTGCTTTACTTCGATGCAGGTAAACATCATGAAAGCTCCGAAGGTGGCAAGCGCCACATTGGGCGCAGTCATCAGCCATCCCCATTCGAGCGTAGGCGTATCGATGAGCACGCCGGGCGTGCCTTTCAGCCAGAACGACCACCATGTGAACACTGCACCCACGAGGAAGCAGGCGGCGCCTACCGTGAGACGACGGTTGCGGCTCCAGTGGATGTGGTAGTGTATGTAGTGAGCCATGACCAGATAGCCGAGAAAGCCGGAGCAGTACCACAGGGCGTGGAACTCGTTCCAGAAGCATTCGCCCCATATCTCAGGCGTTATGAAGCGGTGTATCCACGGGATGAATGTGGACAGGGCGAAGAAGCAGAGGAAGATGCGTTCTTCGCGTGCCGATGCCTTCTGTAGCCACGGCGAGACTATGGGTATGATGATGTAGAGGCTGATGAGCGGATACATGAACCACAGGTGGCCTGCCATTGACGGGAAATTGAACGGCAGGAGCTTGAAGTCATGCCACGACTGCTCCCATGTCATGCCGCCCCACAGCAGGGGCAGGAAGGTATAGAGCAGCATGAAGATTATGGTTGGCGGCATAATGCGCTTGAAGCGGTGGCTGTAGAAGCGGGTCATGGTCATGCCGGGCTTCATCGGTACGAGAAGGAAAGCCGACACGATGATGAACAGCGGCACGCACGTGCGGCTGACGCCGCCGTCCCAAAACGCCACCCAAAAACGATTGGCTTCGTTTGCCAGCTGTGACACGTTGCCGGCAAGCCCGGAAGAATCGGCTGCATAAAAGTTCTCGCTGGCGTGGACCAGCATTACCATAAAACATGCTATGACCCTGATGTAGTCGATAAAGGGTATGCGGGCTTGCCGCGTAGCGTTGTCCTTATTCATTATTTTTTTGTCTGGATTTGGCTTGGTATGCGCTCGAAGATGCTCTTGATGCGCTTCAGGTCAAACTTAGGCGTGCGGTCATAATAGTATATGCCGTTCTTTTCCTGCTCCACGTCGGTGAGCTGTGTATAGCAGAAGCCTACGACGTTGGGGCACGACTTGATGCCGTCTATCTGTCCCTCAAGCAGGCGGTAGAACTCCTCCATGTCGTTTATGTTGCCGCCATAGCCCCACGAGTTCTTTCGGTCTTCCGCTTTTATCCAGGGCAGTCCGCCAAACTCGTCAAGCATATAAGGCTGGCCGTCGTACTTGGCAAGGAAGTTCTTGTTCTGGTTGCGGTAAGGTTCTTTGCCCTCGTGGAAAGTGAGTTGCTCTGCCAGCTTCTTGCCGTCGCGCTCATAGTTGTGCACGCTCCAGATGTCGGTCATCACGTGTCCGTCGCCGCTTGCGTCGTTTACTGGACGTGTGCCGTCAATAGCCTTGGTCAAGCGGTACACGTCTTCTATGAAACGATTGTAGACGCCGCTGTTGTTGCAGTTCCATGTCTCGTTGAAGGGAGTCCATGTCACGATGCTTGGGTGGTTGCGGTCACGCTCCACGAGCTCCGTCCATTCGCCTATGAAGTTGCGCGCGGCAAGGTTATCGTTTTCGTCGAGACCCCAGCTTGCCGACTCGCTCCACGTGAGGTAGCCCAGCTTGTCAGCCCAATAATAATAGCGCTCCTCGAAGCTCTTCTGATGGAGACGGGCTCCGTTGAAGCCTGCTGCCTGCGAGAGCTCGATGTCTTTCTTCAGTGCCTCGTCCGTGGGAGCGGTCCAAACGCCGTCGGGATAGAAACCCTGGTCGAGCACGAGACGCTGGAAGTAAGGCTTGTTGTTGAGCAGGAAATAGCCACCCTCAACAGATACCTTGCGCATTCCGGCATACGACTTCACACGGTCTATGACCTTTCCGTCGCGTTTTACCTCATACACTATGTCGTAGAGGAAAGGCGACTCGGGGCTCCAAAGCTTCATGTTCTTCACGGGCAGCACCACTACGTCGTTGTCGTTGCACTTTATGTTAGCCGTTGCCACGGTCTTGTTGCCGTCGAGCAGCTTCACGCTGAGCACGTTCTGAGAGTTCTGGTGATAGAAGCGAGGGTGGATGACGAGCTGTTTCTGGTCGATGTCGGGTATGGCGTAGACGCTGGCAAGCCCCTCCTGGTCAACGGCTTCGAGCCACACAGTCTGCCAGATGCCGGTGGTGCGGGTGTACATGCAGCCATTGGAGTAGAGCTCCTTAGCCTGCTTGCCGCCTGGCTGCTTGCCGCCGCGCAGGTCGTCGAGCACCTGCACCACGAGGTTGTGGCTCTGCCCGCCCTTCACAAACTTGGTTATGTCTATGGTGAACGATGAGCCGCAGCCATAGTGACTTCCGGCGAGCTTGCCGTCTATGAATATATGGCTCTCATAGTCTACGGCGCCAAAGTTGAGGCAGATGCGCTTACCCTGCCAGTCTTGCGGAATGCTGATGCGGCGCTGATACCAGATGCTGTTGATGAAGTCGGTATAGCCTACACCGGAGAGTTTGCTTTCGGGTGCGAAGGGCACGGTAATCTGTTTGTCGAATCCATTTGAGTTTTGCCATTTGCGCTCTGCGCCGGTTTTGCCGAAGTCGAACGAATAAGTCCATTTGCCGTTGAGATTAATCCACGACTGACGTTCAAACTGCGGGCGCGGATATTCCGGCCTCGGAGTCTGGGCTAACGATGCCACCGCCAACATACATACGGCGACGAGCGATAAGAAGTGTTTTTTCATGTGATTGCTTTTATTATCCTTTTAATTCTTTCGTTTTTCCTGTTTTCAAGAGTTTCGGTGTCTAATTTGTTACAAAGTTAGGCATTTATATTAAAACACACAAATATTTGAACACTTTTTATTCTATTCAAATTATTTGGGAGCAGGGAGGCTTAACGAATCAGCCTCGCCTGTGGCAGCGATTAAGAAGAAAAATGTCCGGCTGTTGGCTCGAACGCCATACTGCCGGACACTGTGCTTGTGTACTTAAAAGATTTGTGTTTGTTTTCACCGTATCAGTAATAAAAGCATGTATTGATATTTATTAATAGAAGATTTGGAAGCTTTATCAATAAAACCGCTGCAAAATTAGTCATTGGCAAAGTCTTTTCTTTTTGTTTTTAGTCAAAAATGTTTGAATTAGTTCAAAAATCGAAATGTTTTTCTTAATTTTGCACCATGAAAAGACCAACCTTCCTACTGTTGGCACTGCTTTTATCGGCGGTGTGCCTTGCCGACGAAATAATAACCGTCAGCAAGATAACGTCCTTAGACGGACTTCCGGGCAACGACATACAGCAAATGTCGTGCGATTCAATCGGCTTCCTGTACTTCACTTTTCCTCATGCTACTTACAAATATGACGGCTACGGCTTCATACGCCTGCCTTTTTCCGAAGCGCGAGGCAGGAAACAGGCGATTGGCGGCAAAGGCAACCAAGGCGTTGACAACAACGGCAACCGCTACCGCATAACGCCCGATGGCAAGCTGGTGTGGACAAATCGCGTTACAGGCGAGACCATAAGCTTCAATGTGCTGGAGAACATAATGATTGGTTATGCCGCCAATCTCAGGCACACCGTGATTATAGACCGCCGCGGACTGCTGTGGGTGTCGGTATATGGCAACGGCGTGTTTGCTTATGACCGTAAGAGCCACCGCTTGCACCATTTCCGCCAAGGGGGCAATGACGGCATCATAGACTGCGACCTTGTAAACTGCATGTTGATGGACAACGATGGCAATATATGGGTTTCGCAAGAGCGGTTTGGCGTGGCTTGCCTTAGAGTGGTGCCTCAGCGCTCAGTCACTCTGCCTCTTGCAAGCAGCAACCGCGTAAGCATGATATGGCGAATGGACAAGAACCGTTTAGGGATTGCCGACAGCCACGGCAGGCTATACCGCAGCGACGGCAACCTTCGACATGTGTCAAGACTCGCTGGCGACGAAGCTCTCGGCTTTGCCTGCCGCGACCGCAAAGGCAGGTTGTGGGCGGCATCTGGCGGCAATGGCGTATGCATCAATGGCAAGCGATACGGCAACGGACGCATAAGACGAATAATGTGTGACAACAAGGGACGCATGTGGCTGTGCCGCGACGGTGGCGGCATTGCCGTGGCATCGCTTTCAGCTGAAGGCAAATACGCCGAGCGCAGCTTCCTTGCCAAGGAAAGACATCTTGCGCCAAGGGCTATGGTACAGGACGGGAACGGCAACATCTGGGTAGGAGGAGAAGGAGGACTGTACCGCTTCAAGCCTGAGAGACTGCTTGTAAACGCAGAGGAATATTCGCGCATTAGCGACAAACCCGTGCGCTCGCTGTTTATTGACAGCGGCAACCGGATATGGATCGGGATGGCAAGCAACGGAGTGGTTTACGGGCCTGCTACGAGTTTGGACGCAAGCCGGTTGCGCAGGCTTACTATTGCCGACGGGCTTCCCGCCAACGGCGTGCAGGCTTTTGCCGAAGACAGGCAGCGCAACATATACATAGTCACAAAGAAGGGATGCGCCGTTTATAACCCTTCATCACAAAGAATTTTCAGCTTCAACCCTTCGGAAAAGAACGTAAGCGGGGATGACTATGGCGGAGGAGCCGTGCTTTTAAACAATGGCGACATGGCAATTGCCTCGGGCGGAAGCCTGCACACCATAGCCATGCAAGTGCAGGCTGAGGCAGGGCGCAGGCTCGTTGTGAGCGACATGGAGGTGAACGGCATGTCGGTTTATGGCATGGGCGAGGCGGCGCCCGTGAGCGGCGACATCAGCCTTTGCAAGGAAATAAGCCTCAGCCACTCACAAAGCTCCGTCGTCATAAAGTTCTCACCTTTATATTATGGCTCAGGCAGCCAGACCGTCTTTTCGTACAGGCTCGAAGGTTATGACAAACAATGGTCGCAGGCTTCAAACCTCAACTTTGCCTCATACAAGAACCTGCCTGCCGGCAGTTACCAACTGCTTGTGCGCTGCAAGGATGGTGACGGAAACTGGTCGAAAGCGCAAACCATGCTCACGCTTTCGGTCAGTCCGCCGTGGTGGGCAACATGGTGGGCTGTCTTGCTCTACATTGCCTTCGCCGTTTTTGTTGCCATAGTGGTTTATGACCAGACAAGGCGCGTGCTGAGGTTGAGGCAAAAGGTGGTTCTTGAGAAACAAATTACAAACTTCAAGCTTGGTTTCTTCACCGACATTTCACACGAGTTCCGCACTCCGCTCACGCTCATCCAGGCAAGCATAGACCACATGCGAGCCGCGGGCGACATGCCAAGCAGCCTCAGAGGCTCCATGAACAGCCTTGAACGCAGTGCCCGACGCATGATGCGGCTCGTAAACCAGTTGTTGGAATTCAGGCGGATGCAAGACGGCAAGACGGGTTTGGCATTGCAGAAGACAGACCTCGTGCCTTTCCTTTACAACATCTGGACAAATTTCCAAGACGAGGCTGAAAACAGGAAAATAGGCTACCAGTTTTTGCCACAACAGAAAAGTATCGTTGCCTATATTGACCGTGGGCATGTAGACAAAATCATTTACAATCTCCTTTCCAATGCTTTTAAATATACGCCTAAGAACGGCACCATAAAGCTTACTCTGAAGATTGGCAGCACGATAGAGGTGTCTGTCAGCGACACCGGCGTAGGCATAAGCCCTGAAAGGCAGGCAGATTTATTCTCGCGCTATGCCTCCGGCAAGGTGTCGGCAGACAGCATGGGCATAGGGCTAAACCTGTCACTGGAGCTTGCAAAGGCGCACCACGGCGCAATAACCTATAAGCCAAACGGCAGCAAGGGCAGCGTCTTCACGCTGGAGCTTCCCACAGGAAAGGAAGCTTATCAGCCTGCCGACTTCATGCGCAGGCTGCCGTTGGATGGGAGCGAGACGATTGAGGCAAAGACTGAAAACCGGCAAGCCTACCGCGAGACCTTGCCGGAGCCCATGAATGACAAGCGCGTGCTTGTGGTGGAGGACGATGCCGATGTCAGGAATATGCTCTTGGACAGCCTTGCAAAATATTTCATTGTGGCGACAGCCGTCGACGGTGACGAGGCTTTGAAAGAGCTTGAACGGCAGAGCTATGACCTCATAGTGACGGATGTCATGATGCCGAATGCCGACGGATGGCAGTTGCTGCGCGCCGTAAGAAAGGATGCAAAGCTGAAAGCCACGCCAGTGATAATGCTGACCGCCATCACTGACGACAGTAAGAAGGTAAAAGCACTTGACGAAGGAGCCGACGCATACATTGCCAAGCCTTTCCGCATAGACTACCTCGTGGCTCAATGCGCAAGCCTGATAAAAAAGCACGACACCCTCATGGCGGCTTCCTCAGCCACTAAAACAGCCGACGATAAGCAACTGTCAATAGACAGCGTAAAAGAAGTGATACGTGACGAATGGGAGAAACGCTTCGTCGAAAGGCTCGATATTTACATCAATGACCACCTTGCCGATACGGAGCTGAGCATGGACGACATGGCGTCGACAATGCAAATGGGAAGGACAACATTCTTCACGACTGTAAAAAGGCTTACAGGAAAGCCGCCGCATGACTACCTGAGAGAGCGGCGGCTGTATAAGGCTGCTGAATGCCTGCGTGAAGAAAACATAACAGTGGCGGAAGCCGCCTATAAGGCAGGCTTCGCCAATGTGCAGCATTTTTCTACTATTTTCAAGAAAAAGTTCGGCATGACTCCCAGGCAATACCAGCGTGGGAGCTAATGCCTGACTGTTTAGATCTCAATCTTCTTGTACTTTGGAACGAGGGCTTTCATCACGCACCAGGCAATGAGATAAGCCACGCCGCAAATGCAGAACACAATCATGTAGCCTGCCGGCTTGCCTTCGAAACCGAAGAACGTGAATGCCGAGCCCATACGTCCTGCATAGTCGAACAGTATTCCCGAACCTTGGTTGATAAGGTAAGAGGCTATACCGCCTGCCATTGTGCCCATACCGGTTATGGTGCCGACGGTTGACTTGGGGAACATGTCGCCAATGGTGGAATAGAGGTTAGCCGACCATGACTGGTGGCCTGCGCCTGCAAGTCCGATTATTATTGCAGGGAACCATGCGCTGTATTGTCCCAACGGCTGCGCCAAGAGGGCGAGCAACGGGAAGAACGCAAAGATGAGCATGGCTCTCATGCGGCCGCTGTAAGGCTCCATGTGCTTCTTCTCCACAAAGAGTTTGGGCAGATAGCCGCCACCAATGGAAAGCACTGTCACTATGAGGTAAAGGGTGAAGATGAGCAGCACAGCCTGATGGGAGTCGGAGCGGTAGCCGTAGACATCGCTGAAATATGCCGGTGCCCAGAACAGGAAGAACCACCACACGCCGTCGGTGAAGAACTTGCCGGCAATGAACTCCCAAGTCTGGCGGTATTTCAGGCACTTGAGCAGAGGGATGGTCTTCTCCTGCTTGCCCGTAGCCTCAGCTTGTTTCTCACTGCTGTCCTCGTCCTGATGTATGTAAGCAAGCTCGGCAGCGTTTACATGCTTCGACTTTTCAGGCTTGTCATACCACTTCAGCCAGAAGTAAGCCCAAACGTAGCCCAGTGCGCCAATGATGATGAACGCGCTCTCCCAGCCCCACGCCTTAGCTATGAACGGTATCGTGGCAGGTGCGGCAAGTGCGCCTACAGAGGCACCGCTGTTGAAAATAGCCGTGGCAAAAGCACGGTCTTTCTTCGGGAAGTACTCAGCCGTCACCTTGATGGCAGATGGGAAGTTACCCGACTCACCTATGGCGAGCACCATGCGGCAGGCAAGGAAAAGGTAGACGGAGACAGTGGATATGGCAAGAGCCACAGCCGAGCCTTTCTGCACTGCACGCAGTGCCTCTACGCTGTCAAGGCCTTCAATCTGCATTGTAAGCCATCCGCAGCCTGCATGGAGGCAGGCGCCGGTAGACCAGATGATGATGGCAAGCAGATAGCCCTTCTTTGTGCCGAGCTTGTCGATTGCGCTTCCTGCGAAAAGGCTCACGATGGCATAAAACAGCGAGAAGAAGCCGGTTATCATGCCATAGTCGCTGTCTGTCCAATGGAACTCCGGAGCAATGAAGTCCTTCCACGTCAGCGACAGCACCTGTCTGTCAAGGTAGTTGATGGTCGTTGCCACGAAAAGCAGCGCGCAAAGATACCACCGCCAGTTAGTCTTTATATCTTGTTTCAGTTCTGATGACATGGGTTATTATTTTTAGAATTTAACGAGTGTGTATTAGAAATTGAAATAGTTTTTGGCGTTGTTATAGCAGATGTCCTCCACCATTTGGTTGACGCGCTTCTCCTCAAAGCCTGTATAAGGCACTTCGCCGTTCTCAATGTCTGTGCCGATGAGGTTGCAGAGTATGCGGCGGAAGTATTCGTGGCGCGGATAAGAGAGGAACGAACGCGAGTCGGTGAGCATGCCCACGAAGCGGCTCAGCAGCCCGAGCAGCGACAGCGCGTTGAGCTGTTTCTGTATGCCGTCTTTCTGGTCGAGGAACCACCAGCCTGAGCCCCACTGTATCTTGCCGGGCACAGAGCCGTCCTGGAAATTGCCAAGCATTGTGGCAATGACCTCATTGGCAGCTGGATTGAGGTTATAGAGTATGGTCTTCGTGAGGTGTCCTTCCATGTCAAGACGGTCAAGAAACTTCGAACATTTCTTGGCTGTGTTGAACTCGCCTATCGAGTCGAAACCTGTGTCGGGCCCCAGCTGGCGGAACATGCGGGTGTTGTTGTTGCGTATGGCGCCATAGTGATATTGCTGCGTCCAGCCTGCATTATAGTCTTGTACGGCGAAGACATAGAGCATTGCGCTCTTGAACTTCAGCACCTCCTCGTGCGTCAGCTCCTTGCCGCCATACACTTTGTCGAATATTGCCTTTATCTCAGCGTCGGTATAGTCTTCAGCATAAAACTCCTCAATGCCGTGGTCAGACAGACGGCTTCCCATCGAGTGGAAGAAGTCGTGGCGGCTTTGCAGGGCGTCTACATAGTCGTTGAAGTTGCTGATGGTCATGCCGGCAGCCTTCTCCAGTTTTTCCACGTAAGCCTTGAAAGCCTTCGGGTCTTCAGGCGACATAGCCTTGTCAGGCCTCCAAGCCGGCAACATGCGTGTCTTCAGGTCGCTGTTTGCCACGAATGTGTGGTAGTGCAGGTCGTCTACAGGGTCGTCGGTGGTGCACACCGTCTCCACATTATACTTAGCGAGCAGCCCCCACGGCGTAAGCGAAGGGTCGTTGGCGAGCTTGTCGTTGCATTCGTCATATATTTCCCTTGCAGTTTCCGGATTCAGCGTCTTGGTAATGCCGAAGGCAGTCTTCAGCTCCAGGTGTGTCCAGTGGTAAAGAGGATTGCGCAGAGTGTAGGGCACGGTTTCAGCCCATTTCTCAAATTTCTCCCAGTCGCTCGTGTCCTTGCCTGTGCAGTAACGCTCAGCAACACCGTTGGAACGCATGGCGCGCCACTTGTAATGGTCGCCACCGAGCCACACCTCTGTAATCGATTTAAACCGCTTGTTCTCAGCTACCTGCTTGGGATCAAGGTGGCAGTGATAATCGATGATGGGCATGCCTTCCGCATGCTCATGATAGAGTTTCTTAGCCGTTTCTGTTTGTAACAGAAAGTTTTCATCCATAAATGGTTTCATATAATATTTCCCTTTGAAGATTTTAATCGTTGCAAAAGTAGTCAATAATTTTTATAATCAATAACAAAACCGCAACTTTTATTAATTATTCATACAAGGTTTTCGTATTGAAATAGGTTAAATTTCTCAAAACAAGCATTGCTTTCAATTATTTCTCTATTTTTGCGATGATAGCGGAACATTCACTTCATATTGAAAAGATTGTCCCCTATTCGCCGAATGCACGCCCTCAGATATAAAGAAAACTGACAAAAAACAGGGGTCTGTAGAATTGAGCAAATAGAAACTGAAATTCTGTTTTTTAACGATTTTCTGCCGACAGCCAGTGACATGCAGCCGCGCATAAATCATCTTTACGGCGTAAAGGCGAGAGGTTTACGACGTAAACAAGTGAGGATTACGGTGTAGAGAAAGCTTCTTTACGGCGTAAAGATGAGACGTTTACGCCGTAAAGATGTAGCCCAAAAACAAGAGGAAACGCAACATTTTTACAAGCCTCTAACAGTCAACCTGTTGCAACTTCGGCTGAGAATCGCGTATTTCGAGCCAAGGTAGTCCTTGCTCGCAAATTCGCGATTCTCAGAAGGGGTAATGTAAACTTCTTTCCTAAGAATTTTAAACGTCTCCCCCAGCCGCCTGCTATGGCTGTTTGCCGATGTAGGCAAGTATGCCGCCATCGACATACAGGATATGCCCGTTGACAAAATCGGAAGCATCGCTGGCAAGGAACACCGCCGGACCCATCAGGTCTTCGGGCGTGCCCCAACGCCCGGCAGGCGTCTTGCTGACGATGAACTGGTCGAACGGGTGGCGGCTGCCGTCAGCCTGGCGCTCACGCAGCGGCGCGGTCTGGGGCGTGGCAATGTAGCCGGGGCCAATGCCGTTGCACTGTATGTTGTGCCCGCCAAACTCCGAGCAGATATTCCGGGTAAGCATCTTCAAGCCTCCCTTTGCGGCAGCATAGGCTGAAACCGTCTCACGGCCGAGCTCGCTCATCATGGAGCAGATGTTTATAATCTTTCCATGCCCTTTCTTTATCATGCCCGGAATGACCGCCTTCGACACGATGAACGGCGCATTGAGGTCTATGTCAACTACTTGGCGAAAGTCCTCCACACTCATGTCAAGCATCGGTATGCGCTTTATGATGCCCGCATTGTTTACCAGAATGTCGATAGTGCCAAGGTCGTGCTCTATCTTTGCAACGAGCTCCTTTACCTGAGCCTCATCGGTCACGTCGGCTATATAGCCTTTGGCATTTATGCCCTTTGCCTTATAGTCGGCAAGAGCCTGGTCAAGATGTTTCTGACTGCGGCAGTTGAACGCAATCTTTGCCCCTGCCTCAGCAAACGCCTGGGCAATGGCAAAACCAATGCCGTAGGCGGCACCGGTCACGAGGGCTACCTTGCCCTGAAGTGAGAAATTAACCATAGTGTATTTTGGAAATTGTTTATTTCAAGTCTGGAATCTTTATAACCTGCATGTCGGTATAGACAAGGTTTTCGCCTGCCATGCCCCAGATGAAAGTATAGTTGGATGTGCCTGCCGCGCAGTGTATGCTCCATTCAGGGTTTATCACAGCCTGCTCGTTGTTCATCCACATGGTGCGTGTCTCCTGCGGCTCACCCATAATGTGGCAAATCTTCTGACCTTCGGGCACATTGTAATAGAAATACGTCTCCATGCGGCGCATGTGCGTGTGAGCAGGCATGGTGTTCCATACCGAACCAACTTTCAGCTCCGTTATGCCCATTTGCAACTGGCACGTGTGCACGCCTGCCACGCCGTCGAGTATGACCTGATGGATGACACGCTCGTTGCTCTCGGCAGCGCTGCCAGCCTTGATGTTGTTGGCATCTTTAAGACCCACTTTCTTAGTGGGATAGCTCTGGTGAGCGCAAGCGCTGTTCATATAGAACTTAGCAGGTTTCGAGGCGTCCTTGCTTGCCACGGTGATGTCTTTTGCGCCCTTGCCCACGTACAATGCCTCTTGGAAAGCAAGGTCGTATTTCTTGCCGTCAACGGTCACGGTGCCGTCGCCGCCCACGTTAATAATACCCAACTCGCGGTTGTCAAGCAGGTGACGGCCATTGTCGCCCTTGCTTGCGTCAACATAGAGAGGGGCAATGGAGGTAAGCTTAAGCGGAGCCGCCGTAGGTTCGGCGCCCCCTATGAGGAAACGGTCAAACATGGTGTATGTCCAATTGACCTCTCCCGGGGCAAAAACCTTCTCTATGAGATATTCGCCACGCATGCGCTGTGTGTCATAATGCTTCGCGTCCATCGGATTTGAGGAATAGCGCACATTGTAATTAGTGTAATTGTTTTCTGCTTTCACGTCGTAACCCTTCCATTTGCAGTCCTGAGCCTCAGCGGCAAAAGCCACAAGGCACAAGGCTGCAATAATTAAAGTTTTCTTCATATTGTTTTGTTTATTATGTTTTTTTCGTCTTTCAGAATCCGCTTCCGGTTAATTGCCATCATCACTACCGTGACGGCTACCATCACCGCCGCGCCTATATACTTGGCATATTTGGCAAGCGCATAGATGCAATAGCCTATGAGCGACGAGGCAAAGTCCATGCTTCCGGCAAGGAATCCCTCCGGCACGTGTGCCGCCTTGTCCTGCGTCTGGGCATAAACGGCGGCGGCAGCCTTGGTAAAGTCGGGAGCCATATCGGTAACAAACCATAGTCCTATGAGCAAGGCTACGAAGCCCACGATATAGGTTTTGACCACATTGCCCCTGGTATAAGGCAGCATCATCGGGAAAAGGTAGAACAGCCCGGCGAGCGATGCCAACGGCAGGAACTGGTTGCCAGGCAGCACCACTGCTATTACTATATAAGTAGGAATGAGGAAAAGCGTACAAACAAGAGCCGTAGGATGGCCTATGACAAGAGCCGGACTCATGCCTATGTGAATCTTCTTGCCGTGGAATTTCTTGTCGATAACGTCCTTCGTCTTGTCAGAAATGGGCATCAGTCCGTCTATAAAAAGCTTGGTAATACGCGGTATTAGCTCCATCACGGCGCCCATCGTCACGCCGAGGAACAGTATGTCCTTCACTATTTTCATCACTCCGTCGGTGGTGGAAGCGCCTGCCGGCATTGTCTTCATGAACGAGTCAAAGTCGCGCATGTCGCCAACATGAGCAACGGCAGCAATGATGCATCCCACTATCACGCCCAATACAAGCGGCTCGCCAAGCACTCCAAACTTCTTTTTCAGTCCTTCAGCATCAATGTTCAGTTTGTCAAAGCCCGGTATCTTGTCCAACAACCAGCCTATGCCGATGGCAAACGGCGTAAAGCTTTGGCAGAACGGCTGGGGCACGGAGATGCCCGGCAGGTCATAATATTTCTGAAATTTCTCCGCCGTCAGGTCTGCCATTACAAGAGTAATGATGTAACAGACGATGGCTGCAAAGTAGCCCCACAAAAGGCTTTGGTCGAAGACAAAGTAAACCACTGCGCCGATAAAGGCGAAATGCCAATAGTTCCAGAGGTCAATGTTCACGGTTCGCGTGGTCTTTGTGATGACCATCAGGAAGTTTATGCCCAGGCAAATAGGAATTATCAGAGCGCCCACGGCTGTGTTGTAAGCCACCGACGCCGCGGCAGGCCACCCCATGTCAAACACGCTGAGGTTTAGGTTGAAAATGTTTTCTATTGCTTGCAAAGGGTCCTTGAAATTGTCGGTAAGCAGCGCCGTGACAATGCCCAAGCCCACGAAGCCCACTCCCACAAAGAGTCCCGACTTCAGCGCTTTGCCGAACTTCATGCCTATGCAGAGGCCGATAATGGTGAAGATGATTGGCATCATCACCGACGCCCCCATTTGGATGATGTAATTGAAAATGTTCATATTTGTTTTATAGCTTTTATCAAAATATGACAACAAGGAGGATTCCGTCCGACCTTGGCACTGCAAATGTAGTAAAAAAACGAATTAAGGACGTGTAATAATCGTCGAAAAAATGACAACCCTATGGCAAAAAGCCTATTTTCAAACCAATTTAGGCACAAATTAAATAATTTAGTAAGCAAATAAACATTTTATGAACAAATTAAAGCCAAAAATTAAGGTTTTAATGTTACCTTTGCAACGTAAAGATTGCAAACTTTAATATATTCAAAAAACATTATGCCAAAAATTGTAACCTTGGGCGAGATTATGCTCCGCCTTTCTCCCGAAGGCAATGACCGTTTCATTCAAAGCGACCACTTCCGTATCATACCCGGTGGCGGCGAGGCCAACGTAGCCGTGAGCCTTGCCAACTATGGCCATGAGGCTTATTTCGTGACCAAGCTCCCCAAGCACGAGATTGGACAGATTGCTGTCAACGCCCTGCGCCGATATGGCGTTGACACGCGCTACATCGTGCGTGGCGGCGACCGCGTAGGGCTGTACTATGCAGAAACAGGTGCCTCAATGCGCCCAAGCAAGGTAATCTATGACCGCGCCCATTCGGCTATTGCCGAGGCTGACGCAAGCGAATTCGACTTTGATGCCATAATGGATGGCGCGCAGTGGTTTCACTGGAGCGGCATAACGCCTGCCATAAGCGACAAGGCAGCCGAGATAACAAAGAAGGCGTGCGAAGCCGCAAAACGCCACGGCGTAACCGTTTCTGTAGACCTCAATTTCCGCAAAAAGCTCTGGACATCAGAGAAGGCTATATCCGTGATGCGCCCGCTGATGCAGTATGTTGATGTTTGCATAGGCAACGAGGAAGACGCGCAACTGTGCCTCGGCTTCAAGCCAGATGCCGACGTTGAGGGTGGCAAGACCGACGCTGCCGGCTATCACAAGATATTCGAGCAGATGGCTAAGGAGTTCGGCTTCAAGTATGTGGTCTCCACTCTGCGCGAGTCTTACAGCGCTACGCACAACGGCTGGAAGGCTCTCATCTATAATGGCAAGGACTTCTACGAGAGCCGTCACTATGACATCGACCCGATAATAGACCGCGTGGGCGGCGGCGACTCATTCGCCGGCGGACTGATTCACGGGCTCCTGACAAAGGAGACGCAGGGCGAAGCCTTGGAATTTGCCGTGGCTGCATCTGCCTTGAAGCACACCGTAAACGGCGACTTCAATCTCGTGAGCGTAAGCGAAGTGGAGAGCCTTGCGGCTGGAAACGCCAACGGAAGGGTGCAACGATAAGTGTTTACTAATCTGTATTAAACGTAAATATAAAATGGCTAAGTTTGACAAGATAGCAGTATTGCAGAAGATAGGGGAAACAGGAATGGTTCCCGTTTATTATAACAGCGACCTCGAGACGGCAAAGAATGTCGTAAAGGCTTGCTACGACGGTGGCGTTCGCGCCTTTGAGTTCACCAACCGCGGCGACTTCGCGCATGAGGTTTTCGGCGAACTCGTAAAGTGGGCTGACAAGGAATGCCCCGAACTGGCTCTCGGCGCAGGCACCGTGGTCGACGCCCCAACGGCTGCTTTGTACATTCAGCTTGGAGCCAATTTTATTGTCGGGCCTCTGTTCAACGCCGACGTTGCTCCCGTTTGCAACCGTCGCTTGGTGCCCTATTGCCCCGGCTGCGCCACGGTGAGCGAGATTGGCAAGGCTCAAGAACTGGGTTCTGACCTCACTAAGGTGTTCCCCGGCGATGTCTATGGACCAAGGTTCGTGAAGGATATGATGGCTCCTTGCCCGTGGTCGAAAATCATGGTTACGGGTGGCGTAGCTCCTACACGCGAGAACCTCGAAGGATGGTTCAAGGCCGGTGCCTATTGCGTGGGCATGGGCTCAAAGCTTTTCCCGAAAGACGTGGTGGCTGCAAAAGACTGGAAACAAATAACCGACAAGTGTCGCGAGTGCCTTGAGATTATAAAAGAGGTGAAGAAATAAACCGTCATGTACGCCGCCCGTGCTTTTTACATACGGCGTACGTACCTCCTTCATACGGCGTACGTACCTCCTTCATACGGCGTACGTAGCGTACACACACGGCGTACGTAAAAGGCTCGCACGCCGTATGTATTATACCAAAAGAAAAGAGGGCGCATCAAAATGAGCCCGGCGGGCTCGTCGCTTGCTTAGCCCCCTGTCATGGCGAAGCCTGACAGGGGGAGAAAGATAGAGCGAGGCTCCACAACCCTGGAGGGGTTGCCGCAGGTAAATACCTACTGTCCAGCGGCGACCATTCACAGGGTCGGATTCATACCCAGTACAGCAAGAGGGTGTATCAAAATAGCTTTATAGAGCCTGGAAGGCTCTACGCTTGCTTAA
>CAZZNO010000062.1:0-2359 GCA_964655685.1 uncultured Prevotella sp.
TAACGGCTTTAACTTTTCACAACGCTTTTCTATAAAGCATTTGTTTTTAGGCTGACAAGAAATGGTGACGGTAGACCTTCTACGTGGTTTTGTTCTAAAGGTTAAAGCCACTAGCTTTAGCGCAATGCTTTTTCCGCTTGCGCCGTATTAGGATAGTGGTGGGTAGCCTACCGTCTGATTATAAAAGAGAAGCCATGTTACAGCATGGCGAGGGCGGCGTTTTCGTTAGCCTCCATTATCTCACGCTCACCCGGGCCCTTGTCGTTTATTCCGCAAAGGTGGAGCACACCGTGGATAATGACGCGATGCAGCTCGTCGTCGTACTGCTTATGAAACTTTTCGGCATTGGTGCGCACGGTGTCGAGCGATATGACTATGTCACCGTTCAGCACGTCGCCCTCGTCATAGTCGAAGGTGATGACATCTGTGTAGTAATCGTGGCCGAGATACTGGCGGTTTACTTCCAGAATTTTTTCGTCGCTTACGAACATGTAGCCAATCTCTCCTATTTTGCGTCCGTGGGCAGCTGCTACACGCTTAATCCATGCCGTAGTGTCACGATGGCGTATCTTCGGCATCTTTACGCCGTCTGCATTATATGTAATCATAATCTTGTGGGGTTTATTTTTTGGGTAACATCCAAGAAGCGTCTTGATGAAAATGTACTAATTGGCGGTAGGCTGTTGACGACACAGCCGCAAGCTCAGGCGGTGAATAGAGTAAGACGGTCTCCAGTCCGCCGAGCCGCTTATTATATTCAGCCTCCACTTTCTCATATTCAAAGTCTATGGTAGAGCGTACGCCGCGAACCTGAAACTTTGCGCCAACCTTCTTTGCAAAGTCTACGGTCATGCCGTCATTAGAGGTCACAACTATGCGCTGTTCGCCCTCGTAGAGCTTCTTTATAGCCTCTACGCGTTCTTCTGTAGAAAACAGGTAGTGCTTGCCGGGGTTTACCGTCACCACTACGTAGAGCTTGTCAAACAGCTGCAACGCCCGCCTTACTATGTCGTCGTGGCCTATGGTGAACGGGTCAAAGCTGCCTGCAAAAAGGGCTGATTTGTTGTTTTGCATAAGTTAGAATAGAGTTGGTTGGTAAAAATCGCCGCCTCTCCCTCCTTTGGAGATGTCCGGCGCGAAGCCATTCTTTCCCAAATGCTCATAAGCAAGCTTCGTAGCCACACGTCCCCGTGGCGTTCGCTTAATGAAGCCTTCCATTATCAAGAACGGCTCATATACCTCCTCCACGGTGCCTGCATCTTCGCCAATGGCAGTGGCAATGGTCGACACGCCCACGGGACCTCCACGGAACTTGTCGATTATGGTAGTCAGTATGCGGTTGTCAATCTCGTCAAGACCGTAGCTGTCTATATTGAGCGCGCTGAGGGAGAGGTCCGTAATGTCTTTGGTTATCGTGCCGTTGCCCTTTACTTGGGCGAAGTCACGCACGCGGCGCAGCAGTCCGTTGGCTATTCGTGGCGTGCCTCGCGAGCGTCGGCTTATCTCAGCCGCTGCCTCGTCTTCTATTGGCACCTTAAGCAAGCGTGCCGAGCGCTTTATGATTTTCTGCAGTGTTTCGGGGTCGTAATATTGCAGGTGCATGTTTATGCCGAAGCGTGCGCGCAATGGCGCAGTGAGCATTCCTGAGCGCGTGGTGGCGCCAATGAGCGTGAACGGGTTCAGGTCAATCTGTATAGAGCGTGCCGACGGGCCTTTGTCTATCATTATGTCTATGCGATAGTCTTCCATCGCAGAGTATAGATATTCCTCTACCACGGGCTGCAAACGGTGTATCTCGTCAATGAACAGCACATCGCGCGGCTCCAGCGAAGTCAGTATTCCGGCAAGGTCGCCGGGCTTGTCAAGCACAGGGCCCGACGTTATCTTGAAGCCCACGCCGAGCTCGTTGGCTATTATGTTGCTCAGCGTTGTCTTTCCAAGTCCTGGAGGGCCATAGAGAAGCGTGTGGTCGAGGGGCTCGCCGCGGTATTTGGCAGCCTCCACGAAGACGCGCAGATTGTCTACTACTGTCTTCTGCCCGTTGAAGTCGTCGAAGCGCAGAGGCCGCAGCGCGTTCTCGAAATCTTTTTCTTCCTTGCTGACATATTCGTCGCGTATGTTGAAGTCGTCCGCCATTAGTCTTTTATAATTATGCTGCAAAGATAACTAAAAACAGCGTATTTTGTGGAAGTATTTTCTTTTTTCTTGTTTCCTGCATTTATAATTACGATAAAACTGACAAAAAAACGGGGATTGCTGAAGTTGCAGGAATATATGTAGAAAAGTTTGATGCTTTATCGGCTTCTGCCAATTGGCGATTCTCGTACGCCGTCTGAGCGTCTTACGTACGCCGTCTGAG
>CAZZNO010000062.1:2459-8210 GCA_964655685.1 uncultured Prevotella sp.
CAGGATAAAGTAAAGGGATATTTCTAAAGATACAGCACCGCTTCGTTGCCCATGTTGAAAAGGAGGTCAAGAACTGAAAGATTGGGCAGGAAGCCATGTTTTTGGCTGAATACTTGGTAATAAGGCTGAGGCTTGAACTCAGGGTCATCCTTTGGGTGCTTAGGGCGTATAGTGTCTCGGAAATCGTGTATAGGCTGTGTTTCCGGACAGGACAGAGATGTGCGGCCATAGGCAGTGGTGAACGAAATGTTCGGCTGTATGTCGAGCAACTCGCACATCTTACGGGTTATCTCCATGTTGAAGTCGAAAAGAAACGTCCATTGCTTTTCAAAGAAGGGGCGAATGTCGTCGGCGTAAAACTCGAAGAAAGGGCTTTCGCCGTATGCCGATGCCAGGGCGTTCCAGTGCAGTCGTCGCCATGAGCCGTGGTCACTGATGCGTATGTCCTTCGTCTCCGTCACGTCGTTGTCGTATTTCTCAACCGGCACTGTGAGTGCCTGCAAGCCTTGCGTGGTTGCTATGACGCAACGGTTGCGGTAGGTCTGTTTTATGAAATGGTCGTGCTGCTCTATGAAGCACTGCTCATATCGGCAGAGCTTCTGGTACCATTGCACCGGCCCGAAATAAGTTGAGGATAATATGCAATTCATTAATAGGCGTGCCCTATAACCTGATGTTTGTACACCAGCCGGCGGGCGTTTCCGGTATCGACGAGGTAAAGACGGCAGTCACGGCACTGGCATCTGTCGCAGCATTTGTATGGGATGCGGTAGCGTTGCCCCTTCACGGTTATTGTGTCGCCTGGCACAGCCACCACCATTCCGAGCTCCTGCGGTGGTCCGATAAGCGAAAATGCGGGGGCTTCGCCGCTTACTGTGAACACCAGCAGGTCGCCCCGAGTGAAATCCTTGTGGCTGTTCAGCTTGTTCACCACGACCCTCTTGCCAGCCTTCAGCTCCTTGCCTATGGCTACCGGGGCGGTGTAGATGCTGAAAGCAAACACCCGTATTGCCATGACTATTGCCACGGCTGCAACGAGAGCCACTGCGAATTTCAGGAATTGCCGCATTAAACAACGATTGTATTTAGAACCACGGAAGTAATATATGCTGCGGCTAAGCCGCGGCTGTCACTGCTGCCAATGGCAGTAACCCTCCCTTGCAGGGGGAGGGTAGAGGATGGGTTACTTTATGTTGTCTACCCATTTGAACAACCTGTGCCAGCGCACGCCACCGAATCCTTTGCGGTCGGGGTCACTGCTCCACCATATAAAGATAGGCTTACCCACGATGTGGTCTTCAGGCACGAAGCCCCAGTAGCGGGAGTCGGCAGAGTTGTGACGGTTGTCACCCATCATCCAGTAATAGTCCATTTTGAACGTATAGCTCTTGGCAAGTTTGCCGTTGATGTATATTTGCCCGTTCTTCACTTCGAGCTCATTGCCCTCATAAACACGTATTGGCCTTTCGTACACAGCTATGTTGTCCATCGTGAGCTTAACGGTTGCGCCTTTTTTCGGAATCCATACGGGGCCGTAGTTGTCTACCGTCCAGCCTGTCCATTCGTCAAGCGGATAGAGCCCACCGGGTTGCGCGTCGGTATTTAGCTTTATGCTCTGCACTAAGTCCTTGCGCTTTGAAAGATACTGCACAGCACGCTTCGTCAACGGCATGTAACCGCTTTGGTTGAGGCTCATGAGGTCTTCTTGGGAAATGCCGAGCTCCTTCAGCACCTCGTCGGGGATATGGTCTGTGGCGAGCTTGACATAGTAAGAGTATTGTACGTTGTCCGGCTCCTTGTTTGGCTTGCCGTCAAGATATACTATACGGTTCTTTATTTGCAGTGTCTGTCCGGGCAATCCTACGCATCGTTTAACGTAGTTTTCGCGGCGGTCGGTGGGCCGATGGTCAATGGATCCGTACTCGTTAGGGTTGCTTGCAATGTAGTTGCGGCCTATTGAGCGCATCATCTTGTAATAGTCCCACTGCTCTTGGCGGCTCAGTGTGGCTGGATTTACAGGCGTCTGTATCTGCTGGTCGTATATCTGTTCGCCTATGCCATAAACCATTCCGTAGTAGTCGTTGGCTTGATAACGCTCCTCCGTCACTATGGTGTCGCCGGCAGGATAGTTGAAAACCACGATGTCGTTGAGCTGCACTTTGCCAAAGCCCTTTAGGCGGCGATAGTCCCAATGGGGCCACTCAATGTAGCTCTTCGTCTTTATGATGGGCAGCGTGTGCTGTGTGAGCGGCATTGTGAGCGGCGTTTCAGGTATTCGTGGCCCATAGCTTACCTTCGACACGAAAAGGTAGTCGCCCGTAAGGAGGCTTTTCTCCAACGATGAAGACGGGATTACATAGTTCTGGAAACAGAACAGGTTGATGAAATATACAGCCACGAGGGCGAATATCAGCGCATCTACCCAGCTCATGATGAAGCGCACGGGACCCTCAGAGTCTTTCCACCATTGCCAGCGCACTTTCTTTGTGATGTAGACATCGAAGATGAACAGCGCGCCGAGCAGCGTCAACAGCCATCCGACAATAGAGCGTGGCGACATCCAAATGATAAAGAGCGCATATAAAACGAAGGCAGTGCCGAACTTTGCCCACTGCTTTTTCATGTTTAGCTTTGCTTTTTCCTTGTCAATCATAGCAGAACTGGATTTAGAACTTGAACAAGTCGCTTGTCGTGAGAAGTCCCTTGTGGTCTTTGGTATATTCGGCAGCGAGCACGGCACCGAGGGCAAAGCCTTTGCGCGAATGCGCGCTGTGGGTGATGGTTATCTCGTCGGCTTCGCTGTCATAGTCAATCGTGTGTATACCCGGAACTTCGTCGTGGCGAATGCTGTCCACGAGCAGTTCATCGGGCTTGTGCTCCTCTGAACCGTCCACGCGGCCGTCGTCCCAGGTCGTCGTGCCCATTTTCCAGTCCTTCTTCCTGTCTATGTTTTCCACTATTTCCTCGGCGAGCGTTATGGCTGTGCCGCTCGGCGCGTCGAGCTTGTGTATGTGGTGGGTCTCGGTCAGGCGGACATCGTATTGTGGGAATTGGTTCATGATTTTTGCCAAATACTTGTTTACGGCAGAGAATATCGCTACGCCGATGGAGAAGTTGCTTGCCCAAAACAGTGTCTGCTTGCCGTCTTTTGTAAGGGCTTCAACGTCAGCCTTATGGTCTTTCATCCAGCCTGTGGAGCCGCTTACCACTTTCACGTTGTGCTTGAAAGCCCTCAGATAGTTGCTGTAGGCAGCGGTTGGGTTGGTGAACTCTATGGCAACGTCAGCCGATGCAAACTCAGGGCTGTCGAAGTCTTGCTGGTTGTCAACGTCAATCTTGCAGACAATCTCATGGCCACGTTCAAGGGCTATCTGCTCTATCATGTGCCCCATCTTTCCGTAGCCGATTAATGCTATTTTCATATTGCTTGTTGAATTTTGTAAATGCTAAAAGCCTATTCTCTGCAAAATTACTTATTTTGTCGCAAAGTGGGGATTGTTGACGACTTAAATAATTAAAATTATCTTGTTATTAGCCCAAAGTGCGCTTTTAAATGTTGAAAAATTCAATTTATGTCGTTGTTTTTAGGAAATAGCAGTAACTTTGCACTGATAAAGTAAGATTGCATTTAACAGATAAGTTTTTTATGGACAAGACCCTATCAGTCATGGGGAAAGCCTTCTTTGTGTTGGCCGTGACGGCAACATCGTTTTCCTCGTGCATAAAGGAAGAAGCTCTGAACGCAGAGGCTGACATAACAGGCGTGACGCTTGGCAATGCAGAGCAGCTGTTGCGTGAGCCGGTTATTAACAACAACGACATAACACTTTATGCCAATACCGGCAACAGCATTCTCTCGCCGCAGTTCACTCTTACCGAGGGTGCTACGATAGAGCCGGCTTCGGGTACGCCGAGGCAGTTCTTCACATCTCATGACAGCGTTTCCTACAACGAGATGACTGGCGAATATGACACAATCACAATTGTAAAGTCGATACCGCAGTCCTATACCGTGACTTCTCAGGACGGCAACTGGCACAAGACCTACACGGTGAACGTAGTGAACAATGCTACTCCTTCAGATTTCCATTTCGACGATGTGCGCTATTACGACTTCAGCGGCCAGCGCATGTTCCAGATTTTCTATGAGACCATAGGCGGCCAGCGCATAGACTGGGGTAGCGGAAACGCAGGTGCCATGATCACCCTTGCCGCCAGCAACCCCTCTTATTCTGACTATCCAACCTCTCAGGCAGACGATGGCGTGAGCGGTAAGTGTGCCAAGCTTACCACTATTTCCACCGGTGCCCTTGGCTCTATGTTCGGCGCGCCTATAGCCGCAGGCAACCTTTTCCTCGGTTCTTTCGTGGTAAACATGCAGGACATGCCGGCATCGACCCATTTCGGCATTCCTCTCCGCAACACTGCGCCCACGTCAATGACGGGCTATTATAAATATCAGCCGGGCAAGACCTTCCTTACTCGCAATGCTGCCCACAATGGTACGGTGGAGGTTCCCGGTCGTACCGACGATTTCTCCATCTATGCTATCGTTTATGAGGTCACCGCAGATGCGCCTTACGTTGACGGCAACACTGTCTTCACTTCGAAGAACATTGTGCTGAAAGCCGAGGTGAAGGAGCACGTTACAGGCAACGAGTGGGTAAAGTTCGAAGTGCCGTTTGAGCCGCTTAACAACAAGGTCGTTGACGAGCAGAAGCTGCGCGACGGTCGCTACAACATAGCCATAGTGCTGTCATCCAGTGAGGGTGGCGCAACCTTCGAGGGAGCCATAGGCAGCACGCTGTATGTAGACGAGTTCCACTTGAACTATGAGTAGACTTTAAACATTGCCCTCTCGGCGTGGAGGGCTTTACAACAACAAAGACAATAAAGATAATCAACGATAATGAAGATATTTTCTATAAAGCGCATCCAGCAAATAATGGCTTTCACCGTCGTGATGACAGCGTCTTCGGCTTTCGCCCAGAATGGTGTTGAGGACCGTGACCAGAACTTGCGCCTAATGACATCGCGGGGCTGGGAATGGCAAATCAATGCAGGCTTGAACATCGGCGGAGCGGCTCCTCTCGGTATGCCGCGTGAGCTGCGCAAGATACACAGCTACAAGCCTGGGCTAAACCTCTCGCTTGAAGGAAAGGTCATTAAGTGGTGGGGCGAAGACCGCAAGTGGGGCACGTCCTTGGGAGTGAAGTTTGAAGACAAGTCAATGAAGGTTGCCGCCGACGTGAAAAACTACCACACGGAGATTATTCGTGATAAAGACAGGGTGAGCGGCTATTGGACGGGATATGTGAATATCGACTATAGCAGCACCTACCTCACAATGCCTCTGAATGCCGAGTACCGTTTCAATGACCGTTGGCGCGCAAGGGGAGGCTTCTTTGTGTCTTACCGTCTTGATGGCAACTTCTCAGGGTTTGTGCGCGATGGTTATCTGCGCAGCGGTACGCCTACGGGAGAGAAAATAGTGTATACCGACGGCAACCAGGCTGCATATGAGTTTAATGACGATTTGAGGAAATGGACGTGGGGAGCTCAGATTGGCGGCTCGTGGTGCGCTTACCGCCACTTCTCGGTCAATGCCGACCTTACCTATGCCTTCAACAACATCTTCCGTAATGGTTTCACCACTGTTACCAACACGCTTCATCCGCTGTTCTTTAACATCGGTTTTGGCTATACATTCTGATAATGACACCGTTGTTATGATGCGTACCAATTGGTACG
>CAZZNO010000062.1:8310-15915 GCA_964655685.1 uncultured Prevotella sp.
CAAGCACTGGTCAGACGGCTACAATAAGCCTTAACCAGAACGAAAACGGCACTTACAATTTCAGCCTGAAAAACTTCATCCTTGGGTCTGGTAAAGACCAGATGGCTATCGGCAACATCAACCTTAATAATGTAGTTGGTGAGACAAAAGATGGTGTGCTGTCAATGAGCGTTGACCGCAACATAAGGATTGCCAAAGGTGATGATCCAAATGTTACAAACTGGATGGGGCCGGCAATCTCAGCTATGGGAGCTATTCCTGTACGCATGATAGCTGAGCAGCGTGGCGAAAAGCTCTACACTGTAATCAACATAGACCTCTCTAAGACGATGCATCAGATTATCAATGTTGTCTTTGGAGAAGGCGGTTACCAGATTCCTAACAGCGGTTTCGAGAATTTCCATACTGCAAAGTATGGCACCGTTTCGAGTGATGAGCCTAATGCTTGGCATAGTTTCCAGACAGCCAGTGGCTCTTTAGCTTTGTTTGCAAATGCTGTTCATAACTATAAATCAACAAACGCTCATTCCGGTAGCTACAGTGTAAAGCTTGTTGCCACTAATGCCATTTTTACTACAGCCAATGGTACAATGACTACTGGGCGTATGAATGCTGGAAGTACTACGCCTGCAGACCCTGCTAACCACGCATCCCTTGACATGAGCGTAACGGATAAGGATGGCAATGGTGACCCATTTTATGTGGTAATGAACGGCCAGCCAGACTCTCTTGCTGTTTGGGTAAAGTATGGACAGGCTACACCTACTCCTGCTCATCCATACGCTACAGTAAGCGCCATCATCACTGATGGTACTTATTATCAGGATCCGGAAGACAAGTCTTACAGCAATAAGCTTGCCGAGGCAAGGAACAGGACTATCGCCGCTACTAATGACCAGTGGAAACGAATCTCCATTCCTTTCAGCTATATTGACCGTAGCGTCAAAGGCAAGGCTATTCTCATAACTATTTCTACCAATGCCGATGCTGGTCAGGGCAGCGAAGGTGACTCTATCCTTGTTGACGATATTAGCCTTATCTACAATGTGCCAAAGGCTACGGCTATAAGCGTCAAAGGCGATGCCGTTGAAGGCTTTGAGGCTGGAAAGTCTGTGGAAATCAGCAATAAGTATACAAATCTTTCAGCTGAGGATATAGTGGTTACAACAGACAATGATAATGCCAAGGTGTTCAAGACTATGGAGGAGAAGAACGGCACCACAACCGTAACCATCAAGGTTGCTTCCAATGACCTTAACAGTGTGGCTACATACACCCTCGTTATGCCTGGTACAACTATACCAACCGGTGTCAAGGCTATTGAGGTAAACGATGCAGAAACAACCAATGCTCCTACAGAGATTTACAACGTTGCCGGCCAGCGCGTGAATGACATGCAGCCAGGTCAGGTTTATGTCGTGAAGAAAGGCGGCAGGACTGTAAAGGTTTTGAAGAAGTAAAAGCCATGTTTGGCTTCGTAATAGGCTTTGTAATGTAATATGCTGTTGCATTGCAATGGCTTTGAAGGTCGTCCTTGTCAGTAATGGCAAGGGCGGCTTTTTGTTTTTATTGATAAAAAACAAGTGAAAATGGGCTGTATATCAAAAAAACAACCTATCTTTGTGCTTTATAAGAGCAAAGCTGAAAGAGCTCCTTAATGTAGAAACCATGGAACAACTCTTGCATTATTGTTGGAAGCATCGCCTTTTCCCTGCCAAGGGAATGAGCACCACCGACGGCGAGCCTGTAGAGGTGCTTGACCCTGGATTGCACAACCGCAACGCCGGTCCTGACTTCTTCAACGCCAAGGTAAAGATTGGCGGCCAGCTGTGGGTGGGCAATGTGGAAATCCACGATAAGGCAAGTGACTGGTTTCTGCATGGGCACGATCGTGACAGCCATTATGATAATGTGGTGCTGCACGTTGTGGGAGTTGCTGATGCTGAGGCACGCACTGCCGACGGCATGGCTCCGCCACAGATGGAGTTGAGCGTGCCTGACAGCGTGAAGCAAAACTATGAGGAGCTTCTGCGCACGGACAGCTATCCGCCATGCTATAAGATTATACCGTCGCTCTCGCGGCTCATGAAGCATTCGTGGATGAGCGCGCTCGAAACAGAACGCTTGGAACGCAAGACGGAGGACATAAAGCGCAGGGCAAGGCTTTGCGAAGGCTCGTGGGAGGCGGCGTACTTTGTCACTATGGCTCGCAACTATGGCTTTGGCATCAATTCAGACGCTATGGAGCAATGGGCTCTCAATATCCCGCTCAACGACGTAGGCCATCATCGTGACGACATCTTTCAGGTTGAGGCGTTTTTCATGGGGCAGGCTGGGCTGCTTAATCCGTTGTCTTTGCCTGAGAAACACCGTCAGGCTGCGCTTGCCGACGACTATTTCTTCCGCTTGAACAACGAATATAAGTATCTTGCGCATAAGTTTTCGCTGAAGCCAATCGACTTCCACTTGTGGCGTTTCCTTCGCCTTCGTCCTCAGAATTTTCCTCATATCCGCATTTCACAGCTTGCCAACCTTTATTATCAACGTAGGGCAGGATTGTCGCAGCTTATAGATTGTGGGGATATAAAGTCGGCGAAGAAGCTTCTTGCCACTTCCGTCACCACTTATTGGCAGACTCACTATGCCTTTGGCTGCGAAAGCAAATTCAATGAAAAGCATCTTTCAGAGGCTTCGCTCAACCTGTTGTTGATAAACACAGTTGTGCCAATGCTCTTTGCGTACGGCCGCCACAAACAGGACGACAGGCTATGCGACCGTGCATTCGACTTCTTGGAACAGCTTAAGGCTGAGGATAACCATATAACGAGGACATGGCGGGATATTGGCCTTGCGGTGGACAATGCGGGTGACAGCCAGGCCCTCATACAGCTTAAAAACGAATATTGTGATCGCCGCGATTGCTTGCGCTGCCGCTTTGGCTATGAATACCTGAAAGGAGCAAAAGGCTAAAATGAGTGTCATGGCGAGCAATTATATTATCTATAATATCTATAGAAAGCTTCGAAAAATATCGCTATTATGAAGAAATACTTATTTACCACGCGCATGGAGGTGCGCGATTATGAGTGCGACATCGAAGGCATTGTAAACAATGCCAACTATCTGCATTATACAGAGCATACGCGTCACCGCTTTTTAAAAAGCCTTGGCGTAAGCTTTTCTGAGCTCCACAAGAAAGGAGTGGATGCAGTGGTGGCGCGCATGACATTGAAGTTCAAGGTGCCGTTGACTTGTGACGATGAAATGGTGTCGTGCCTGAACCTTCACAAGGAAGGCTTGCGCTATGTCTTTGAGCATGACATTTACCGCGCTTCTGATATGAAGCTTTCGTTTCATGCCGACGTAGACCTTGTGACGCTTATCAATGGGAAGCTTGGTGTGAGCAAGGAATATGACGATGCTTTTGGTTTCAGTCTAAATACGGAATCTTCTCCCACGGAGATGAAGTAGTTTGTTGCATTAGATATAATTCAAGATGTCCACTCAATCGTTTGACAAACAAGCCAATCAGCTTTCCTCGGGTGAGAACTCTGAAGATAGACTTCAAGAACTTCTCAATACCGCAATTCTTACGCGGCTCAGCTACTTCCACCTCAATGCAATGGTGAAGCTGTACAGGCATTTCGGCTCGGCTACGGCTATAGTAGAACGGCGCAAGGACTTGCAGAAGATGTTTCCAGGTATTCCTGCTAAAGTAATGGAAGACCTGAACAATATTGAAGCAATGCGTGGCAGGGTGGAGGAAGAACTGAAATACGACTTCGAACATGGCGTAAAGGCGCTTTGCTTGAACGATGACGATTATCCTTACCGCCTAAAGGAAGCCCCCGATGCGCCATTGATGCTTTTCTATAAAGGAAAAGCCAATCTTAATTCGCGCCACGTCATCAATATCGTAGGGACACGCCATTGCACGCGCTATGGCGAAGATTTGATACGTCGTTTCGTTGCAGGATTGCACGCATTGTGCCCCGATACAATAATAGTGAGCGGGCTCGCTTATGGTGTTGACGTGCATGCTCATCGCGAGGCTTTGGCAAATGGCATGGACACAGTTGCCGTGCTTGCCCACGGCCTTGACACCCTTTATCCGTCATCCCATCGTGACACAGCCAACGAGATGGTGCGGCATGGAGGCCTCTTGACCGAATACATGACCCGCACCAAGCCTGACAAGCTCAATTTTGTTCGCCGCAACCGCATTACGGCTGGCATTTGTGATGCAACAATCCTTGTGGAAAGCGCAAAGAAAGGAGGCGGGCTCATTACAACGCGCATTGCACGTGAATATAATCGTGATGTTTTTGCTTTTCCAGGCGCCGTGGGCGCACCGTACAGCGAAGGATGCAACAATCTCATCCGTGACAATGAGGCGGGACTCATAACCTCAGCAGAGGATTTTGTAAAGGCAATGGGTTGGGAAGATGAGGCTGTATTAGAGAAGGCGAGAAACCAAGGTATTGAGCGTCTGCTTTTCCCTGAGTTGTCGGAAGAAGAAAGAAAGGTAGTTGACATTTTAAGCGAGACAAACGATTTGCGCCAAGACGTCATATCCGTGAAAACAGGCATTCCAATTGGTACTGTCATTGCCATTCTTTTCCAGCTGGAGATGAAAGGCGTGGTAAAGGCATACGCAGGAGGTACATATCATCTGCTGTAGCCTTATTATTTCTTTAATCTTCCAAGGTCGAGGTATCCGGCAGCGAGGGCTTTCACTATGAGGTCGGCCATGTTCTTGGCTTGCAGTTTGCGGAAAAGGCTTTTGCGATGGTTTTCGACAGTGTTTTCCGAGATATAGAGCTTTTGGCTTATCTGTTTGGTAGAAAGACCTTCTGCTATGGAATACAGGATGTCAAGCTCCCGTCCGGAGGGAATGTCGTTTTGCAATCGCAAGTGCTGTTGCGTTTCCTTAAATTTCCCGCAATAATATTGGTTGCCGTAGACAACGGCTTCCATAGCATTTATGAGTTGGCTTAGGTTTCCTGATTTATACACTACACCGTCCACATTCTTGCTTGTGAGCTTGCTTACCGTCCAAGGCTCGTCGTGTATAGTGTTTATTACAAATTTTGCATCAGGTTGCAGCATGCGTATCTCGTCAATCAAAGAGTATGCGTCAATGTCTGGCAGTTCTACGTCAACAATGTAAAGATCAAAGTGTTTGGCTCTTACCCTGTTTAATAGCGACTTTCCCTTATTGAAAGCTTCAGTATCCTTGATGCCTTTTTTCACAAGGAAACTGCGGTAGCCTTCAAGCACTACTTCGTGGTCATCAACTATGGCTATAGAGATGTCCTCCAGTACATACTTCCTGTCTTCTTTCATAGTCTTATAGGTCACAATGATGATAGAAAAAGGGCGTAAGTCATAATCCGTCCAGTTGATAGGCTCTCGACAGCCCTGAAATCAGACAAGAAAAATGGCTCACGCCCTATTATGTTGTATGCTTTTACACGTACAATCATACATAGGGATAGAGCGTTACATCTTATTCTTGACTTCTTTTTTGATGAGGTGTCGAGATTCATCAACTGTAGAATAAGCGTCACGCGCTTCCTTTAATAAGATATGCCACAACTTTTAAGCATTGCGGCATCGCAATAAATGTTATTGCAAAGATAAAGAATTATCACGTCATTGGCGCTCTTTCGTGAGCCTTTTTTCTTTTTTCATGCAAAATAAAAGAAGAATTGTTTATTTGCAATGACGGTAATCCGCTATTTTTACTTTCTACACTATGAATTTAAACATTGTTTAACTTTACAGTGAGCTTTAATACATTGCCCAATCGGTGATGGCAGGTCTCAATCTTGCCGTCTATAGAGGCTGCGCGCTCTTCCATTGTGCGCTTGCCTATGCCATGTCCATCTGCTTTTTTGGCGTCTTCAGGCAGTAAGCCACCGTTCTCTATTGATCTGCTTCCATTGTCGCTTATGATGACAACCAAAGTGTTTTCCTCTTTTAGATGCAAGCCCACAGCTATGATGGTGGCACCTGAATGTTTCAAAGAATTGCTTATGGCTTCCTGCGTGATGCGGTATATCTCCAAGGCTGTTTGCACAGGGATTGCTGCCCAATCAGCATCCTGTGGTGAGGATAGGTAAGACATTTCACAATGTTGAATGCCATCGAGCTCTGAGACATAGTTGGCAATGGCATCATCAAGATTGGTTTGGTCAAACTCTGGCGGTATAAGCTCGTGTGAGACTCGCCTTACCTGTTCACGGCTTTCTGTAAGCATTTGCATGGTGTGTGATGTCACGCCTTCCTTATTGAGCTTAAGCTGTATGGCAAGAAGTTGGTTGCTAACGCCATCGTGCAGTTCCTTGGCAAGACGGCTGCGCTCATTCTCTTGTCCGTCTATATAGCTCTTGGCTTTGTCTTTTTCTGCCTGTAGGTCCTTTCTTTTCTTGCGGAAATGTTGCAAGAGGATATAAAGCAAGAATAAGGCAATGATGATAAAAACAGGGTAAACAACATATTTCACCTCCTTACTTGTTATCTTTTGCAAGTGTTCTGCTTTTTGGGCTGTATGCTGCTTTTCTTTTGAATACGCTGTGCGGTGTGATGTATCAACCTTTGCCAATACAGGAAGGTCTTGCACAGGAGATGCAGCCACAGTGTCTAAGGTTATGGCTGCAAGATAAGCCGTCTTTGCCTGTTCTGTTTTCGCGTTCGGCAAAATCTGCCGTCCTACCTCCACCCAAGGAATGTCTTTCATCTTGCGATGCATTGTCTCATGCTCTATCTTGATAAGATATGAGGTCATCATTAAGGCAAAGTCTGTATATCCGAGCTGCAACGCGTCTTTCACCCCTTGCTTCATTGGCTCGTAAATGATTTTATACTGTTTGCTATCCATAAGTACCTCTGAGAATGAGGACATGGAAGTTGCTCGTGCTAAGGCGTCATTGCATTTTGCCATCCACTTCATTCCTGTCATTGCATATTGCAAGCTCTCCTGGCTCTTGCCCATATCCTTGTAGGCAATGGCGAGCTGTGCGTATGTTGGAAGCATAGTCTGAAACAGGAAATGGCTGTTGGTTCTTACGGCTTTTTGCAGAAAATCGTGCTCATCAGCAATTTTTGCGCATTCAGCCCACTTCTTGATTGCAGTGTTCTTTTTACCTTTATCGCTGAGGCAGATAGCTTGCAAGTTGTAAAGAGTTGCACATGCCAGATGGTCGTGGGCTCCTATAGCTATATCGGTCAATCGCAATGCCATGTGATACGCTGAATCGCTATGGCCAGCTTGCCGCACTCTACCTGCATCGCGTATGCCATACCATAATAGGCTGTCTTGGCTTGATGATGCAGGGATAGCAAAGGCAACAAGCAAAAATATCGTGATGCAGCGGATACAAATGCGCATATAAGAGTCTTTTGTTCGCAAAATTAATATTATTTTTGCGAACAAACTAAATGCCATGAGGAAAATATTTATACTGTTGATAGCTTTTATCTTTATGAAGGTCTTTATCCCTATCACAATGCAGCAGCCAAAGAAACAATAGAGCTTTTTATCACATTATTTATTAAGAGAGCCGCAAAGAGTCATGCCTTTGCGGCTCTCTTTGTACAAAA
>CAZZNO010000063.1:0-15910 GCA_964655685.1 uncultured Prevotella sp.
ATTATGAATTAATAATTGTTTTTTATTCCGCCCACTACATCGTCGTTCTCAATGGATCTGTCGGCTTTCTTGACTTGGGTTTTAAGTGAGCCAAAGCGGTAGGAAACGCGTATGCCGAACATTTGTCGCCTGCTTTTAGTGCGCTCTGTACTTCTATAGTCGCCTTGCACAATGCGCTCTTTGTAGACGCTGCAATGTTCAAAAGGGTTTTGAGCGGCGAGCGTCACCGTGAGCCGGTTGTCTTTCAAGAAGCTGCGCTGGAGGCTTAGATAGTGGTACGCCCAGTTGCCGTCTAATCCATATACAGAGTTTGGTTCACGCCCCATGCTTCCTCCAACGCCTCCATTAAGGACTAATTGCCAGGGCAGGTGCTGCGTGAGGCTTATGTTGTAGTCGGCATGCCATCCGCCAAGGTCTATGTCTATGTTTGGATTTTTGAACCAATGGTATCCTCCGCCGAGGTTCAGCGAGAAGCTGCCGCCAGTCCACGGGTTTACTTGTGCGTAAGCCGTAGTGTAGAAGCTGCGCTCGTGGTTCACGTTGCCATAGCTTGTCCATGTCTTTCCGTTTTGTATTCCTTTCAAGGCTGTTATCTGGTTGTTGCTGAAATAAAACGTAGGGTTGATGTTGAACGTAAGCTTGCTGCCAATGTGCATGTAAGTGATTCCTATGCTTTGGTTGCGTGTGCTGCTCAGCCCTGGTGCACCTTCAGAGATAGATACAGGAGTCTCCACACGGGCAGGGTTAAGATAATTGATGCCAGGTCTGTTGATAGTTGTTGAATAATTGGCAGACAAGGTGTTGAAGTCGTTCAGTTTATATTGAACACTTGCCGATGGGCACCAGTCGTTTAAGTTTTTGCTGAATCCTGTCTCTGAGCCGTCGGGATAGGTGGCTTTCATGTGGCTGTACTCATAACGCAGTCCGGCTCGCAGGCTCCACTTGCCAATAGCTGCAAGCCACTCGGCATAAGCGGCAGCAATTTGCGTGGTATGGTTGAATCGGCTGTTTATGTCGCCGGCGTCGAATCCATCATAATCCATCTTTGTGTTGCTCTTGTTAGATCGGTTGATGTATTTTGCGCCGATTTCCATCTTGTGCATTTTTCCGAAAGGACGTACATAGTCTATCTGCCCTGTATGCTCAAAGAACCTCTCTTTCTGGCGCTGCTCATAACCGGTATAAGAGAATGGTGCGTTTACTATATTAGAGAATGTATTGTCGTTGTTTTGACTGTTGCGTGTCGCTACGCCCATATAGCTCAAAGTAAGCACTTCGCCATCGAGACGGGTCTTGTGTTGGTAGTCTATACGGCCATTGAAATTGTATTGCTTGGATTTAGGAGTAGTGAAAACTCCGTCTAAACTATAGTTGACAGTTCCGTTGCTATTGTACCTTGTAAGTTGATTATTGCCAAGCATGTCTGGCAGAGCATAGAAGCCGCCGCCTGAGAGTGAGACGAGATTCAAGGAGTCTATCTCGTAGCTTGCGGATATATTGCCGAAGTGAACCTGTAAGGGGCCATTATAATGTTGGTTAAGGACAAGTCTTTCGCCACTTTCTATGTAGTTTTCCTCATTATGTACGTCAGTATCAGTAGCTTTCTTTGTAGTTTTGACATAGCCGTAATCTACAGAAAGTGTCAGCTTACCGGTTTGAGTGGTGATGTTTGCTCCAGGCTGCATGTCGCCCCTATGACTTACACCAAAGTTTATGGTTCCTGCCACGCCAGCCATCCCGGCATTGTCTTTTATGACGATGTTGAGGATTGTGGTGGTTCCTTCGGCATCATATTTAGCGCCAGGTTCTGTTATAACCTCAATTTGCTTGATGGTATTAGCAGGCATTGCTTTCAGAATATTGCTTACGTTACTGCCGTCGAGTGATGGATCAGGGTGTCCGTTCTTATAGATTTTGAATGATGTAGAGCCTTTAACACGTATGTTGTCTTGTCCGTCAACAGTAACCATAGGCACCTTGCGAAGCATCTCAAGAGTGTTGTTAGTCTTTGCCTCCTCGTCGTGTGCCATGTCGTAGGTCATCTTGTCTATGTCCTGCTTTATGAGTTTGCGTGCAGCTGTAACGCTTACTTCTTTCAGCTCAAACTGTTTCCAGTAAGCGGCAGAGTCTATTTTTGTAGAGTCATTTGTCGACTGTGCGTCTGCTATAAATGGTGTCATAGATATTATTGATGACACAATTAAAGTCTTGTTCATTGTTCTTTCTATTTCTTTATTGAAGAAAATGTTACTTGTTGGCAATATCATTCCAATTGGCATCAATCTCGTTGATGTCAATTCCCAAAAGTTTCATTTGTCTGAATACTTCCGGGAGAAGGTCTTTGAAGAAAGCGGTACGACGCTGTTGTTGTATTCGCGACTTAGCTTCTTGGCTGACGAAATAACCCAAGCCACGCTTATTATAAATTATTCCGTTGCGCGAAAGTTCTTCGTATGCCTTGACGGCGGTATTGGTGTTTACCTCTAAGCTTACAGCATACTCTCTGACTGACGGTATTCGTTCGTTGGCGCGGTATCGTCCGGAAATAATGTCGTCGCACAGGCGGTCCGCCATCTGCAAGTATATCGCTTTATTGTCATTAAACATATAAAAATAAAAAACTCTAATCTCTTAATTCTAATCTCTAATTATTGCCTATTAATTCTTAACTTATCAGTATGGAAGTCTCCTGAGCCCATGATATTCTTAGACAATGATTTAATGTTACCGCTAAGCTCTATGTCACCGCTACCGGATAAGTTTGCTTCGACATGCCCACAGTCGCTGAATTTCATATCAATGTCTCCGCTGCCTGCAATAGAAGCTTCTGTTTTTGCAACTTTGGTAAGTCCGGCATCAATGTCGCCACTACCGGCAATATTTGCTGAAACAAACTGTGCTTCGATGTTCTTTATGTCAATGTCTCCACTGCCAGCAACAGAAAGGACTAATTTTGTGGTCTTCATTGTAGAATTGCATTTAAAATCACCACTTCCTGCTATTGATACTTCTTTAATGGTTGGAGCCTTAACGGTTATTTTTACATCTTCGTTATTATTGCTATATCCATTCAAGATGAGATAATGCTTGTTCTTGCCCCACATCTCTTGCGGACTGATTTGCAAGATGCCGTCTTTGACCTTAATAATCATGTTTTCCTTTACTTTTTCCGGAGCCTTAACCTCTACACTGAAAGTTTCAGAAGGAATGTAAGTAACTTCGGCAGGGTAAGAAATTGCTATGCCGTCGAAGTATTTAACATAGACAGTATTTGTATTTATTGGTCCTTGGTTATTGTTGATTACTTCAACCTTGCAAGAAGTGAAGGCGAGTACTGAGAAGATAGAAACTAAAGAAAAAATAATAGTCTTTTTCATGAGTTTTATTTTTAAGTAATACCGCAAGCGGCATTGAAAACGTGCTTATTAAAAGTTATGCCATTTGTTGTTTATTGCCTGCATACGTGCATAGATGCGGAAGGAAGCCCAATAGTTGAAGACTGTCAAAGCAAAAAAGACAAGACAAGCTATTATGGTGACCCAAGGCGAATCTATGAGCACTACATTATAGTTATGTTTGCCATAGATAAGGTCGAGTATTTCCTTTGTACCTACAATGGACACAAGGCCAATTGCTATTGTTATGGTAACAGCTACCAATGCACTCTTTATCCAAGCATGGCGACGGAAGCAAGTGCCGAGAAGTAGTAGGAAGGAGTGGATAAACCATGCAAGAAAAAGCGCTGTACATGTATCTTCTGAGTCGAACATTTCTCCAAGCCTGTTTAAAAAGCATAATGTTATAGAATAAGCGTCTCCTGTGACTATCTTTAAGACAATCATTTGTACAAGATCTCCAATGAAGAGCCCGACAATGGCTACCAGAGGAATGACAATAAATAGGAAGACATATCGACTAACGAACTTTTCTAACTTACTTGCCGGAAGAATAAATGCACTGATGCGGCGTGTCTTATCTGAGATATTGCTTACGATCAGTGTGCCGAACGTGAGCAAATAAACTAAGAATATTGCATAGAAGAAAATGGCAACATTGTCTGACCGCCATTTCGTTATGTCAAGCGGCGACATCATATTAAAGTCAAGCGGCGACATAAAGTTTATTAGTTCGCCTACGATAGAGAGAAGAAAACAGAAAGCCAAAAAGTTGAGGCATGTTTTTTTGCTATCAGCAATTTGCCAAAGCAGTGTGTTTCCAAAACGATGTATGTTGAATGTTGCATAGTTAATCAAATTTTATGGCTTATTGCAGCATCGAATAATAACTCTAAGTCTATCTGTGTTTCCGGCTCACCATTCTCGTGTTTTAGGATGGCATTGAGTCCTCCCATGCTTGGTTCAGCATAAATGGCAGATTCGGCTTCAGTTGTAGGAATGGTGCGGAAAGCATAGTGCGAGGTTATATCGCTTGTTGAAGCGTCAAGCAGAATATGGCTATTGTCGATTATTATAATGTGGTCGAGCAGGTTTTCTATATCGTGTACTTGATGGGTTGAGATGATAAGTGTGCGGCTTTCGTCCATATGGCTTGCTATAACCTTGCGGAAAAGACTTTTAGATGGTATGTCGAGACCATTGGTCGGCTCATCCATAAGAAGTATTTTTGTATTGGTAGCAAGTGCATAACTCATGAAGACTTTTTTCTTCTGACCCATTGAAAGACTCTTTAGGTTAGAGCCTGGATTAACATCGAAGTCATGCAGACATTCCTCAAGCAGTTCCTGACTGAAGTGCGGATAGAAGACGCTGTTGAGCTTTACAAATTGTTTCAGTGATATTTCTGGCATATCAATTTCTTCCGGCACAAGAAAAATGTCTGCGAGCATTTCGGGAGTACGCAGGAAACTTGTAGTGCCGTCTATTTCCACAGTTCCTTTGTTTGGTCGCAAAAGTCCGCTTATGAGGTATAAAAGCGTAGATTTTCCTGTGCCATTCTTGCCGAGCAAGCCGTATATGCCATTACCTTTTAGTGTCAACGAAAAGTTGTCGAACACTTTCTTACGACTGCCCTGATAGGTGTAAGTAAGCTGGTTTACTGTAATCATAGCTTTTGCTTTGAGTTTTATTCTTTACTTTGTTATTATTGTTTTAGTGTACTATATAAGTAATACACTGCAAAGGTATGATATTCTCATCAATCTTTCAAGAAAAGTCTAATAGTTTTATGTTTTATTAAGTAAAGCTTTTATTGAATAGTATATTAAGTTTAGAGATTACGATTTGAAGGATTGATAGATAGTTTATTATTTATAAAAAGTCCTTGGAATTATAAACTCCAAGGACTTTATTCTTGTATTACTTATTTTCCGGTATGAACCTCAAGGTATAAGTGAGAGATGAACCTTGGTTGTTGCCAGGGTATGGCGTTTCAAACTGAGGCAGACAGCAGTCACTGCCACAGCTGTTGTTACCTATGCCACGATGCCAAAGGTCGAAATGAGCATAAACCTGTGGGTCATAGACAAGGTCAGTCCAATGCTGGCGGACGTACTGAGTGTGCATGTTCCACTGCAAGTCATTGTAATGGCTTAGCGAGAAAGATACTGTACCTTGTGTCTGAATGCGAAGGTTGACGCCACGGTCGCCTTTAAGCAGGAGTTCGCGCAAATCCTGGTGGTCACCGTAAGTCTGAGGATGTACGTATTCCTCAACCATGCCGTCAATTGTAGTGGTGTAACGTCCGAGATAGGAACCAGTCTTGCGATCGATATAGTTGGACTCAGGCCCGCGGGCATAGTATTCTATGTTTTCGAACCCGGGGGCAAACTGCATTCCCATTCCAAGGCGGCGCAGACCGCGGCGCTGGGGGTCGAACTTGACGGTCATGTCTACCACTCCGTCGGGATATACGGTGTAGGTAACGTTATAATTAGTCTTCCAGCCGACTGCCTTCATGGCGATAGCGGCTTGCCCGTCCTTCACCTTGAGTGGGGAGGTGACGCTGTGGTTTTCGATGCCCGTTGCTGCATAATCATATTTATTGTCGCCGCCGTCGTTGACGTTGTTTATGAACTGCTTGCCCTGCGTGTCGTTGTCTATGCGGCGGAAGTCGTTATATTCGGGTGCGGCGGCTATGAGCTGCACGCCTTTGTAGATATAGCTGCTGAGGGCGCCGTTATGGTCAAACTCAACGCTGAAGTCTTTTCCGCTCACCTTATTGCCGTTTACGGTGAGGGTGCCTGTGGCTTTGTTTGCGGGCAAAGTCTCGGGGCGCGGTTGCAGCACCATCTGCTCGTCAGCAAGAGCATAGCCGGCTTTAGCCCACGGATAATCCTTGTTGAGGCAAAGACTGACGACGAGGGTGTATTCGGCGCCGTCGGCAGCGTCGACACCAAGGTCGGGCAAATTAATGTTAGCGGTTTCGCCGGGGTTGACGTTCAAGTCGCGTATGGTGAACTCTTTGACCTTTCTGCCGTCTTTTTGCACTACGCCTTTCAGGTAGAAGGCTTCGCCGAGATTGATGGACGGGTATTTGTTCTTGATGCTGAGACGGTTGCCGTTGAGCTTGAACTCGGCATACTGGTAAACCTTTTTAATCTCAGTGAGCTTTGACGTCCATTTGCGGTCGGGGGTTACGATGCCATTGTCAAGGAAGTTGCCTTGGAAAGAATGGTCGTTGAAGCGCCCGGGATTGTCGTCGACAAAATGGTCGAAGTCATAGCCTGATGCCCAGGCGTGGAAGCCGGTGCTGCTGATGGTGTCGCCCAGCATTATCTTCACGGGGTCATAGACAGCCTGGTCTACCCAGTCCCAAATGCATCCGCCGATGGTGCCGCGGCTGCTTTCTATGAGTTTCCAGTATTCGGCAAGGTTGCCGACAGCCTGCCCCATAGCATGGGCGTACTCGCACATGATGAAGGGTTTGCCTTCACGCCCGTTCATGTTTCTTCTTACGCCGTCGATCGAGGTGTACATCTCAGAATACATGTCGGAGCTTTTAGCCTGTTCGCAACAGTGGATGGGGCGGGGGTCCAGCCTGCGCATGGCGGCATAACAGGAATCCATGTTCTGCCCTCTGCCGTTCTCGTTGCCTACAGACCAGATGATGACTGACGGGTGGTTGCGGTCGCGCAGCACCATGCGCTCGTCCCTGTCGACGAAGGCGGCGGTCCACGTTGTATCGCGGGTCAATCCTTGGTTGCCGTGGCATTCGAGGTCAGCCTCGTCGATGACAAAGAGCCCGTAGGCATCGAACATGGCATACATCTTTGGCTGGCGGGGATAGTGGCTCGTGCGGACGGTGTTGATGTTTGCCTGCTTCATCAGCGTGATGTCCTTGAGCATTGTGGGCACGTCTACGTAGCGGCCGTAAAGGGGGTGCGTGTCGTGGATGTTGGTACCCTTGAGGAACACACGCTTGCCGTTGATGGTGAGATATTTGTCGGTGGGGGTGTTAAGAATTTTCACATTGCGGAAGCCGTACTTCGTGCAGAAGACTTCGTCAGCCTGCTTGCCGTTTATCTGGCTTATGATGACGTCATAGAGATATGGCTTCTCCGTATCCCATGTACGCAGGTTGCTAAGCAAACCGGTTGTAAGCACCACATGGCTTTCCTTGCCTTTGAGCTTAATGGTTTGCTGCTTACTGGCAATGACTTTCCCGTCGGCGTCGACAAGCTCCATGAGATAGGTCCTGCTGCCTTTCAGCCCGTTTCGATTGTCAATGTCAAGAGCTACATTCAGCCGTCCGCTCTTGGCATCGTCGCTCTGGTCGAGGGTGGTGATATAATGATCACGCACAAAGACCTTAGGTGTGGCTACAAGGTACACGTCACGATGTATGCCGCTCATCCTCCACATGTCCTGACCTTCTATATAAGAACCGTCGCACCAGCGGTAGACCCGCACGGACAGCTGGTTCCTGCCCGGGCGAACCACGTTGGTGATGTCATACTCGGCGTCGTTGTTGGCACCTTGCCCATATCCTACGAATTTGCCGTTCACCCAGACGGCGGCGCAACTGTAAACACCGTCGAAATGGATCATTATCTGTTTGTCATTCCAATCAGCAGGCAGGTCGAAAGTGCGGCGGTAGAACCCCGTACAGTTGTTGCCTTCTACTCCATGCTCCTCATAGCCGTCCATAGCGCGTGGAGGATTGTTCTTAAAGGGATAACCGGTATTGTTGTAAGTGGGCTTGCTGTAGCCTGCCATCTCCCAGCTCATGGGCACCTGTATCAGGTCCCAACGGGAGTCGTTATAGTTTTCAGCCTGAAACTCGCTCAGCCCAGGACCTTGGTTGGAGCCGGGTACATAGCGGAAACGCCACTTGCCATTGAGGCTCATCGTCATTGCCTTTTCCGGCGTGAGCCACGGCCGGGCATGGTGGGGGTCTGAAAGAAGATTGGCTTTGGAAGCATAAGGAATGATCGTGGCATGGCCAGCCTCACGGTTTACGCTAAGGACATGCTGGTTTGCTATCCATGACACATCAAAATGCTCTGCCTTCAGAAAGCCCAACTGTCGTGGCTCTGCTTCGCTATAGAGTGACATCGCACCCGCCAGAAGAAGACAGAAAAGAAGCTTTTTTTTCATTTTATGGAGCTTAAAGTTAATATTGAAAATATTCTGCTGACACCTGAGTAAGCAGGTTTGCTGCTACTATAGTTTTTGTCTTGGGTTTGTTGTACTTGACTTTGTATTATAGTTTTAGAGCACTAACACTACAAAGATATGACATACTTGTCAATGTTTCAAGAAAACCCCAATAGTTTTATGTTTTATTAAGAAAAGCTTCTTTTTGGCGGCATATAAAGATTAGAACTTACAGTTTGAAGAAAACAATGCCTAATACTTGCAGGAATAGTGAATAAGTAGTAACTTTGACGAACAGAAACAGGGAAAGTCAACAGCTTTATGTCTGCATCTTTAAAAGCCTGTCTCTGCTTAAATGACAATTGCTTGTTTTTGCAAACCAATTGGTACGTAATAGCAGACCAATTGGTACGTAATAGCAGACCAATTGCCACGCAATAGCAGACCAATTGGTACGCAATAGCAGACCAATTGGTACGCAATATAATTAAAGCGTAAAAACAAATTATGAACAATAGTATAAAACATGAAAACCTGCCATATTTATTGGTTTTGCTAATAATAGGAGTACTGTATTTCTTCATTGAATGGAATTCAACGCCTACTCTTAGTGATGATGTATTGTATCATTTCCAATTCTCTTATGATGAGAATGCCGCTCCACTGCCTATAAATAATCTCTCTGACCTTCTGCATTCGCAGTGGGTGCATTATAATATGTTGAATGGCAGGTTGGCTAATCTGCTTGCACCGGTGATGTATCTCTTGCCTTTGAACGTTCTTCATGTCATCAACACCTTGCTTTTTATATTGTTGATTCATTTTAGCATGAAGGCAATCGTTGCGGGAAATATCAATCCTGCGCCGTTGGCTGCAATCTGTTTCTCTGTTATTTTCCTTTTTATGAGGGGTTTTAAGTCGGCAATGGTATGGTCGGAAGGTTCTTTCAATTATCTGTGGGTGCTGACAGCAAATATAGCTCTGTTCTTATACGTTCGGCGTATAAGAACAGAGCCATTGTCATGGAGACACTGTTTATTGGCACCGTTGGCTTTGGCGGCAGGTTGGGGGCATGAGGCTTTGTCGTTACCTTTAAGTGTAGGTATTGCGGTTTATACATTGCAGAATTATCGTGCCGTAAAGCGGAGTGCTGCGTTGCCGTATTTCGTGTTCTATATAATGGGGTTGTTGCTGTGTCTTGCTTCTCCCGGCATCAGGGAGAGGCTGGATTCTGACACGACAATCTTTTCACGGCTCGTAAATGGCAGCGTTGCCATGCTTTTAGTAGCACGTGTATTCTGGTTATTGCTGATAGCGGCGGCATTTGCGTGGCGTAAAAAGGTTTTTAGCAGAAAGGTTTTGTTTGATAACGCATGGTTGATAGCAACGCTTTTGTCTGCTTATGGGATAGTGTTTTTAAGTGGAACCGCCATTGAGCGTGTGGCTTTCCATGCTGATTTTATAGCATTGCTGTGTTTACTCTGTCTTTGCGACAGGCTTTTCAGTAATGCTTACATAAGAATATCGGCTATAGTGTTATCAGCTGTTTCGCTCATAGTCTATGTGCCAGCATTGGCGATGTGTCATGGGGCTAAACTTGACTATCTTTATGCTGAAAGACAGATGCGGCAGCCTGGGGTGACTCTGATAAAGACAAGGCAATATATACCACGCAACTATATAGAGAGGACTATTTGTGAGAGATATGTTTTTCCTTTTGCTGAATATGGTTTCTATCAGTCTTATATGGGATTCAATGCCAACGACATTAATATTAGATGTGAGGCGCGGCTTTATGGCAAGCCATCATTGACGTTTCTTCCAGAGGATGTAGTAGACAATATAGAGAAAGACAGCCTCGCATACTCTGATTTCAAGGCTGATGAAAGCAATAAACTTATAATAAAGCGGATAGGTAAAGGCAAGAAAGTAGAAGGTGTTGAGTTTGTTTTACGTAAAGAGAACATTGACAGCCTTCATATTTGGCAACGGCAGGTGGCTTATAAAGGCAACTCATACACTCTTGACGACAATCATTGGACTGTGATAAATGTCCATAATGGAAGTTATCTTGTGCTTACTATGCCATTGACGAATATAAAGAGGCGAATCAAATACATTAGAATTTTATAGCTATCTGATAATTATCTTCTTATTGTTCTTAATGTAGATGCCCGGCTTTAAAGGCGATGATACTTTAATACCTTGCAGGTTGTAGATATTGTTGCCTACATTGTTGTCTTTCGTAATGGCAGACTTTATTCCTGTAGTAATGAAGACTTTGGAGTCGAGGTATGCCAAGCGTCTGTGAATCCAATCTTTGATATATTGCAGTTCATCGGTGAAGTCCATCTTCTGGCTATTAATGTCAGTGTCACCACTCCACAGCTTTTCTTCCAGTGTGTCAAGTCCGTTGCGGTGTAATAGGTCATAATAGTGTTGATAGCGTGCCGTGAGGCTGTCTTCGGAAAATATGGTCTTCCTGCATTCGTTATAGCGAGTGGTAATATGCTCATTAAAATTGTCTACATCAAGCCTCTGCATTCTTTCCAGGACATTAATGCCTATCCACATGTCATATTCAGGTGATATAAAGTCTTTATTAAGCGGCTTTAACCAATATGCACCCATTGTGCCGTCTAAATCCCATACGGCAAGGGTAAGTTTTTTGCTTTTAGTCTTGTCGTATACAGCCCAGTACATATTCTTGCCTCGGTTGTCGACGGCGCATGTGATATAAAGGAAGATGTAATAGTCTTCCAATACAGGCAGGTCGAAGTATTCGCCTATATGTGCCTTGAAATCGTCGTCATTGCTTGTTACGACGAAGTTTATAGCATCTACAAGAGTGCTGTAATCGCTTGGATTAAGGTCGTCAACCTCAGGATATTTCAGTTCGAATCCTTCCCATCTTTCTTTGGTATTGTCGTAGGCTGTAGGTACATTATACATCATAGTCATGTCCCAACTGTCAGCTTTCCACAATTGACCCTTGATAGTAGTGCCTTTAAACTTCTTGAGTTTCAGCTCCTTTCTGTCCATAGCCTCGGTCATAGAGTATATGCCCCTGTATTCGTTGTTAAGGTAGACTTTTACCACTTTTCCTCTGACACCGGTATGTACATCCGGCTCCTCATTATAGTAATATGGTTTGCGTGCGAAGTCGTTCCAAAGCTCTGTAGCGATACGGTTTCGCAAACGGAATTTGTCTACCGTTCCTGCGTCCAATATCCAGTTGTTGTCTTTGCGAAGTCCGAAAAGCTGAACGTCGTCGTCGAATTTAATCTTATAGTTGCGCTTGTGTTTTTCTGCGGTGTTTGTAGTACCGCCGCGCCACTTTATTTTAGCGCTTTGCATAAAGGTGTCTGTTCCTTGAATAATAATTACAGACCCTTTTGTATAATCATTGCCGAAAGTTCCTTCCAATTTTACTGTTGGAATCTCTGTTGTTGGCTGTTGTGCCATGATTGGCAGTGAAAAAAGGACAGCCAAAATAAACATGCATGTTATTTTATTATAGCTATTTTGCATACTACACCTTTTTCACCTTCTGGTGTTGCTACTTCCACCATATACACTCCACTTGCAACACGCTTGCCGTTATTGTCAAGTCCGTACCATTTATATTGACCTCCAGAGGCTGTTCCTTCATTGACAAGAGCGCCGCTTGATGTTGCTATCTTTACGCTGGCATTATCTTCAAGACCTGTTATGGTGATGGCGCCTGTATAGTCAGGACGAACGGGGTTGGGATAGGCATAGACGTTGTCTTTAGTCATGCCTTCATCGGCGCTTGGTATCTGACTTGTAAACGAGCAAAGCCCCATGTCGGTAGCAATAAACATCTCACCTGTTGCCTCGTTAAGTGCCAACGAATTGATATTGTTTGAAATAAGAGGACTGTTGTCTTTCGTGAAATGTTGCAGCTGGTGAATATTGTCGTTGCTTATAAGGTATAAACCGTTTCCGCCTGTGCCAAACCATTTTCTGTTGCCCTTGTCAACATAAATAGCTCTTATATCAACACCTGAAAGAAGATAGTCGGCGTAGTCTGTGCCGTCGTTGCGGGGCACCTTAACTTGTGTAAAGACAGGATTGGCATTAGACATCTCACTTGGCTCAAGCATGAACGTGCCTCTTGACGCACCAATCCAAATGTTATTATTCTTGTCTTCCGTCACGGATCGGACACTGATTTCATAAGAAGTACCGTCCTCGTTGGTTATATTGGTAAATCCGCCTGCTTGTCCGTTATTGATGTTATAATAGAAAAGTCCCGGTGTATACCAATGCCTATTACCAAACCAAAGTATATTGCGACTGTCGATAAATGGCGATACCATGCTGTATAATGACCTGTTGTTCTCAGGTGAAATATATGTGCGTGAATGGTGGGAAGTAAACTCTCCATTTGCAAACTCAAACAGAGACTGGTTTTCAGCTGCACTATTCAGAATCCAAAGATGTCCATTATTGTCAAAAGTGATGCCTTCTATCAAGACGTAGTTTTTGCTTGGACGCCCTTCTGTAGCACACTGTAAAGGAGAATTGTCTATATTATATTCACCTACATACATGCCACTTCGAAATTCATACAATCCTGTGCGACCACCGACAAATACATGACTTGTATCTCTTGGGTCTACATCGATGCAAAGGTTGTCTACATAGCTGTGATTAGTTATTTTTTGCAGACTATCTTGGTATATTTGCCAATCTCCATTATTCCTTAACACTTGTACCGCACCTGGATAATCTAACTCTATGGCAGGCCCATAACCTCCTGTAACAGTATACAGATTACCATATTTGAACTTCATTTCACCGAAATAATTATATTTCGGCCCGCCAGGGTTAAGTGTCTTGACTATAGCTAACAAGTTGGCATCCATAGTCTTTGGGCGAGCTGTGTAGTCGGCTATGCGCGTCCATTGGTTTGGATCAAGCAAGTTTGATGATAACGATGCACGATATAATCCGTTTGTAGAGCTGGCTGCATAGATGTATTGATTGTCTGTATAAGTATAGTCTACACGGAAGCCAAGGTTGTATGTATTGGAAAATTCAGCATTGCCAACGTTGATTTGTACAATGCCGAAACTCGTTGACAGATAAGCGTTTCTGCCGTTAATATCAATGTTATTAACCGACTTGTCCACAGTCATGGAAGTGTTCATATAAGCCGGCATATTGACTACATTGCCGTTGGGAGAAAGCAGGTCGATATTGTAGTCATCATAGACTATGACGAGCCTTCTTGCTGATTGGCACCAGGCTATTTGCGATATGCCGCAGTCACTTAGGACTGTTGTCTTGTCGTAAGTAGTCAGTTGTTGGTCGGAAGGATTGTAACTGTATAAGCCGCCGGAGGCAAGGACATAGAGCATGCCGTCACTGGTTTGTTCTATCTCTGTGGGCTCGTAGTAGCTCAGATAAGCTTTCCACTGAGCATAAACGGAGCCTCCCCACGCTCCTCCAAAGGAGGGGATGTAGATTACCAAAAGAGCTATAGCGAATATCTTGAAAAGAAAGTTTCTCATATTACACAGTTTTAAATAAAAACGTATATTTTGTTGCAATATTGTGATTTGCTCTTTTGTGACTGATCTTTATGTAATCAACATCCCCTCCTTTGCCACACTCCCCTTTGCCACCTCTCCACCAAAGGAGTGTGGCAAAGGGGAGGCTTTTTTATTTTAATCTTCAGCTTTCAGCCATTCTGCGAGTTTCTTCACAGCACGGGCACGGTGGCTTATCTTGTTCTTTACTTCTTCGCCAAGCTCTGCAAAGCTCTTGTCATAGCCGTTGGGAATAAATATCGGGTCATAACCGAAGCCTTCAGTGCCATGTTTCTCATAGCTGATGCGTCCTTCTACGATGCCTTCGAAACGATACTCACGACTGCAAACCGGATTGCCGCCTTCCATCTGGATAAGAGAGATGACGGTACGGAAACGGGCTTTGCGGTTCGGATTGTCGCCGAGCTTCTTAAGCAGTTTCTGCATGTTTGCCTCACTGTCGTGGTCGGTGCCTTCGGCATAGCGGGCGGAGTGGACGCCGGGCTCACCGCCGAGAGCATCTACTTCAAGCCCCGTGTCGTCGGCAAAGCAATCCAAATGATAGTTGTCAAAGATATACTCTGCCTTCTGGTGGGCGTTTGCCTCAAGGGTATTGCCTGTCTCAGGGATGTCTTCATGACAGCCTATGTCGCTGAGGGAGACTATTTCAAACTCAGGACCGAGAATCTCACGGATTTCCTGTAACTTGTGTACGTTGTTGGTCGCGAATACTATTTTCATTTTCTTCTTCATCTTCTTTCTCGTCGTTGCTAAGCAATGGCGAACCGAATAGTTTTTCTTTATCTTTCTTTTGTACTTTTATCTTCACGTGGTCAAATCCTTCGCCATAGACACCAATGACGGCACTCTGTGATACGAAAGCATCTGGGTCGATAATCTTGATAAGGCGGAATATAGGCGTGCTCTCGCGCTTGCGTGCAAGGATACAAAGCACCTTCATATCCTGACCTGTGTACCAGCCGTGACCATCGAGTATGGTGATACCACGACCGAGCTGTGTGCCGATAGCGTCGGCAATCTCCTTGCTCTTCTTGGAGAATATCATAAACTGCACCGACTCACGGCGAACATTCATCACATGGTCGAGCATGAAGTTCTCCACGACCATAGTGCAAAGACCGAACATCACCTTGTGGAGCCTGCCGAGTGTGTCACCAAACTGTGGAAAAAACATACAGCTGCCAATGATACAGAGGTCTATGGCAAGCAAAACTTGGCCAAGCGAGAAGCTGTAGTACTTGTTCACAGAAGCGGCAATAATATCAGTACCGCCTGTAGAGCCGTTGCTCAGGAACACAATAGCGAGTGCCGAACCTGTCAAAGTACAGCCTATAAGCAGTGACATGAAGTCCTGACCTTCACCGAGTATCTTGACATAATGTCCTGTAGCGTCCATCGGCATCACACGTTGGGCAAACCAAAGGGCGAAATACAGCAGGATGATGGCATAGATGGTCTTCATCAGGAACTTCCAACCAAGCACCTTTAAGCCTACCACCAACAGAGCAATGTTTATAATAAGGTAGGTATTCTGTATCGGGAAGCCTGTGGCATAATAGATTACGGCAGAAAGACCGGTAACTCCTCCCGTCACAATCTCGTATGGCAACAAGAACAAAGTAAAGGCAAACGCATAAAGGCAAACGCCGAATGTTATTCCTATATAATCCTTTGCTTCGTTAAAGATTATCTTCTGATTGAATGTCATACTCTACTTTAATTATCTGGTAATAACCACAAAATTACGCATTTTTCTTAATTATAACAAGCAACAAG
>CAZZNO010000064.1:0-12689 GCA_964655685.1 uncultured Prevotella sp.
ATTTTTCGTGTTATTCATCAGGTTAATTGCTTAAATGAATTGTAGATTGACCCGGGTGCGGGGCAGAATCAAAAAAATTACCATTGCAAGAGCCGGTGTCCGAGAGGATGCCGGCTCTTTTGTTGCACGAATGTTAAATCTTTAATTTCATAGTAAAATAGTTATTGATTTGTTTTGTGAATAGTAGTAAAATAGTTACCTTTGCAGTGTTGAAATATTAAAACAGTGTTCTATGAAAGCAGTGAAAGTCAGCAAAATCATCCATGATTTGCTTGCAGACGGTTGGTATAAAGACCGTCAGAGAGGAAGCCACCGACAGTATAAGCATCCTACTAAAAAGGGTACGGTTACGGTCAACGGCAAAGAGAGTAAAACAATCTCGGGATTCCTTCTTAAAAGCATCGAGGCGCAATCGGGGCTGGAGTTCTAATACTCCCCTCGGCCCTTGGGCCTTTACTGACTCAAAGAACACGATTTAATACTCAGCAGGGTGGCCAGAGGCCTATCCTTGAAGCCACCTTTTATTTTGAACGATTGATAATAAAGATATGGAAAAGGTTGTAATGAATGTCTCGCATACTGACACCGGCTATTGCTGCAACTGTGACTTGCTGCCGGGATGGATTGTGGCAGGTAGCGATGACTTTGAGAAGTTCAAGAAAGAAGTGCAGGAAAGCATCGACTTCTATGTTGACTGCGCCCGTGAGGACGGAACAGCCTACCCGAAGGTTTTCGACGGAGAATATGAAGTAGTGTATAAGTTCGATGTAGCCTCGCTGCTCGACTACTACAGAGGGATATTCTCTTTCTCCGCCCTGCAGACCATCACAGGCATAAACCAGAAGCAACTGTGCCACTATGCCTCGGGCGTCAGCAAACCACGCCCGCAACAGGCTGCCAAAATTGCCAACGGGCTGCATCGCCTTGCAAAGGAATTAATGACGGTCACTGTTTAATATTTCAACACCGCCGGGTCGACCGTCCCGGCACTCTTTGGCTTTCATAGCTGATGAAAATTAATTAATAGAACTTGGAGCCTCCGGCGCGTGATGCGTCGGAGGCTTTTCGATTATCGTATTGCTCAAATAATATATATGAGAAATGCTATATTAAGCAGAATTATGGCTATACCTTGTAAAATCAAAAGGATGCGGCAAAGCTTTATATCTTTCTTTGCCTTTAGAAACGCAGCGTTCGTTTCAAATCTCCATCCATCAAGTCGTCTAAGGCTGAGCCCGTTGAGATACAGACGGCGGTCGATGACTGCAAGCATTTTCCTTACGCCGTCATCCTCATTGAGAAGCTCGTTGAACTGTTTGTCATTATAATATAGCGGCTTATTATCCAAAATCCACTTATAATCGTTTATTTCACTTTCCATGCCCGCAAAAATAGTATAATTTCCGCAAATAGTTGGAAAGATTAAGAGAAATTGTTTATCTTTGTGGCATTAATCAATATCTAAAGACATGACGGACACAACGAAACAGGATGACAGAGTGAAGATATTTATCCCTGATGGCGAGAACAGAATTTTGACCCCTGTCAAGATATGCAAGCCAGGCTTGAATCTCTTCTTCAACGAGGGTCTGGTAGTGACAGCTTTATGGGATACGGGGGCACAGTCGTCGGCTATAACCGCCAACATTGCATCATGGCTTCATCTTGAGCTGGAAGCTGGCGGATGGTCGATAGGCGTTTTTAGGAAAGAGAGGACAAAGCGTGCTCTTGCCCTTGCCTTCCCCGGGAACAGCGACTGGTACACTATTGCCAGGCCTGCAGTGTTCCCGAAAATGCCAAAAGGCGTCGACTTCATCATTGGCATGGACATAATAATGTCTGGCGACTTCCTTATGAAACACACAACAGAGGGTACCTTGTTAGAGTTCATATTCGACCAGGAGCGTTTCATCAATATTAAGAAAGATACGTTGGCAGAGGCCTCGCTAAAGGGGAAAGCTATGGAAGACAGGCTGGAACAGCTTCATGTCAAGAATATGATGGATAGTCTGTAGCTGGTATTGAGTATTTCGGGGAAAATCCTTAACTTTGCAATAATCCATTTTATATAAAATTTAAACACATTTTGAAGGCCAGAGCCTGTGAAGGTTCCGGCTTTTTCGTTACCTTTGCAATAGAGTTTAAAAATTATATTAAAATGGAATTAACAGGTAATAATGGCGAGATTGCTGATTTTATCCTTCACGCGATAAAAGATAAGGGTGGTTATATAAGAAGGGATGATCTTGCCACTATGCTCACTGATAAATATGGATGGGACACGGATGCGCCGGATATAGTACTTGGCGCTCTTGAGAACGACTATTCGTTTATAACCCATAACGGTGAAGTTCTTAGACTTACAAAGGAAGGTGATAAAGTGGCAAGACTTGGCGTTGTTGCCTATTTCAGCAAGGAAGATACAAAAGAGAAACGCAACGAGGCGAAGGAGTGGATGTCAATAGGCAAGATAATATTCGACATTCTGCTGGCTGCTGCTTCTTTTATACTTGGCAGGTGTTCAGCCGGCTTTTAAAACAAGCACTTGCAAATCACGTCGCCTATTATACATCCTATAATGGCGGCAATTACTCTTGTAAGAAGGGCGACTCTCGTTTCAAGCCTGTCGATGCGTGTATTAAGGGATTCTTTTTCCATGCCCACAAAGATAGCCTTTTATGCCGAAATACGCAACAGAATTCCTCCCGAATGTTAAAAGGGCGCATTAAATTAATTTTTTTGCGCCTTTTATTTTGCCATTTCGCTTTTTCTCCCTAAATTTGCCATCGGTTAAAGAAACAGTGGTAGTCCACTCCGGAGAGCAGCGGTTATTGCTCGTGCCTTTCGGCTTCGGGCTTTTTTATTGCCCAAAAGTGTAGAGTAACTACTCTGCAATAACGATATTTGGCGGTTTGCCATTCCGTAGAAATTTGATAAGCCCTTCGGGTGAAGTCACTGTCTTAATAGCAGCGGGATGCGCAAGCCGCCTTTTCTTGTGTCAACGCGCCATCGTTTCATGGCAAAGCTATTAAGACAGTGCATTATGCAACAGACAACAATCGATTTCACCGCCGGTGTCCGTCCGGCAGTGAGCCTCAGGGAGAGGATGAGAGAGGCGGACAGAGTGATCAACCAGTGGCTCGACACCAAGAGCACATTCTACAGCCGCATAGCCGACTTCGCCGTGTCGCGCCGTACCGTCATCCGTGTCAACTTGGTGACCGTGGCAATGGTGGTGGCTGTAGTGGCAATAGAGACGCAGCCCGTGGCTGCCCTCGCGGCAGCGCTCAGCGTGGCGTGGCTCATGTACCGCTCGATGATAGGGAAGAAAGGAGGCAGGAGATGAAATGCCTTATTCTTGACCAGGCTATGGTTGACCGCCTGACGGAGTTCTGCGACAAGGACAACCTTCAGAATTACATTGACCTCTTGGGCGATGTGGCGGACTATATCACCGACGAGGGTGATGACAGTGGCGGGGAGATGAAGAAGAAGCTCAAGGACTGGGTCATCTCGCTGCACGATATGAAACAGGAACTTAAAGCGCTTAGGAGGGCACAGCAATGAAGAATAATCTCGACGGACTGAAGAATTTCCTCGACTGGCTGAAAAACAACGACCGCACCGAGGAAGAGAAGATGCAGTGCAAGCTGCTCGATGAGTACATGAAGACCCGCGACAACCTGCCAGGAACGGGCGTGACAGGCAAGGAGCTTGTGGAAGACCACAAGACCACGGCAGAGATTGCCGCCGACCTCTCTACCATGTACCCGATGGACGAGAAGGTCATCGCCAACTACATGTTCATGCACGAGTTCACTACCACCACAGTAGAGGACGGCACAGTGAAATGGGCGATTTGGCGCGATATAGACTTCCACGTGTAGAAACATTTTTTTACATTTTATAATCCCTGGGGATGCAGTCCGTGACGGATAGCATCCCCTTTTTTGGTTAGTGTATTTTTGTCTCTTTATTGGTTGTGTTATCTTTGCCGTATGGATAACTCTAAACATCAGCACGCCATACACTTCAGCGAGATGCAGCGCCTCATGGACACCGCCTATCAGCACAGCCAGACGCTGAACATCACAGCCTGGCGCGGCGACGGCCACAAGGTGGAGTACCGCGGATGGAAGGTGTACCACCACTACTGGCGCGGCGGCTACGTGCGCATCGTCAACCCCTTGAACCACCAGATACGTCTGGTGCCCGAAATATTCATCTTGGAAATTAACGGATTGAAAGTATACCTATGAGCAATAACGACTTCAAACTTATCAAGACGGGACAGGAAAACGGCATACAGCGTTTCCGTGTAATCCCTCAGGGTGTAGGCAGTGCATACGCCACAGACTCTATAAGCTCAGAATACGGCAGCGATTCCCGTAACGTCTTCGATGAAGACTACGGCATAATCAACGTCAAGCCCCTTACCATCAATGGCAGGGGCTACCAGTACGTTCCCTTCGGCGTTGACGACATGCTGCCGCACACCATACGCAAGTATGTCCTCGACAACATGATAACGGCACAGTGCCAGCAGTTCAACACCATCTGCTGCTATGGCCAGGGGTTGCGCTTCGTGGACCGTAAGGAGAAGAAAGACATCGACGATGCCGAGATCCGCGACTTCTGCCTGCGCAATTCGCTTCAGGAGTGTTTTGCCGAGCAGTGTACCGACATGCAGATGTTCAACTTCTCCGTTACCTGCATCATCCTCACACGTGACGGCAGCCGCATAGCGCAGGTGCGCCACAAGGAGGCTTGCTACTGCCGCTTCGAGTATGCGCCGAGCACGGCATCTGGAAAGATAGAGCATGTCTTCTTCGGCGACTTCCGTATTGGCCACTTCAACGAGAAACGCATTGAGGCGATACCGCTGCTTGACTACTGGGACCCGCTGGGCGACCTCGAAGTAAGGATGGGCTTGGCTCCCGACCCTGCCACAGGCTTGCTGCACAACAAACCTACGAAAGACCGCAAGTTTGCCATCCTCTCACGCATGGCAACACCAGGCTATCAATACTACCCCGTGCCGTACTACTCGAGCATCTTCCGCGACTCGTGGTATGACATCTACCGCTTGATAGGCATCGGTAAGCGCTTCATGATAAAGAACACCAGTGCGCCGAGAGTGCAGATAGAGGTGCACGAGGAGTATTGGGACAACGTGTGCGACAACGAACATATCGAGGATGAAGACAAGCGCGAGGAACGCAAGAAGCAGGAGAAACAGAACATCATCGACTTCGTGTGCGGCGTGCAGAACGCCGGCAAGGCTCTCGTTACCGGCTACTACATCGACCCTAACGGCAAGGAGAACCGCATGGTGCGCATCATCAACCTCAATGACCCGTCGAAGAAAGAGGGTGGCAACTGGTCCGACGACATGCAGGAGGCTGCCAACGCCCTCTGCTTCGCCTACGGTGTCCACCCTAACCTCGTGGGCGCAACGCCAGGCAAGAGCCAGATGAACAACAGCGGCTCCGACAAGCGCGAGCTTTTCACGCTGAAACAGGCGCTTGAAAAGCCCTACCACGACGTGATGGCAAAGCCCTATCATGTCATCCTTCACTATAACGGATGGTCAGACCGTGCCACCGTCGATGTGCCGATGCTCATGCTCACCACGCTTGATGAAAATAAGGACGCAAAGAAAGTAAGTGGAAACTCAAACTCTGATAACGATGGAAATAACAATAACCAAGGATGATTTCGAGAGCGCATTGCCCGTGGGCATGAGCTCTCACGACGAAGTGTTCGACAGCGTGCGCCCTGCCATAGAGATGTATGAAGGCCTGTTGCACCGCGAGCTGCTCGGCGTGGCAGGCGAGAGGCAGCTTGAAGAACAGGACGACATGGTGGCGCTTGTCTTCTACAAGCACCTCGTGTGTCTCGGAGGCTTTCTCTCCGTTATGCGACAGCTTGACCTCGTGCTCACCCCTACCGGCTTCGGCATCGTGAGCAACGACAACCTCTCGCCGGCAAGCAAGCAGCGTGTCGATGCCCTCGAAGGCCAGCTGCGTACGCAGTACCACAAGACGCTTGCCATGACGCTCAACCTCCTGCGCAGCGAGAACTGGGGAGCCACGCCGCAGGCACGCCACTACATACGCCATGTCTACGATGAGTACGCCTACTTCTTCACCACTCACAAGAACGCATCGTCTACCGACTGGGATGCCTACCGGCAGACCATCGACGATGCCGACGAGATGCTGCGCACGAAGATGGGCGACCGCCAGATGGAAGACATCCTCGAAGCCTTCCGCCGTGCCGACGTCAACCGCATGGAGCCCTACCGTGAGGTGATGACGCTGATAGTGAAGTTCACCGACACGTGGGCAGTCAAGGGCGCTGCTGCGCTGAAGCAGCCCGTCTTCCGCCGCCTGATGCGCATCCTCGACAGTGAGGACAACAAGGAATATTTCAAACTCTACCGCGAAAGCATCGCTTATAAAGCCAACCACTATGAGCCGTACAAGAACACGCAAGACAGCGCAGGCTTCGTCTTCAACGGATAACGCGAATCGTACCATAACCATCAACCTTACGGCACCGACATCGTGGCACGAGCTTTCGCAGGAGCAGCTGCGCTATGTGCTCCAGCTGATGACAGAGTTCGGCGACGGCATCCCCACGAAGGTGATGATGTTTGTCAGGTTCTGCGGTATAGAAGTGATAAAGCGGACGCGCATGGGATGGAAATGCAGGCTTATGGTTGACGGTAAGCCGAAGATCATTTTTCTGCAGAGATGGCAGATACAAAGCTTTATCCATCAATTCGACTTTATCGACACGTACGAGGACATGGACTGTAGGTTGGATGCAGTCTGTGGCCTCGAGGCGGTCGACCCTTTACTGCATGGGGTATCGTTCGGCGACTACCTTATGGCAGAGAAATACGTTCAGATTTACATACAGACCAAGGAAGACGCAATGCTTGACAACCTCGCCGTATGGCTGTATGTGGACGGTAACGGCCTTCACGCAGGACAGGAAAAGGATATGTGGGTGGAGAAGATGCGTGGCAAGGAGAAAGTCTCAAAGCTCGAGCATGTCTCCAACGATACCGATATGGCACTCTCTCAGGAGGAACGGCTTGGCACCTTCCTCTGGTACTCGCATGTCAAAAGCGTGCTCTCAAAGCATTTCACCCATTTCTTCCGCAAGGTGGATGCTGATGATGCCGATGCTGTCAGCGGAAGGAGTATTCTGGAACAGTATAATATACAGCTTCGTGCACTTACAGGAGGCGATGCCACAAAGGAAAAAGATGTGCTTGCTCTCGACTGTTGGCGTGCCCTGACAGAACTCGACGCCAAGGCACGAGAGGCAGAGGAACTGGAGAAGATACGAAAAAAGTCGTAAATATTTCGATTATTATTTGTGTAATCCAAAATTTCTTCTTATATTTGGGGCAGAATAAAAAGATGCCGTTATGTTTCTCGAACTGATGTTTTCCGCAATCGCCGTTTATGGCTGTGCAGCTGCTTACAAAGGAGGCAAAAGCCTCTTTGGAGGTCATTCTAATTGTGGCCTGCAAGGCTGTGATGGGAAGTATGAGTTCCGTGGCAAGAAGTATGATACTCTGGAAGAATATAGCGCAGCCGAGTGGCGGCAGATGGAACGTGACCGGCTGGAAAGAGTAGATGAAGTAATTGCCAGAGGTGGTATCGGACCCTTGGACGAAGCAGAACTGAGAGCGAAGGTCAAGGAATGGGACAAAAAAGGTATCTAAGCGTATTTTTCAAAAGGCATAAAGGGTGCTAACTTTGGAGAAAAATCCAAGTTAGCACCTTTTTTTATGGCAAGTAATACACAGGAATTCAAGACTATTATTTCGCTCAATGCTCAACAGGCTAAAGACGAACTGAAACAATTGAACGATAGGGTTGACGCCCTTAAAAAGAAGAGGGATGATGCCTTGAAGAACGGTGGCAGCTGGACAAAGCAGGATGCCAAAGACTTGAGGCAAGCAACAGCTGCTGCCAAGGCATACGAGTCCACTGTTGCCAAGACTATCCATACCCTCACCAATATGCAGAATGCCAGTGTTGGCGAAGTGAAGACTGCAATGAAGTCCTTGAAAAAGGTGATGAATGACACCACAGACCCCAAAGACTACCAGGCTCTGGAGAAGTTTCTTGAACAATGCAAATATCGTATTAGCGGTATGTCTGATGCAACAAGGCTTACCGCTGATGAGATGCGTAATCTCATGAACGAATCCCAGCTCGTTGCCAAAGTTCTTGGCAACATTGATACTTCGTCTCTGAAAGACTTGCGTGAGGCAAGGACCGCTCTGCAAAATGGCATGTCTAAGGTTGACCCGACATCGAATGTATATAAGCAGCAGGAAGAAAGCCTGTATAAAGTACAAAGGAGAATCGGACAGATTGAAGCTGAGCAGAAGAATCTTAATTCCCTAATGGACGAATATGACAATGAAATCAATAATTGCCGTAAGTCCACAGAGGAAATACACAGGGAAGACAAACTTATTACACAGACAATGAACAACCTTTCCAAATCCTCAATTAAGGATATGGAAACCTCTAAGAAACTTGTATTGGAAAGGCTTCAATATACAAAGCAGGATACCGACGAATTTAAAAAACTAACACTGCAGGCAAAGCAACTGAACACACAGCTTGAGATTGCAAACGGTAAATCGAAAGACACTCGTAGTATCTGGTCAAAGATTAGTGGCTTTTTCAATACCAACTGGGGATTCTTCACGCAGGCTATCGGTGCAATAACCGGCTTGACAGTTACCATCCGTAAATGCACCCAGGCTTACGCTGAGATGGAAGACTCTATGGCTAACGTAAGAAAGTATACCGGTCAGTCGGATGAAGAAGTAAGAATGATGAACGAGGACTTCAAGAAGATGGACACTCGTACGTCACGCGAACAGCTCAACGAACTTGCAGGAGCCGCCGGACGGCTTGGCAAGCAGTCAAAGAAAGATATAGAGGATTTCGTAGATGCAGCCGACAAGATTAACGTTGCCCTTGGTGATGACCTCGGTAAGGGGGCTGTTGACAAAATAGGCAAGCTTGCCAATGTCTTCGGCGAAGAAGGCAGGCTTGGACTGAGGCAGGCGATGCTCTCAACGGGCTCTGCCATCAATGAGCTCGCGCAAAGCTCTTCTGCCAATGCGGGATATATCGTCGACTTTACTGCAGACCTTGCAGGCGTAGGCAAGCAGGCGAACATGACGCAGGCACAGATCATGGGCTTGGGGTCTGCCCTCGACCAGAACATGCAGGAAGAAGCGACAGCTTCCACTGTCTTCTCGCAGCTCATAACAAAGATTTTTCAGGATCCGGCAAAGTTCGCAAAGATTGCAGGGATAGAAGTCGGCAAGTTTACCAAGCTTCTTAAAACGGATGCCAACGAGGCGTTGCTTGAATTCATGCAGAGTATGCAGAACAAAGGCGGTTTCGCTGAGATGGCTCCTATGTTCGAGTCTATGAACCTCAATGGCACCCGTGCTGTCGGCGTTCTGTCATCAGTCGCCACGCACCTTGACCAGGTAAGGACGGCTCAAGAGACGGCAGCCAAGGCATATCAGGACGGTACGTCTGTACTCAATGAGTTCAATACCAATAATAATACGGCTAACGCTGAGCTTGATAAGGCGAAGAAAAGATTCAACGACCTGACTATAGAGCTTGGTCAAAAGCTTGTGCCGGTGGCAAGGGTGGCAATCAGCTCTGGCAGTCTCATGGTTAATGCTCTGGAAGCCATAGTGTCGTTTGTGGTTAAGTTCCGCACGACGCTGACCCTCCTCGTCCCTATGGTCACAGCTCTGGCTATAGCATCCAACGCAAGTGCTATAGCTACCAAACTTCAAGTGTTCTGGAATGAGAAATTACTTCCAAGCCTTAAAAAGTTGTTCACATTGATTAAGACTAATCCGTACGCAGTTTTTGCTACCGCCATGACAATTGTTATCGGGCTTGTCATTGACCTTACACGCAAGACGGATGCTTTGACAATGGCTCAGAGAACACTAAACAAAATAAGCGATGATGCCAAAGTGAAGGTGCAGGAGCAGGCTGACAAGATAGATGTCCTTGTGAAGGCTGCCAAGAATGACCGCCTTTCCATGGACGACCGGAAGAAAGCCATAGAGGAACTTAACAAGATCATACCCGGATATAATGCCCAGCTTGACGCAGAGACCGGCCGTTATCGGGCAAATGAGAAGGCGCTGAAAGACTACAATGCGCAGCTACAAAGAAAATATGAATTGGAGGGCGCTAAGGATATGCTCCGCCAGCTTGGTAAACAAAGGGCTCAGGCTACCGTCGCACTCGACCAGGCGCAAAAGCAGCTTGCCAATGCCACTAATGCCGGAGCTGGCTACACTTATACAACATCGTGGGGTATGGTCGGCAACACCACTCAGGATCTTGTGGATAAGGCGCAGCAAAACTACAATAAGGCTAAGCAGGCTCTTAACGACATCACTACACAGATAAAGGCTATCGAAGGCAGCTATGGCGATGATCTCCAAAGGGATGCTGCCCGTGGCAGTTCTGACACCAGCACTAATACCAAGACTGATACAAGTGGTGGTGGCAGCACATATGTTGACCCTAAGCAGCAGAAAAAGCTCGAAGCCCTTAGAAAAAAGCAGGAAGCCGAAGCCAAGAAGCGGGCAGCTGCTGCTCTCAAGGCTCAAAAAGCCCAGGATAAGTTAATTGAGAAAGAGACTGACCTTCATGTCTCCAAACTCCTTAATGCTTACTCGCAAGGTGAGATAACCAGGGAAGAGTTTATCAACCAACGCGAGAAGGTTGAAAAAGATGGACTTGATAAGCGTATGAAGATTTGGGATAAGGAGAGTACCGAATATAAGGATCTTCAGGCAAAGGAAGAGGATGCCACTCGCGAAAAGGTTGATGCCATCAATAAACTTAATGCCCGTCAGGCAGAGTCAGAGTACAACAAGGAAGAGCAGAATATCAATCTCGCATACGTCACCAAAGGCGACCCTCTCTACATGAACGAGGATGCCAGAGATGAAAAGCTCTTCAATAACGAGCAGGAGTATATCAAGAAGCGCATCGCCTTAGCTAAGATTGGCAGTGAGGAATGGTTTGACCTTCGTGACCAGCTCGAAGAAAACGATAATGAGCATCGCATCAAGTTGCAGCAAAAGCATCAGGAACGTATCAATCAGTACCGCGAGCAGTTCGGAATGCAGGACATAGCCACGCAGGAGAAAATCGCCCTCGCCGGCTTTGATAAGATAATGGAAGCTGAGCTTGCCAAATACAAGGATAACTCCGATGAGAAGCTGAAAGCAGAGAAAGATTTTCAGGAGATGCGCAAGCAGCTGGTCCTCTACTATCGTGAGCAGGAGTCCGAGCAGAACTTGAACAACTCGGCGGGCGAAGTGTTCAAACGCAATGTTGATACTGCCTACCAGACTGCAAAGAACAATGCCAAGGCTGACTATCAGAACGAGCATCCTACTGGCACAGGGGTTATTGACTATATCGCCTCTGACATCACCGTCTACACTTCCACTCTTGCCAACCTCAAGCAGATGGAAAAGGATGCAGTCATCTCACACGAAGAGGCGATGGCTGCAATGGGCGAGGCAACGGGAAAACTCGCTGAAGACATAGCCGCGAAGATGCAGGCTGCCTATAATGCCGTGTCGCCTATCATGGATGCAATGTCATCATACTATTCGGCTCAGTGCGACATCGAGGTCAGCCAGACGGAGAAAAAGTATGAGAAACTCATTGACAGTGCAGGCAACAACCAGGTAAAGCAGAAGAAGCTGCAAGAGAAACAGGAAAAGGAGATTGCCGAAATAAAGACCAAGTACAATCGCAGGCAGATGAAGATGCAGATTGCGCAGGCTATAGCCGAGACGGCTATCAACGCCATCAACGCATACGGAAGCGTTTGGTCGTCCGACATGCCGCTTTATGTCAAGACGGTGCTGGCACCCGTCATGGCTGGCACAGCCCTTGCTGCCGGCGCTATCCAGATAGCGACTATCAAGCAGCAGCAACAGGCGCAGGAGGCTGGCTACTACGAGGGCGGCTTCACGGGCGGCAGCAGCTACCGCCGTGAGGCAGGCGTGGTGCACGAAGGCGAGTTCGTGGCAAACCATCAGGCTGTGAACAACCCGCAGCTGCTCCCTGCCTTCCGTCTTCTTGACCAGGCACAGCGCAACAACACCGTCGGCTCGCTGACCGCTACCGACGTGTCCCGCTCTATGGGCGTAGGCAGTACAGCCATAGCTTACTCGCCGCAGATTAACGTTACCAACGACAACAGCGACATTGCCGGCACCCTGCAACAGGCACGCGCCACCATCGACAGCCTCGGCGCGCTGCTTGCCAGCGGCCAGATAATTGTGAGGATGCCAGACTGGGACGACTTCGACCGCAGCCGTGAACACTGGGAGAGAATAAAAGGAAACAAGTAAACCGTTCAGCACGGCCGTTCAGAATAACCGTTCAAAATAACCGTTCAGTACGCCGATGCATTGCATCGGCTAAACACCATAGCTTATGATATTTTGCACTCTCGACGGGAAGGTTGCCTACCCGTCATCTTCAGACAAGATAAAGGTGACATACGAAAACCAGTTTGTAAACGATTCGGGCTCATACACCTTCGACATCACCTTCCCAATGGCGATAGCTGCC
>CAZZNO010000064.1:12699-15875 GCA_964655685.1 uncultured Prevotella sp.
AGATCTTCAACAACGTGCAGCGCATGGACGTGAAGAAGACGATAAAGGACTTCGAGACTTGCCGCCTCTATGCCGCCAACCGGCTCATTATGTCGGGCAAGGGAACCGTCACCTCCATCACGCAGGACAAGGTGAAGGTGCAGATAGTGGGAGGCAAGAGCCGCATAAAGTACAACTCGAAATTCGAAGGCCATTACATTGACAAGATAGTGAAATGGGACTGGGACGAGGTGTTCGGTACTTTTTACGATGACAACCTCGCACACCTGAAACCGTATGGCGGACACAGCACGTGGAGCGACGGCTACGACCACGGCGCGCTCATCTTCGACCCTACGAAGCACAGCTTCCTCGGCATAGAGGGCAAGTTCAGCTTCAACCCCATCCTCAATGCCACGGAAAACGTTTACAGCAATGTCATAATGAACTTCAAGCAGAACGACGGGACATACAGGCAGGTAGTCATGGACCTTGCATGGCAGCCGTGGCTGATGTTCACCATAAAGAAAGTGCTTCAAGGTGAAGGGTACACGCTCGTAAGGAACGACTTCGACAAGTACCCGTGGAACCGCCTTGTCATTGCCAATTCGGCTACCACGTCAAGGCGTACCGCCATGAACAATGTACTGCCGCACATGGCGGTCTACGACTTTCTCGAAAACGTGCGCAAGCTCTTTGGTGGCACTTTCATCTTCGACGAAGATACAAGGAAGGTGTCGCTCGTCGACAAGAATGAGGTGTCGGACAATACGGCAGTGGAATATGACACCGAGGACGACTTCACGGTGGAACGGCAGGACGACGGGCTGAAGTCTATGGAATCGTCGAACGTGAAGTATGGCTTTGACGGCACAAGCGGAAGGGACTGGAAAGATGTCATGTCGGAAGATATACTAAAGCAGTATGACATAAAGGCATACGATTCGTTGAAGGAAATGAATGCCGATGCCGACAAAATGGATGAAGGCACTCGTTTCAGAACCATATTCCGCGTCAACGACGACTACTATATTTTCCGTGGCAGCTCTGGCAATGCAGGTGGCGGCGGCCATTTCGGCACATGGGGCGCAACTGAAGGCGGCAGCTCCCTCGACGGAGAAACCTATGACGGCAAGGCTGTGGCGGTTGGCTTCTTCAACCCTGTCATAAGGGACGAAGACAGCGACAACTACGAGGAAGTGGACATTGTCCCTGCGCCATGCGGCATCGAGGACAAATCGGCAGCAGACATGTCGGCTCGTGAGGACTACTATACGAAGCACATAACGAATGCCGTCAAAGACTCATACAAAGAGTGGTTCGTGCCAAAGGCTGATACGCAGGAAGTAGTGCCCGATGACACCTACACCGTGTACGAGGCTTTGCTGACAGGGGAGACGGGAGCAAATGACTCAGATACCTCGAGCAGTACCAAGCTGTCGGTATTCTTCCAAAGCAAGTTCATTATCGACGCTACTAACAAGAAGATAATCCCGACAGGGGCGAAACAAGCCGGCGTGGCATACATGCCGCTTGTTTACGCCGACTACCGCCAGCTTGAAGGCTTCTCCAAGGACAGCTCGTTCGATGAAAAGATGTCTTTGTCCTTCAAATCGCTTGGCATTACAGGCGATAGAACGGCAGCGTCGATAGACTCGCACAATGAAATAGCCATAAAGTTCCTGACCGACGAGATACCCGACCCGTCGAAGATATACATCTTCCACAACAAGCGCTACATCTGCTCCAAGATTGAGATGAACGTTACCGATGACGGCATCGACAAGGAGAAGACTGGTTATTTCTACGAGATACTGTGACCATAATTTTAATTGTGATTACAAAGGGGAGCGGTAGGCGACTATAGCTCCCCTTTGAAGTGCTTGGTCTCCTCGTGGGCGAATTTGGCATTCTTCAGATACTTGTTTGTCACACTAATGTCGGAATGTCGCGCCTGGTCACGGGCAACGACTATGCCCTCTGCGTTGGCAAGATCCCTGATGCCGGAATCCTTCAAACTATAGAACTGGTATGACTTCGGAAACTTCAACGCATCCCTTACTTTCTGCCATTCATAGCGGAATTGGTTCACATAAATTTGTTCGGGACCGGGAAGCAGCTTGTGTCCGAATAAGTAATCGCCGGACGGGTGGTCGAAAACCTTCTGCTCTATCATAATTTTCAGGACACTGTCGTTGATTGCCACCACCTGCCCCTTGCGGTTCTTGGAGTACTTCGGGTGGACATAGACCGTCTGCTCCTTAATGCTGATGTCGCCGACCTTAACATAGCGGAGCTCGTCAGGACGGATAAAGCAGTAGTATTCCATCATACAGGCAAGGTAGAACGGTGGGTTATATTTCTTGGTATAGTCACGCAGCCTTACAAGGTCGGCAGCAGCCAGCGGGTCGCGGAACTTCTCATCCTCTTTGAGCATGTGAATGTCCTCGACGGGGTTGTCTTCTATATACTCCCTCTCCTTCATCCAGGTGGCAAAGGTAGAGAGCCAGGTGCGGTAATTATTGCGAGTCTTAGCCGATACATCCTTGTCAAGGATAAGGTAGTCGAGAAAGTCAACGATAAACATCCTGTCGAACTGGTAGGCATACTTTATCCCGTTCCCTGATTCCTTCAGGTAAATCTCCAACTGCTTAAGCCGGCTGCGGTAATCAGTAGCGGTCTTTGTCTTCAGCACACCTTTAGCTTCTGAAGCATTAGTGTAGTCAAGGTATCTCTGTAGCACAGTGGCAAATTCCGTAAACTGCCGCGTCTTCCTTGCGTTGACGAAAGGATTCCAGCCGATTTTCAGCTTCTCGAAAAGATTATGGATAAGAATGGCAGCGACATCCTCACGTTCGCTCACCTTCTTGTAATGGTCCAGCATGTACTTCTTCCTGCGCATCTTGTCGCGCACAGGGTCGAAAGCGAAGAAATCTACATACCAGTGCTTCCCCTTGTGTAGTCGGGGCAACGTAAACTCTACTATTGCCTTTTCAGATATGAGGTCTTTTTCTAAGCGAGACATTTTTTTACATTGTTCGCCTTCCGGCAACCAATGCTATGTTAATTTCTCTGTCCTCTTTGTGTCCGAGTATAAAACCCGAAAACGCTGGAAAGCCGATAAAATCGGGCTTTTCAGCGTCTTAGTTGCGGAGGCAGGACTCGAACGTGCGACCTCCAGGTTATGAGCCTGGCGA
>CAZZNO010000065.1:0-5145 GCA_964655685.1 uncultured Prevotella sp.
GGTCGCCGCCGGACAAAATAGCTTTTACTTTACAGCAATCTTTTCATAGCTGATGGCTTCGCCGTCCACTACCATTCGCACTGCCTTCAGCATGATGTAGCGGGCTTGCACAGGGGCGAAGTGCACCTCCTGCATGACGGGGTTGTTGCGGATGTTGGAAAACTCGCCCTCGGCTATCTTCTTCATGCCGTCCACGGCGTTGCCGGCATAGAGCTCATAGCGGCTCACAAGCCCCTTGCGGCTTGCGCCCTGCTCCGGCTGGTAATAGAAAGCCTGCACCTGCTGCTCCTTGCCAAGGTCGAGGGTCAGGCTGCCGGCTGTCTTGTCGCTGACGGTGAAGGGCAGGCTCTTTACGTCTTCTATCTTCTCCGTGAAATGGTCGGTGGCGTTGGGCGCATAGTAGGCGCCAAGCTCGTTTATGCACACGGGCCCGCGGCTCTCCTGGAAGGTTATGCGCAGCTCGCGCGCCTCGATGGTCTTGAAACGCAGCAGCCTTTTATAGCCTATGGTGGTGGTTTCTTCGTTTAGCTTCAGCGGCAGCCACACGTTGCCTGAGCGGTACTCCACGAGGAAACGCTTGACGCGCTGCCCCAGGGGAATGTATTCTTGCAGCATGAGGCGGTTGAGCTTGGTTGGGCGTTTGAACTTTATTGTCAGCGAGGGCTGTTGGCTGTTGTCAGCCACACACCAGTAGGTATCGTAGTCGCCATCGGTGAGCCTCGATGTCTCAAAGCCCTTGCCCCGCACGTTGGATGCCTTTATTGATGCGCCGCCCCTTTGCAGGAGGTTGGTTTTCAGCTCTGATGCAATGCGCTTGTGGAAGTCGACGACATGAGCCGAGTCTATGGGGTGTATGAGCCCGTCCTTGTCTACGGGCATGTTCAGCAGGAAGGTGCCGTTGTGGCCTACGCTGCGGTAATAGAGGTCAACGAGCTGGTCTACGCTCTTCACCTTGCCGTCCTCGCTCTCATGATAGAACCATCCGGGCCTTATCGACGTGTCGCATTCGGGCGCAGCCCACTTGTCGCCGTCGGCATGTCCCGATTGCAGCTCCCAGTAGCGCGGGTATCCGGCATAAACCTCCTTGCCGCGTATGAACGACCAGCAGGTGGCTGAGGCATAGCCCTGCTCGTTGCCCACCCAGCGGCAGCCGGGACCGCCGTCGCCGAAGATTACGGCACGGGGCTGGAGCTTGGAGACAAGGCTGAAGGCACGGGGGAAGTTGTAGTAGGTGCGGCGGTCGATGGTGCGTGTCTCGCGCGCGCCGCCATAGTAGCCATCGCCACCGTTGGCTCCGTCGAACCACACCTCGAAGATGTCGCCATACTGCGTGAGCAGCTCTTGCAGCTGGGCATAAAAATACTCTACGTAGAGCGGGGTGCCGTAGAAAGCCTGATGGCGATCCCACGGCGATAGGTAGACGCCGAACCGCAGCCCGTACTTCTTGCAGGCTGCCGCCAGCTCGCCCACAATGTCGCCCTTGCCGTTCTTGTAAGGCGTGTTGCGAATGCTGTAGTCGGTATATTTTGTCGGCCACAGGCAGAAGCCGTCATGGTGCTTGCAGGTCAAGATGATGCCTTTCATGCCGGCTTGGCTCAGCGTCTTTGCCCATTGCTCGCAATCGAGCTTGGCAGGCGTGAAGCTGCTCAGCGGAGAATCGCCATATCCCCACTCGCGGTCGTTGAAGGTGTTGAGCCCGAAATGAATGAATGCGTAGGTTTCAAGTTTCTGCCATTCCACCTGGTTCTTGGTCGGCAACGGGCCGACGGGGGCGGGAGCCTGCTGGGCTGACAGCATGAGGCAGCTGCAAAGCATGGCTGCCAAAAGCAAAGTCTTGTTTTTCATGTTTAGGTGTATTTTTTGCAAAGATAAGCAAAAAATTATTGACAAACGGCTTTTGCCCGTCTTTTTTTAATTATTATTAATGCCAAGCGAAACAAGCTTGTTGGCAATAATAGTTATCTTTGCAGTGTGCAAAGACAAAGGACATGAGAAACAACATTATATCAAGCGCCGTGGCAGTGGGCTTAAGCCTGTGCCTCTCGGCAACGATGTCAGCCCAGAGCAAAGGCAGCGGCGCCTCAGCACAACCCAAGAGGCTTGCCACCGTAGTCATGGACAAGACTGAATACGATTTCGGCAAAGTGTTGGAGAAGAACGGCAAGACCAGCCGCGTGATCACGCTCACCAACAAGGGCAGCAAGCCCGTTGCCATAAGCGATGTGCGGACGTCTTGCGGATGCGCCGCGCCCACATTCACCAAGCAGGCTATACGCCCCGGACAGACGGGCAAGGTCACGATAACCTACGACCCTTATAACAAGGTGGGCAACTTCTCCAAGGACATATACATCCTGCTCAACGACGGCAAGAACTATGTGGAGACGAAGATTCGCGGCGAGGTAGTGCCTTTCCTCCATCCCGTGACGGAAGACCACCCCTACGCTTTCGGAAGGGGGCTCTACATGGGGCTCAAGCTCCTGCCATTCGCCAACCAGGGCGTAGGCGTGAGGCAGACGGTGCAGCTGCGCATTGCCAACGACACAAAGCAAAAGATGACCGTCGAGTTCAGTCGAAAGCCTAACAACCGCGTGCTACGCATGCCTGAGCGCGTGGAGCTGAAACCGCTTGAGCGCACAGTCATAACGGCAAGCTATGCATATCCTAAGGAATACACATACGACCGCCACATCTGGCTGCACATAACCGTGAACGGAAAGGCGGTAAAGCCTATGAAGGTGGTGCTATATGGCAACAGGAACGTGCTGCACATAAAATAAAAGAATTGCGACAAACAGGATGAAAAGAACATTATTAGCCCTCGTGCTCGGACTTGCGCTACTGGCTTCATGCGGCAGCGACAACGACGAAACGGGCACGACGCAAAAGAAGACTGAAACAGTGGAGCACGTCGACAGCGACTATACCTACGAGCTGCCCGTGATTTTCCACGTGCTATACAGCAACCAAGCCGACCCCAAGCAATACATACCCTACCAGCGCCTGGCAAACCTCCTGCAATATGTCAACCAGATATACGAAGGCGGCGTGTATGGCGGAAGCGAAAACGTGCACGTTAGGTTTGTGCTTGCCACAAAGGACGAGAGCGGCAAGACATTGCGCTACCCGGGCGTGGAGTACGTGCACTATACGGGCGAATACCCAATAGACGTAAACCAGTTTATGTCGGACAACAGCGGCGAAAACGTGAAATACATTTGGGAGCCAAACAACTACATCAACGTGATGTTGTTCAACTTCAAGCAGAGCAATGCCAACGAGACCACGCTCGGCATCTCGCACATGCCCTACACCCACGAGGGCAGCCACAAGCTCGAAGGGCTGGAAACCATTGCGCAAGACCGACTCACCAAAAGCAACCTGCGCTATGCCTACTGCTCAGCCATCAACAGCCTCTATGCCAACCAGGCTAACGACGGCGGCTATTACCAAAGCGACCGCTACACTCGTCCCGACCATAAAGCCACCACACTCAGCTCTGCCGACATAGTGGTGACAATGGCTCATGAGCTGGGGCACTATCTCGGACTGTTCCATGCCTTCACCGAGAGCAAGAACGCGGGCAGCGTGGAGCCTGTAGACTCGTGCGGCGACACCGACTATTGCGCCGACACCTACTCGTACAATCGCCACGAATACACTGAATATCTTTCCGGGCTTTCGGCAAGAGAACTGCTCAACGCCGACCTCCTGCTCGTGCGCAACTCGTGCGAGGGGGTGAGGTATAATTCAGAGAACATCATGGACTACAGCCTCACGCTCGGCTTTCAGATAACAAAAGAGCAGAAACAGCGCATACGTAATGTGCTCTACTATAGTCCACTCATCCCTGGACCAAAGATGGACGCAACGTCTTCAACTCGCGCGTCAACAGCCAAAGGCCCCATTGACCTCAAAATTACCACCATAAAATAACGAACCCATGACCACATACGAAATCAACGCCCCCGAACGCCTCGATGCCGACATACAGTTGCCTGCGTCAAAAAGCATCAGCAACCGCGCACTCATAATACACGCGCTGAGCGGCAGCGACACCATTCCCGACAACCTGTCTGACTGTGATGACACGCGGGTACTTATAAACGCATTGAAAAACAAGCCCTACACCATAGACATAGGCGCGGCAGGCACCGCCATGCGCTTCCTCACAGCTTACCTCTCATGCACCGACGGCGACCACATCATTACCGGCACCGAGCGCATGAAGCACCGCCCCATAGGCGTGCTGGTGGACGCATTGCGCATGCTCGGAGCCGACATCAGCTACGAAGGCGAAAGCGGCTATCCCCCACTCCACATACACGGCCACAAGCTCATCGGCGGTCAGCTCGAAATACCAGGAAACATAAGCTCGCAGTTTATCTCGGCATTGCTGCTCATAGCGCCCATGATGAAGGAAGGGCTCACGCTAAACCTGACGGGCGGCATTGTCTCGCGGCCGTACATCGACCTGACGCTAAACGTGATGCACGCCTACGGGGCTGAGGTGGACTGGGCTGACGCCGACACCATTGTGGTGAAGCCTAAGCCATACACCGAACATCAATATCTCATAGAAAACGACTGGAGCGCGGCATCCTACTGGTATGAGATGGCATCGCTATATCCCGTGGGCAATGTAAACGTGACGCTGCACGGGCTACGCGACAGCTCACGGCAGGGCGACTCCGTCATACGCTACATCTTCTCGCTGCTCGGCGTGCGCACCAATTTCGAAGTCCCACATTCCGACCTGCCCACTTCTGTGAAGCTCTCACGCCATACACAGCACGTCGACCGGCTGGCTTACGACTTCCTCAACTGCCCCGACCTGACACAAACCGTAGTGGTGACATGTTGTGCCCTCGGCATTCCTTTCCACTTCACCGGACTGGCAAGCCTGCGCATAAAGGAAACCGACAGGCTGAAGGCTTTGCAACACGAGCTGGAAAAGCTTGGCTTCGTGATACACGCTGAGAACGACTCTGAGCTTGTTTGGAACGGAAGCAAATGCGAGCCTCATCTTGAAAAAGGCATTGACACCTACGAAGACCACCGCATGGCTATGGCGTTCGCGCCCTTGGCTATAAAGTTCCCCGGCTTGCGCATCAACAATCCTGAAGTGGTCACCAAGTCTTATCC
>CAZZNO010000065.1:5245-6455 GCA_964655685.1 uncultured Prevotella sp.
GAATTAGTAAAATGTTAATTCTCATCATAGCCCTTGTCCTGCTCGGCATATTATGCGCCGTGCTCGGTTTCGTTTCGCACAGGCGAGGCGAAGACGGGACTATTGTCGTGGGCAAAGGCGATTGCACGTCGTGCAGCGGCGACAACGCCATGTGCGAGCAAGTGTGCACCATGAAGGCTGCAACAAAGCCAATAGAATATTTCGACGACGAGGAGCTCGACGAATATAAAGGCAGGCAGTCTGACAGCTACAACGACGACGAGACAGCACAGTTTGCCGAAGTGCTGGAAACGCTTCGCCCCACGGAGGTAAAGGCTTGGGGGCGAAGCCTCATCCTCCGCGGCATAAACATGCCTGACGGCATAAAAGACGAATACATTGCGCTGGCATCGACAACATAATACTGCCAAACAAAGTCAAAACAGAAACAACATATCAAATCCCTTTTTAGAATGAACAAAACCTTTTTACTGCTTGCAGCCTTGACTTTCACAACCTCAGCCACAGCGCAAACCGGCTCGGCAAATGAACCGGTAACGTATGTAGGCGGTGAGATTTGCAACCCCCGCCTCCACGAGGGCGGTTTCAGCTATGCCATAGGCACAGAGAACATACAGGTGACGCGAGCCAACCGAACCCATCCCGAGCTTTGCGAAAACTACGGTTGGACTTACAACCACCAGCCTTACATAACCTACTGGCACGGACGCTTCTACGTGGAGTATCTTTCCAATCCAAAGGACGAGCAGCAGCCACCTTGCCACACGCTTGTGGCGACCTCAGCCGACGGTCGCCATTGGGACAAGCCCTTCGTGGTCTTCCCTGAATACAAAGCTCCCGACGGCGTTACCATTCCCAAGCCATACTACGGCTACATAATGCACCAGCGCATGGGCTTCTACACAGCGCCTAACGGACGACTGCTTGTTTGCGGCTTCTACGGCCACAGCTACGACCCTTTCAAGAAAGGCGGAATAGGCAGGGTAGTGCGTGAGATGCACGAAGACGGGACAATGGGACCAATCTATTTCATACGCTATTCATCACATGCGCAATGGAATGAAAGCAACACCGCCTACCCCTTTTATACCCGCTCGAAAGACAAAGGCTTCCGTGAGGCTTGCGAAAGCCTGCTGAAAGACAAGCTCCGCACGCTGCAATGGATTGACGAAGACCGTGGGCTGGACGGCTTCTACACGCTGAAAGACTC
>CAZZNO010000065.1:6555-15855 GCA_964655685.1 uncultured Prevotella sp.
CAACACCGCCGGGAAACGACCTCTGGCTTACCTACAGCGTAAACAAGGAGGATATATGGGTTAGCCGCACGCAACTGCCTATAAAGACTGCTTGGACAGGCAATGTAAACGACAACTTCGACAACATTAAACCAGGTGCGGCAATACCCGACTGGAATATCTACCGCCCAACATGGTGCCCTATAATGATAGACGAAAACCACAGCCTGAGCCTGCAAGATGAAGACCCCTACGACTATGCGCGTGCCATACGTGTGTTTGAGGAAAGCGAACGCGCCACTATCGACTTCGACCTGCAAGTGGTAGAGGAACACGACGAGCCTTTCCAAGTAGACGTTACCGACCGCCACGGCTCGCGCTTCCTGTCATTGTCGCTGCTTGGCGGCAACATCGAAGCCGGCGGCAAGCGCATAGGCAACTACACTGTCGGACAGTGGACTCATCTTAACATTACATTCAATGGCGACAAAATAATGATTAACGGAAAGGAAGCCTCACCGCTTCACGCAGTGAAAGCCGTATCAAGGCTGAGCCTGCGCACAGGCGAATGGCGCAACCTGCCCGACCGCAACACGCCCAACCAAACCCAACAGCCGCCATTGCCGGGATGCGACGACAAAGCCCCGCGGTCGGCTTACCTCATCGACAACGTAAGAATAAAATAATCAGAAAAAGAAATAAAACAAGCTGGAAAAGTAGACTAAATTCCCAATAACAGCGTTATAAGGATGTGCCATTGAGACGCAATATATTTTTCTCACTGTTGTCATTGCTTATTATAGCCGTGACGATGGGTTGTTCCACCGCGAAAAACACAAGTCGTTCGCGGTGGTGGCATGCGTTCAATGCCCGTTACAACACCTATTACAACGGCTCAGTGGCTTACATCGACGGCTCCCTGGAAAAAGAAAACGGCAACAAGGACAACTACACCGAAATAATCCCCCTCTACACCGTGGGCAACAAGCAGAGCCGCGAGCTTGGCAAAGCCAACTTCGACCGCGCAATACAGAAATCGGAAAAGGCAATCCACCAGCACAGCATAAAGCGCAAGCCCGAATGGAACAAGAACCGGCGCAAGACGGCACGCGACATCGAATGGCTCAACCGCCGCGAATACAACCCCTTCCTCTGGAAAGCATGGATGCTTATGGGGCGGTCGCAGTTTCACGAAGGCGACTTTGACGGCGCAGCGTCCACCTTCGCCTACATGAGCCGCCTCTACGAAACACAGCCTGCCATAAACGCCCGTGCCCGCGCATGGCTTGCCAAAAGCTACATTGAGAACGACTTTCTCTATGATGCCGAAGACGTGATACGCAACCAAAGGCGCGACTCCATACCCTGGCAGGCACGCAAGGAATGGGACTACACCCTTGCCGACTATTACCTACACACCAAGGATTATGCCCAGGCTATACCATATCTGCGCAACGTCATCCGCCACGAGATGAGGCGCAAGCAGAAGGCACGCGAATGGTTTCTGATGGGGCAGATATGCCAAGCCCTGGGACGCAACAAAGAAGCCTACAAGGCATACAGCCACACCATAAGATTGAATCCTCCTTACGAGTTGGAGTTTAATGCACGCATTGCCCAGACTGAAGTGCTGGCAACAGGACAGTCGGGTAAGATGATAAGCCGGCTGAAACGCATGGCGCGCAGCGACAACAACAAGGAATATCTCGACCAGGTGTATTATGCCATTGGCAATATATACCTTTCGCAGAAAGACACAGCCAGAGCCATTTCAGCTTACGAACAGGGCAACGTCAAAGCCACGCGCGCAGGCATAGAAAAAGGCGTGCTCCTGCTCAAGCTCGGCGACCTTTATTGGGGAAAGGAGAAGTTTGCCGACGCGCAGCGCTGCTACGGCGAAGCGATAGGACTGCTTGACAAAGAGCGCCCCGACTATGAGCAACTGTCTGAGCGCTCAAAGGTGCTCGACGAGCTTGTGCCATACACCGAGGCTGTGCACCTGCAAGATTCGCTGCAAGCACTCGCCCGTATGGACGAAGCCCACCGCAACGCAGCCATCGACCGCGTGATTGAGGCTTTGAAGAAAAAAGAAAAAGAGGAACAACGGGCAAAGGAGGAACAGGAAGCCCAACAGACATTGAGCCGTAACCAAGCCACAGGCAACCGTAACGCGCAAACCACAAACCGCAACCAGACTCTACGGCAGGCAGGCAACCAGCAACAGGCTGCATGGTATTTCTACAACCCGATGGCTGTGCAGCAAGGCAAGCAGCTGTTCCAGCGCAAATGGGGCAAACGCGAGAATGTGGACAACTGGCAGCGCATGAACAAAACCGTTGTGGCAGGCTTGGGCACTGACGGCATGGCTCAGAACGAGCTCACAGACGAGCAGCGCGACTCGCTGTTTGCCGCACAGCAGCACGAGGACTCGCTGCAACAGGTAAAAGACAGCGCGCAGAACGACCCCCACCGCCGCGAATACTACCTCGCGCAAATACCGCTTACGCCCGAACAGCTCGAGGCAAGCAACGCCACGCTCATGGACGGGCTCTATCACAGCGGCGTCATCTTCAAAGACAAGCTCGACAACCTTGCAATGAGCGAGCGTGCCCTGCGGCGGCTCACCGACAACTATCCACAATATGAGCACACCGACGAAGCCCTTTATCACCTTTTCCTGCTCTATTCAAGGATGGGCAAACCGCAAGTGGCGCAATCTTATATAGACCAACTGAAAGCACGCTTCTCAAAGAGCCAGTGGACGGCGTTGCTTTCAGATCCCAACTTTGCCGCAAACGCACGCGAAGGCGTACATCTCGAAGACTCGCTCTATGCAGCCACATACGAGGCATTCAAGAAAGACCAATCACATATCGTTGCCGCCAACAGCGCTATTTCCGCCGAACGCTTTCCTCTCGGAGCCAACCGCGACAAGTTCATGTTCATAGGCGCATTGTCGAAGCTCAACGATGGCGACAGCAACGGCTGCCTCAGCGACCTCGACTCGCTTGTGGCAAAATATCCGGAAAGCAAGCTTTCGGAAATGGCTGGAATGATAATAAACGGCGTGAAGGCAGGGCGTAAGCTGCGCGGCGGCAAGTTCGACATAGGCAACTTCTGGGCACGCAGGACAGTGGAAGTGAGCGACAGCGCGCAGATGAGCCAGAAACAACTGAGCAACGAGCGCAACACGCCGTTCACGTTCATGTTGGTCTACAGTCCCGACTCTGTGAACGAGAACAAGCTGCTCTACCAGCTGGCTCGCTTCAACTTCACGAGCTTCCTCGTGCGCGATTTCGACATAGCCATCGACGACGAAGGCGACATGCACCGCATGAGGGTGTCGGGCTTCCTCAGCTACGACGAAGCACTGCAATATGCCCGCCAACTGCTTTCCCAGAAACAGCTTGTGCAACTAATCGGCAAGGCACGTCCAGTCATCATTAGCAATGAGAACCTTGCGCTGCTCGGCACGGTTTACAGCTATGACGACTACAGCAAGTTCTACAACCGCCACTTTGCTCCTCTGAAGGTCTCTACATTCCATCTGCTCACCGAGCCTGCCGAGGTAGTGACTGAGCCCGACACGCAACAGCCGGATAAGCAGGAGCTCGAGCCGAGCGAGACAGAGATAGACAACTTCCTCAACGATACATTCGTAGGCACCGACGAGCCTGCCAATGCGCCACAAGGCACAACCGTAGTAGGGACAGAAGAACCTGAGTCCACGCCGCAAACGACAACAGTCATCACAGAAGACAACGGCGAGGCTGAACCCGCCAGGCAGCCTAACCCCATGCCTACGACGCAGCAGAAGCCTGCACCTGTGCAACAAACGCCGACACCCGTACAACAGAGGCCTGTTGCAACGCCACAGCAGAAACCTGCACCAGTGCAACAAAGACCTGCACCAGTGCAACAAAGACCTGCGCCCGTGCAGCAGAGGCAGGCACCTGTGCAGCAGAGGCGGGAGAATGTAGAAATAGAGCAGCCTATACAGAGCGGCGGAGTGGACATAATATTGGACGACGACGAGCTGCCGGCAAAGACTACGGCGAAGCCTGCACAGCCTGCTCAACCGTCAAACAACAAGACCGCGAGGCAGGCGCAACCGCAAAAACCTGCCAACGCAAAGACGAAAGAGACTACAAACAAGAATAAGGAAACAAAGAAAGCCGGTCAAAACACAGGGCAGAAGACCGCACCGAAGGCTGACGAAAAGACCCAGAAAAAGCCGGTAAAGAAGCCGGAAGTCTTCGACCTCGACGACGAATACTATGACTTGGACGGCTTTTAAATCATCAATGACAAACCATGAACAACGGACTTATACTTTGGGCAGACGACGAGATTGACCTCTTGAAAGCCCACATAATATTCTTGGAGCGCAAAGGCTACAAGGTAATAACAGTGACCAATGGCACCGATGCCATAGACGAATGCCGCCGGCAGACGTTCGACCTCATAATGCTCGACGAGATGATGCCCGGACTGACAGGGCTGGAAACCCTGCAACGCATAAAGGAGATACAGCCGCAGACACCCGTGGTGATGGTGACCAAGAGCGAGGAGGAAAACATCATGGACCAAGCCATAGGCTCAAAGATAGCCGACTACCTCATAAAGCCCGTCAACCCAAACCAGATTCTGCTGACGCTGAAAAAGAACATACACCGCCGCGAAATAGTGACCGAAGTCACGCAGAGCAGTTATCAGCAGGAATACCAACAGCTGGCAATGCGCATAGACAGCTGCCGCGACTGGCGCGAATGGATGGACATCTACCGCCGGCTGGTGCACTGGGAGCTCGAGCTCAGCTCCACCGAAAGCAGCATGGCAAGCATGTTGCAAATGCAAAAAGAGGAAGCCGACAACGACTTTGCCAAATACATTAAGGCAAACTACATGGACTGGATGAAAAGCTATGGCAAAGCCTACAGCACGGGCGGCGGGCTCAAATCACGTCTCTCCGCCAACGACTCGCAACCTGCCAAGCCCCTCATGAGCCCCGACATCTTCCGCGAGTGCGTCTTCCCACGAGTAGACAAAGGCGAGAAGGTGTTCCTCATCGTGATAGACAACTTCCGATGGGACCAGTGGCGCGTGCTTGCCAACGAGATAGGCGACCAGTTTGATATATCCGAAGACATGTACATGACCATCCTGCCAACGGCTACGCAATATGCCCGCAACGCCATCTTCAGCGGACTAATGCCTGACAAGATAGCCTCAATGTTCCCCGAACTGTGGGTTGACGAGGACGAGGAAGAAGGCAAGAACCTCAACGAAGAACCTCTGATAAAGACGCAGATAGAACGTTTCCGCAGGCACGACACCTTCAGCTATCACAAGGTAAACGATTCGGCAGGAGGCGAAAAACTCCTGCAACAATACCCTTCGCTGAAGGACAACGACATAAACGTGGTAGTGATAAACTTCATCGACATGCTCTCGCACGCCCGCACGGAATCGAAGATGGTTCGCGAGCTTGCCAACAACGAGAGCGCATACCGCAGCATCACGCTGTCGTGGTTTCGCCATTCGGCTATGGCAGAGCTTTTCAGGCGGCTTGCCGAAAGCGACTATACCGTCTTGCTGACCACCGACCACGGCTCCATACGCTGCTCAAAACCCATAAAGATAATAGGCGACCGCAACACAAACACCAACCTGCGCTACAAGCTCGGCAAGAATCTTGCCTACAGCTCAAAGGAAGTCTTCACCATAAAGGAACCGCACAAAGCCTTCCTGCCCGCGCCAAACGTAAGCACAACCTACGTCTTCGCCACAGGCAACAGCTTCCTCGCCTACCCCAACAACTACAACTATTACGTAGCCTACTATAAAAACACGTTCCAGCACGGCGGCATATCTATGGAGGAAATGCTTGCGCCCCTCATCACGCTGAAACCACGCAAAAGGTAAAACAAAATCCCCTGCCACTACGGCTTTACAGCGCGGTGGCAAGGGAAAAACATAAATTGTAAAAAAATAGGACCCATACGCTTATGGGTATGAAAAGTGTAGTGTTGTAGTGTTTATTCTATCGTATGCTCTTGGCGGCTTATTTCCAGCCTATGTCCTCCCACAGGTTGGTGTAGCTGCTGTCGGGCAAAGACTCATAAAAATCGTCGTCCCAGCCCACACGCTTGCCATAAGCATCGTGGTCTTCGCCCGGTGAACTGTTAGGCAGAGGCTCTGTGTGATCCATTAGCTGATCCAAATTTATCTCTTTTGTCTTAGGGGCTATATATATCTTCTTCATTTTGTTTACGTTGTTTGGTGATTATTGTTTTTTGTTCATCAGACTGCTTGGCGCATTACTTGCGCAATACTTTCTTTCCGCCTATTATGACAATGCCCTTGTAGTCCTTGCCCACACGCTGTCCGGCGAGATTGTATACAGGCCCCTGCTCGCCCACGGGTTCGCCGTCAATGGCGTCTATGCCTGTAGTCATGCCGCTGTCGTCAAGAACAAACCTCTTTGCGCCTGTGCCGCCGTCAGAGAAGGTGAAGTAGCCGCGAGTGTTCCTCACGGTAGAATTTCCGGCGCTGCACACGAACCTGCCGGCATAGTAATAGTAGCAGTCTCTGCCAATGGTTATTATCTGCTTGTAGCTGCCTATGAAAGATGCCGTAAGGTTGCCGTTGGTCACGGTTGTTGTAGGTGCGTCGGTGCCGCCGTTTTCAATCTTTACTTCAGCGAAGCCCACGTTCTTTATGTCGTTTGCCGGTTTCACGAGCACCGGCGTATTGGCAGTCGTGGTGCCCGTTAGCGTAGTGAACGATACAGCCTTGCCGTCATAGCCGCTGAGTGTGCACACCTCCACGTCGTCGCCGAATATCGTCTTCAGCTGCTCCTGCGTCACGCCTGCCGGCAATACCATTGTGTTCCACACTCCGCCTTTCATCGTGCGTGCTTTCACCCACATGTCGGCGTCTTCTTTAGCCTTCGCCTTAAAGTCCTTTTCTGTGTCCAAAGTGTCAGCTATGGTAAAGTAGCCGTCGCAATATTGATAGTAAGGCGGCACCTGATTGTCCTTGTCTATCGTGACTTTTCCCAAAGGCTCCCTGCCAAAGGTCTCTATCAGGTAGCAAGGCTTGAGTTTTGTGCCAGTTTTATCACAGGGACGTTGCGAATATTGCCCGCAATTATATTTAGATATATCATTATTTCCAAGATTCAACACTTCCAGCTTTTCACAGTTTTCTATAAAAGAACCCACATCTTTGACTTGGCTAAAATCGAATTTACTTACATCGAGGCTCGTCAAGTTTGAGCAATCTTCGAACATTAAGCCCATGTCGGTTACATTGCTTGTGTTGAATTTCGACAAGTCTATGCTTTTGATTCCACAAGCCCAAAACATACATCTCATGGTTGTAACATTATCCGTTATGAAATGGGTCAGGTCAATGCTTTCCAACTTCTGGCATCCTTCGAACATGCAACTCATTGCAGTTGCGTTTTGAGTATCAAAACTTGTTACGTTAAGTTCCGCCAAGTTTCCACATTGTAAGAACATTGCATGAAACGTTTTTACGTTGCTCGTATTGAAATTAGTTAGGTCAAGATTGGTAATCTGCTTGCATTGGCTGAACATGAAGGACATGTCGGTTACATTCTCCGTATCAAAATTTTTCAAGTTAAGTTCAGTAAGCTTTGTGCATTGTTCAAACATTTCACTCATATTCGTTACTTTACTTGTATTGAAACCGCTCAAGTCAAGGGTTGATATGTTTTCACAATAATTGAACATCCCTTGCATGTTTGTCACATTTTCTGTGTCAAATTTTGATACATTAAGTGTTGATAGATTTTTACATCTTTCGAACATTGAACTCATATTCGTTACTTTACTTGTATTGAAACCGCTCAAGTCAAGGGTTGATAGGCTTTGACAACTTCCGAACATAGACCACATGTTCGTTACATTGCTTGTATTAAAATTGTTTATATTAAGGCTTGTCAGATTTTGGCAAGAAAAAAACATCCTCCTCATATCCGTCACCTTCTCTGTATTGAAATTAGTAACGTCAAGGTTTGTCAAGCTCTTACAGTCATAAAACATCCAACTCATATCCGTAACCCGCTCTGTATTGAAATTTGCCAAGTTAAGACTTGTCAAGCTTTCACAGTCAGAGAACATATTGCTCATATTTGTCACCTCTGATGTGTTTAGGTTTTCCAGACCTTCTATGGAGGTTATAGCAGATAATTTGCTAAACCAATCAGCGGTGGAGGTAGGACGGACATTCTTCATGCTTGGATCTACCACGACACGTGTTATGTTTTTACCATATTGCCTTCCAAAAGAAGATAAATAAGAACCATTTGCCGAAGGATTGTACATCCCTTCTCCGGAAGTGACGTATGTAGGCGTGCCTTCCACGGCTTTATACGTAACGGTGTAGGTGGAGCCATCGCTGTTTTTTGCGAGTTCGGCTACTGGTGTCAGCGTCTGTGCAAGAACGGATAGTGGACATGCAAAGGCGAGTAGTAAAAGCGCTTTGAAAAGGAAAAAAGTTTGCGTAATCTTGTTGTTCATTTTGATAGAATTTTAATTATACGCTGCCATGTTCGCCCCAAAGGCATGGCAATAGAAAAAATTGGATGGTTTGTTGCAGATATGAAAAAAGCGTGGGGTTATTACCGCTGCCCGTCCCACGCATAGAGGCTCTAGCATTGCCCTTCACAGTTGAACGAGCAACACAGAAGCCCACGCTTGGATGTATATAAAGTCCTCAAATGTACACCCTATAAATATTTATAAGGTGTACAACATGAGGGCTTGTATAAATACAACCCCATGAGCATCTACTGCTGCATCGCCCTTGACTGTGAATGAAACTTGCTAGATTTCTATGCGTCAAGAACAAAGCGTTAGTAAACGCCTAATCCATAAATGGTTCCCCACTTACTCCCCTTCACGTAGGCTTCTGCCCAATGGCATAACGATCCACATGAGTGTTCGTTGTGGTTTACGCTGCAAAAATAAGAAACTTTTTTCATTTAAACAATATTTTTGCAATATTTTTTTTAATTCTGCCTCAAACTAAGCATAAGCGGCGTTATTTTGCAGATCAAAAAGCCTATAGAGGATGCATCAAAATAGCCTATAGAGCCTGGAAGGCTCATGCGGTGTCAGTGGTATGTGTACTGAGGCTGGAGGCCTCACAGCACTCGTAAGAGGGTGTATCAAAATAGCCTATAGAGCCTGGAAGGCTCATGCGGTGTCAGTGGCATGCGTACTGAGGCTGGAGGCCTCACAGCACTCGTAAGAGGGTGTATCAAAATAGCCTATAGAGCCTGGAAGGCTC
>CAZZNO010000066.1:0-15775 GCA_964655685.1 uncultured Prevotella sp.
TAAACAGGAGCGTCCTTCCCGTTCTCAACAGTCTTCACGCCATTGATGCCAGTAGTTGAAGAAGGATCCTCAATAGGCTGAATCTCATAAGTATCGTTGTAACGGGTAATGATACCCTTCACGTTTACGCCTGTAGCAGCAGCTACCGTATACCCTTCAATATGGAAACCATTGTAAACCTGCAAGCGGTCATCACCTGTACCAACGTAGAACTTTGCATTATCTTCTACAATATCCACATTCTTCAAGACAACAAGGTTTGCCTCGTTATTCTTTGCATCTGTGTAAGCAATCTCCGTAGCCACAGGAGCCTTGCCAGCAGCAACCGTTACTGTAGAAGCATTGGTTTTTTCATTGATAACAGCCTGAATAGCCTTGTTGTACTCAGAACGAGTCAGAACAATTGTACCATTCAAAACATCACCTGTCTTGTAACCAAGCTGAACAGCATCTTCCTTCTGATTGCGGATATAAGTTGTGCCGGAAGCATCACGCAGATAGATTGATGTGTTGCCATTATTAGATGTCCAACTGTAAGTAACCTGAGCATCCTTAAGGGTCAAAGTAACTATAGCGCCATTTTCAGCAGCATTGAACTCTGCAATGTTTGCAGCTGTTACCTCTACTGCCGGCTTATTGCCATGATTGGTCTTAACAATCTTACCACCACGGGCAAGCTCTATAGTTCCGTTATAGTTCTGAAGCTGACCGGTTACGACTACCTCATCACCAACAGCTATCCCATTTGCATTTGTAAACTTAGCTCCATTGAGGTTGAAGCAATCATAGCAATAGAACTGTTCAGAAGTAGTATTGCCATCTTCTGAGATGTAGAAACGTGCATTGCCATAATTTGTAGCAACTGATTGAATAGAACAAACGATGCCTTTTACATAGATAGCCTTATCAGACTTTGCACCTGATGCAAGTGCCTTGCCCGCTTCATTTGCCTCTGCCGGTGTGTAAGGATTAGCCTCTGTGCCCTTGTCGGCGACAGGAGTTGAGCCCTTAACACCTTCGACCTTCAAGTTCTTAATTTCCCAACGGCCTTGATAATTTGGCTTACCAATATACTTGAAACCAAGTTGAATCTTCTTTCCTGCAAAACTTGACAAATCGCTCTTATTGTCAACAAATGGGAAGCTCTTATTTTGTGTAAAATAGGTATTAATTGTTACCTGTGTCCAATCTGTTGCACCATCTTCTTTTGCCCAAAGAGTGCATTCCTCTGAAGGAACACCAAAGTTATTGCCTGCATGTGAGAATGAAACTGTTACGTTTGTATAATTCGTTAAGTCGATGACTGGGGAAGTAAGCCATGCCTCTGATTCTTTATCCTTTTGAGCTTTTACATAACCATCAGCCTGAGCAACTTTAATACTATTTTGCCAAGTCCAAATATCCTTGAAGTCTTCTACCGGAACTTTAGTGTTTTTACCTGTAAACTGTCCTAACCCTCCCGAGAAGTCTTCTTCGAAAATAACAGTAACATCCCCTGTTACAGGAGCATCATCCGTTGTCTTACCATTAAGAGAATAAATATAGTTTCTGTTACCAAGCTCAAGAGTTGTTTCGTTATAATTAATCAGCTTACCCCTAACAATAACCTCGTCGCCTACCTTTATTTGATCTTTAGAAGTGAATTTCTTAGCTTGCAAATAATAACCGCGATAAACGAGCAAGGTATCAGTAGAACCAGCAGTCGTTATAGAATAAGTTGCATTGCCAAAAGAACCAGTATCTACTTCCTTGATGTACTTGATAGTACCCTTATAGTAAGCAGTGTCAGCAGGCAGAGCATTAGACAAAGCAATAGCATCAGCCACTGTGTAAGGATTGGCAATTGTGCCGTCACCAGTGGTTGTTACCTTGCCCTGTTTAACAAACTCCATTGTCACCACCTCACTTTTTGCAGTGCCCTTGGCGTTGTAAGCAACAGCCTTAACGGTTGTAGTTTTGTCAAGCTCAAAAGGTGCTGTGTATTCATCACCCTCATCAGTAGGTTCTGTACCATTAGTAGTGTAGTATACTGTAGTACCTGTTGGAACAGTAATAGTTACAGTCGTCTTATCAGTAAATGGAGTGGTGCCGGAAATGGTTGGTTTTTCCACCGTTGGAGTTGGAGTACTTCCATTAGGCGTATAAGTAACCTCAATCTTTGTTGCACGAACCTGATTAGAAGAAGCCGTCAATGTAAAGGACTCTGCTTCGCCTGTCCACGTCCCTTCTTTATCTTTATTCGTGTAACTTCCTGTTGATGGATCTGTGAAGCACCCGGGACCATATTTGGCTGTACCATTTGCAGTACACGTAAAGACTACCTTAGTGATTTTACCGACAGTTGAAGAAAATGTTGTGGTACTGTTTTTGGAAAAACGATACTGTGCAGCTGCAAAAGCAGAGTTACCGTCTGTTGTTTCAATTGTAATGCCATCTTTAGTAACTTTATCACCAGCCTTGCCTGCATCAGTTTGAGCTCCCTTGTCCGTCCCAGCCGTGAACGTAACGGTGGTTTGCGCATAGCTCACAGTGCTGAGCATAGCCACTAACAACATGAGTGAATAGCGTAAAACTTTGTTCATAAGCATAATGTTTTTTAGTTATTAATATATGTGCTTTTATTCGGTTCGAAATCTGTTGGCAAAGATAATAAATATATCCCTAAGTCACAACGATTTGGCGTTAAAATATCATGAAAAAACAGCAATATAGGGAAGAAAAAGTCTCCTTGATGAAGTATGGGGTTGTTTTACCTTTGCCACCCAACCTCAACCTTTGCTGATAATCATACGGTAGAACAATATTTGATGCCCTAAGTATATGGGCAATATCCTTTGCTTTACCTGTGAGATTTCAAATAAGCTACGGTATTTCCGATTTTTATTGTAACTTTGCAGCCATAATGAACAAGAAAGTGATTTTTAAGGCAATGTGTGCTTGCGCATTGTCACTTTCGGCAGCCATTACCGCTACCGCCGCCCAGCTGCCCGACGACAACCTGACTGTTGACACGGCTCTGCAAAACCTTGCCACACGCCTGCTGCAAGGCAAGCAAGGCAGCATTGTGGCGATAGAGCCTCAGACGGGGCGCGTGCTCGCATTGGTGAGCCGCGACAAGGTGGACGACGGCATAAACCGCGCAATAGGCATGACCTATTCGCCAGGGTCGACATTCAAGACAGCGCAGACGCTGGAGATGGTGTCAGAAGGCACGCTCACGGCAAAGACTACTTATCCCTGCCACAAGGGTTTCTATTATAATAAGGTGAGGATAGGCTGCCATGAGCACCCATCGCCATTGTCATTAGTACAGGCTATAGGGCAGTCGTGCAACTCTTATTTCTGCAAGGCTTTCCAAGAAATGGTTGACAATCGCGAGGCCTACCCTTCGCAATTTGTCGCCATGAACCGCTGGCATGACTACATGCGCTCATTCGGGCTGGGCGCGCCATTGGGCATAGACATGGAGGGCGAAGTTGGCGGAACCATTCCCAACGCAGCTTGGCTCAACGCACATCACCCACGATGGAACGGCACCACTATCATGTGGATGGGAATGGGGCAAGGCGAAGTGACCACAACGCCTCTGCAACTGTGCAACCTTGCGGCACTGATAGCCAACCGTGGCTGGTACATCACGCCGCACATACATGAGGTTGCGCCTGCCAATGTCTCAAAGGATTCAGCCTTACCAACAAGCATCGACAGCACTTACCTGCTCCGCCACTACAGCCTTGCCACGAAGGAAGCCATCGACTTGGTGGTAAAGGGCATGAGGGCTTGCGTCATCAATGGTACGGCGGCAAGCATAAACCGCACTGACTATGCGATATGCGGCAAGACAGGCACGGCTGAAAATGAGGGGCACGACCACTCAGCATTCATGGGCTTTGCACCCATGAACGACCCTAAAGTGGCAGTAAGTGTATATGTGGAAAACGGCGGCTTCGGCGCCGACCTTGCAGCTCCCCTTGCTGCCCTCATAATGGAGCAGGCAGTGAACGGCAAGCTTTCCGCAGCAAGCCGGCAGAAAGCAAGGCGATGGGCGGACAAAAACGTGAAGATTACGCCAGTGGAAAGGGAAATCAGTTTCGACGACCTATAAGCAAGTGAGGCAGCCAAAGCCATTCAGATTCCGAGTGGTTTTGGCTGCCTCTAAAATTTTGCATCACCTCCTTTAGTCTCTCCTGAACAAGTCCCTCGTATAGACTTTCGCCTTTACATCGTCAAGGCTCTTGTCATAGCGGTTGGCTATGATTGCCTGCGACAAATCCTTGAATTTCTGCAAGTCGTTGACAACACGCGAACCAAAGAACGTAGAGCCGTCCTTCAGCGTTGGCTCGTAGATGATGACCGTGGCTCCCTTTGCCTTGACGCGCTTCATGACACCTTGTATTGACGACTGGCGGAAATTGTCGCTGTTCGACTTCATGGTGAGGCGGTAAACGCCTATCGTGCAAGGATGCTCGCCTGCGGCATTGTAGGCATTCTGGTCGTTGTAGCTATAATAACCAGCCTTACGCAGCACCTGGTCAGCTATGAAATCCTTTCGCGTGCGGTTGCTCTCAACAATTGCCTGTATTAGGTTCTCCGGCACATTATTATAATTGGCAAGCAACTGCTTGGTGTCCTTCGGCAGGCAATAGCCTCCATATCCAAAGGAAGGATTGTTGTAAAACGACCCTATGCGCGGATCCAAGCACACGCCGTCTATTATGGAGCGCGTGTCGAGCCCTTTTACTTCAGCATAAGTGTCAAGCTCATTGAAGTAGCTCACGCGCAGGGCAAGGTAGGTGTTGGCGAAAAGCTTTACCGCCTCAGCCTCCGTAGTACCCATGAAAAGCACTGGTATGCCTTTATCCTCTCCAAGGCTCTCCGCCGTAGAAGAAGATGGCTGTCCCTGTTGTGAATTGCCAATGGCACCTTCTACAAGCATTGCAGCAAACTCGTGGGCTGCATTGTCAAGACGTGCGTCGCCATCCGGTCTCCCGACGATGATGCGCGATGGGTATAGATTGTCATAAAGAGCCTTGCTCTCACGCAGAAATTCCGGCGCGAAAATGATGTTGTCGCTGCCATATTTCTTTCTCACCGAGGCTGTATAGCCCACGGGAATGGTCGATTTTATAACCATTATGGCTTTAGGGTTGACCTTCATCACAAGTTCTATAACCTCCTCTACGTGCGTGGTGTCGAAGAAATTCTTTACCGAATCGTAATTTGTAGGCGTGGCAATAACCACGAAATCGGCATCACGATATGCTCCTTCGCTGTCGGTAGTGAAGCTTATGTCAAGCGGCTTCTCCCTAAGATATTTCTCTATGTATTCGTCACGTATAGGCGACTGGTGCTTCTTCAGCATCTCTATTTTCTCTGCCACCACGTCTACAGCCGTGACGTGCTGGTGCTGGGCGAGCAGCGTTGCAATGCTCAACCCTACATATCCTGTGCCTGCTACGGCAACGTTATGTTTCTTCTTGTTCTCCATTTTGATTATCGTCTTCAAACAATTCTAAAAAAGCTTTAGGCTCATAGACTGGTATTTCAGAAGCCGAAAAGTCATGACTGTTTCTGGTTATAATACAGTCACATTGCGCCTTACATGCCGATTCATACTGTATGGCATCCTCAAAGTCATCGAACGCGCCTGTGGTTGCATATTCTACAGACTGACCATCTACAGCTGTTACTTTACAATTCTTTATAAACTTTGCAATTACGTCTCTTACTTCTACGGCAGTACCTACATGATGTCGTTTCATAATATAGCTTGCAGTAGAAAACGTTAAAGAAGAAGCATATACAAGGAAAGAACCTTGCTTTGCCAATGTCAAGATTTCAGCAGAATCCTCAAAAAAGTCCACTCGCCTCGCAAGAAAATCTATGACTACATTTGTATCAAGAAATACTTTTCTCATTTTATTTGTACTTCTTATCCAAATATTCGTTATATTCTTCTTTGTCATTATCTGTATCCAACGGATGGATGTTTTTTACTATATCCAACAGCTCTGGATCGATTGCTATGCGGTTTCTCTGCCTTTTCACGGGCATCACTTTATGCCTTGTTTTTCTCAGGAAATCATTTACGATACTTGTCAGCGACATTATCACCCCCCTATCGTTAATGCTGCCAATATTTGAGATTAACTCATTCTTCATCTGCAATGTTGTTTCCATAGACTTCATATTTTTTGCAAAGATAATGCTTTGTGGTGAAAAGTAGTGAAAAGTGGATGCAAAAATAATGTAAACTTGTCGCTTTTGGCACTAATTTTGTAATTTTGCAGAAAAGATAAACAGAATAACGGTAAAAAATGAAACAGACACCAGTACTTTTGCTTACAGGCTATCTCGGCAGCGGCAAGACGACACTGCTCAACCGCATATTGAAAAACGAAAAAGGCATTCGCTTTGCCGTCATTGTCAACGACATAGGCGAGGTGAACATTGACGCATCGCTCATACAACAAGGCGGAATAGTAGGCCAAGGCGACGACTCGCTTGTGGCTTTGCAGAACGGTTGCATCTGCTGCACGCTGAAGATGGATCTTGTAAAGCAGCTCAACGACATCATCAACACCGGCAAGTTCGACTACATTGTCATAGAGGCTTCAGGTATATGCGAGCCTGCCCCGATAGCGCAAACCATATCCACCTATCCGCAGATGATACCAGAGAACATGCTGAAGAACGGCAGCGCAAGGCTCGACGCAATAGTGACCGTTGTTGACGCGCTGCGCATGAGGGACGAGTTCGGACTGGGCGACAGTCTTGAGAAGCAAGACATTGCTGAGGACGACCTTGAAAGCCTCGTAATCCAGCAAATAGAATTTTGCAACATCATTCTGCTAAACAAGGCTTCAGAAATCTCGCCCGACGAACTGAAGCACCTCAAAGCCGTCATAAAAGCCATACAGCCGCAGGCTCAAATCTACGAATGCGACTATGGCAATGTTGACTTAGACAAAATTCTAAACACCCACCTTTTCAACTTTGACAAGGTGGCAACGTCAGCTCGCTGGATTGAGGCAATGCAGGATGACGACGGCGAACTGGAGAATGAGGAGAGCGGCGAAGCCTTGGAATACGGCATTGAAACGTTTGTATGGAAACGTCGCAAACCTATGAGCTTAGGCGATTTCGACGAATTTGTTTCAACAAAATGGCCGAAAGGCGTAATACGCGCCAAAGGCATGTGCTATTTCGAGGACGAACCTGAGACTTGCTATCTCTTTGAGCAGAGCGGCAAGCAGTTCAACATTACCAATGCAGGACAATGGTATGCCACAATGCCTGCCGATGAGCTGAAGACATTCCTTGAGAAGAATCCTGACGTTAAGAAGGATTGGGATCCGGAAGTCGGCGACCGTATGCAGAAGATTGTCTTCATAGGACAGAAGCTCGACCGAAAGGCGATAGAGGCAGAGCTGGACAAATGCCTCACCTCCAACCTTCCGCAGGCTTAAACAATGCCACCCCTCCGTTTAGCTTTTGCCATCCCAACCACACCTTAGCTTGCACCACCACTCTACAGGCTTAGCAACAGTGTCTAACCCCGTAAAAAAGAGAAAAGTCATGACTGATAAAAAGACCATAAATCCTTCTCTTGACAGCAACCCGCCCACATCCCTGCCCCGTGAGGGGCAAGGCGTGGACAAAACAAGCAGGGATGAAGCTTTCCGTTTTACCCTTCCTGAGCTTCACGACACATGGAACCTGCGCCGTTACCTCATATCAAAGGTTGGCGACGCTCTTTCTAAAGAAGACGCGGCAAAACTGAAAGAGAGCCTGCGCTCTGCCATAAGCGCCGGACGTGTGCAACGTGACGTATTCGGGCTTAACCCTATACTCACTGCCTTGCAGACGGCAAAGATTTGCGTAGACGAGATAGGACTGCGGCGCGACAGTGTCATCGCTACATTGTTATGGGCTTGCCACGTGACCGATTTCGACGAGATAAAGGCTAAATACGGCGACACCGTGGCGCACATCGTACAGGGACTGATAAAGATACAGCACCTGTACGACAAGAATCCTGTTATAGAGAGCGACAATTTCCGCAACCTGTTGCTATCCTTTGCTGAAGACATGCGTGTAATCCTCATCATGATTGCCGACCGCGTGAACATAATGAGGCAAATACGCGACACCCCGAACAAGGCGGCACAGCACGAAGTCTCTGAGGAGGCAAGCTACCTCTATGCGCCACTCGCCCACAAGCTCGGGCTCTACACCCTGAAATCGGAGCTTGAAGACTTGTCGCTCAAATACCTTGAGCACGATGCCTACTACATGATAAAGGAAAAGCTCAACGCCACGAAAAAGTCGCGTGACGCTTACATCGAGCGGTTCGTCGGCCCTATACAACAACGGCTTGAGCAGGCTGGACTTAAATTCCACATGAAGGGGCGCACAAAGTCTATACACTCCATCTGGCAAAAAATGAAGAAGCAGAAATGCGGCTTCGAGGGCATCTACGACCTTTTTGCCATTCGCATAATCCTTGACTCGCCCCTTGACAAGGAGAAACAGCAGTGCTGGCAGGTATACTCCATCATTACAGATATGTACCAGCCCAACCCAAAGCGATTGCGCGACTGGCTTTCGGTGCCGAAATCAAACGGTTACGAGAGCCTGCACATAACCGTGCTCGGTCCTGAAAACAAATGGGTGGAAGTGCAGATTCGCACCGAGCGCATGGACGACATAGCCGAGCACGGACTCGCCGCCCACTGGCGATACAAGGGCATTAAGAGTGGCGGGCAGATGGATGAATGGCTCGCAAACATACGCTCTGCTCTGGAAGCCGGCGACAACATGCAGGTCATGGATCAGTTCAAGATGTCGCTGAAGCCGGAAGACATATACGTTTTCACGCCAAAAGGCGACCTCTTCAAATTCCCCACAGGAGCTACTGTGCTCGACTTCGCTTACCGCATACACTCACGCATAGGCAACACGTGCACCGGCGGAAAGGTGAATGGCAAAGCCGTGCCAATGCGCCAAAAGCTACATTCAGGCGATACGGTGGAGATAATGACCCGAAGCGACCAAAAGCCTAAGCGCGACTGGCTCGACATTGCCGTCACGCCAAAGGCAAAAGCAAAGATTCGGCTTGCCCTAAAGGAGACACAGGTAAAAGACGGGCTCTACGCCAAAGAACTGCTCGAACGCCGATTCAAGAACAGGCATATAGAACAGGACGAGAGCGTGATGGGGCACGTGATAAAGAAAATGGGCTTTAAGGAAGTGTCCGATTTCTACCGCCAGATTGCTGATGGAAAGCTTGAGCCAAACGACATCATAAACAAATACATTGAGGTTCGCGACCATCTTGAGAACCCTGGCAAAGAGCACGAAACCGTATCAGCAGACAAGTTTGAGTTTGAAAGCCCTGATGAGGAAATATTGCACGACAATGAGGACGTGCTCACCATTGACCAGAACCTCAAGGGCATCGACTACCAGCTTGCTCCATGCTGCCATCCTATTTATGGCGACCCAATCTTTGGCTTTGTCACGGCAGGCGGCGGCATAAAGATACATCGCACCGACTGCCCCAATGCTCCGGAGATGCGCCGCCGCTTTGGCTACCGCATCGTAAAGGCAAGGTGGTCTGGAAAAGGCTCGTCAAAGTATGCCATAACACTGAGAGTGGTAGGGCAGGACGACATTGGCATTGTCTCAAACATCACCAATATAATATCAAAGGACGAGAAAATAGTAATGCGATCGATAAATATCGACTCGCACGACGGCCTGTTCTCTGGAAATCTTACAATACAGATTGAAGACACGGCACGCCTCAACTCCCTGATAAAAAAGCTGAAAGCGGTAAAGGGAATAAAGCAAGTGGAAAGAATTTAGCAGAGAACAAGACATAAAAAAGCTTCGCCTTCACAGACGAAGCTTTTTTATTTTTTGAAAACTCCTTTTCTAAAAAATTGAGCTTGATTGAAGGTTTCCGCCTCACGGCGTCAACCAACCATCTTGCATCAAATGTTACCTGAAAACTAAAACCAATCTTAAACCTAAAAACTAATAACCTTTTGAACCTAAAAACAATCTATCAAAACCTAAAAACTAAAAACCTATATGAAAAATCTACTAACTTCTTGTTTACGAGTGCAAAGTTAGCGCATATCTTGAAACCTCACAACTTTTTTCATCACAATTCTCAAAAAAAGCCGCTTCTTTTGATTTAAATCAACAGATTGTGTGCGCACACAAGCCAAAAAGGCGTTTTTTACGCATTACTATCTTGCACGAACCTCTATCAGATTCATAAAGAAAACATACTTTATAATAAAAGGTGGACAGAAAAAAGGAAGCCAAGGGAAGCAGACACGAAAACTAATACCTATAGGCATGTATCGCCATGCCTGACTAAAACTCTAATACCTTAAACACAGCACCTGCGCCCTTGGCTCCTATTTCATTTTTCGGGAACTTTGTAGATTTTGCCTCAAAATTAAGAAAACAGTTTGAGATTAGCAAATAAATTTATAAAATACTCATTGTTTATTCAACCTTTTAATGACTTTTAAAACATACATTCTGATATTTAACACCTATAGTAGCAAAACCATCAGCTATATTGCCTAACTTTGCAACACAAGTGAAACGTGGCAAATGGGCGGCAAAGCCCGGCCCCAACTAAAAACATAACTCAGATGAAAGAAAAGATTTTCCCAGCAGCAATCATTGCCCTTGGCATTATCATTCTTGGACTGTGCATGAAAAGCGGTATGGACAATTTTACGGAGAAAGACCGCAAGGTAACCGTAAAAGGCTTGTCGGAAAAAGAAGTCAAAGCAGACAAGGTGACGTGGCCGATAGTCTATAAAGAGATAGGCAACGACCTGCCCGACCTCTACGACCGCATAGCAGACAAGCAAGCCATCATCATGGCATTTCTGAAGAAGAACGGAGTTGCCCAAAACGAAATTACTGTCAACGCTCCGAAAGTCATCGACATGTCTGCCGACCAGTACAGTAACAACCAGAACCCATATCGCTACAACATCACCCTCGTCATAACAGTCACTTCACGTAACGTCGACCGCATACGCAGTATTATCGCACGGCAAGGCGAATTGTTGAAGCAGGGCGTGGCAATAGTATCAGGCGACTACTCCAACCAGACAACCTATGAATATGTGTCGTTCAAGAAAATGAAACCACAGATGATGACCGAGGCTATAGAAAACGCACAAACCACGGCTGAGCAGTTTGCAAAGAACTCCAAGTCGCGTCTCAACAAGATAGTGTCGGCTGACCAAGGGCAGTTTTCAATAGACGACCGAGACGACAACACGCCGTGGATAAAGCGCGTACGAGTGGTTACGACCGTCACTTATTCGTTGAAAGACTGAGAAACAAAAAACATTTTGCGCCCTGCGTTAAAAATAACAAAAACTCCGTCTTGGTTTACAAAACATTTAGTATCTTTACCGCGAAAATAGCAGGTTTATTTTTTTAGTAAACCTGAAGCCCGGCAGTCATCGCGTGGTAATGAAAACGAAAATACAAATGTCTACAAGACAAACAATAACTGAGAAAGCGAAAGAAAGCATCGAGCGTCTGCTCGGGAGGCACGCCAAGCCACGTCGCGACGTGGCATTGGTGCTGTCGTCAGGAGGCGCAAGAGGTCTGGCACATATCGGTGCCATCGATGCCCTGCTTGCCAACGGCTACCACATCACTTCTATTTGCGGCACATCGTTCGGAGCCGTGGTGGCTGCAATGTATGCCACGGGACATCTTGAGGATTTCAAGATTTGGATGCAAACCATTGACCGCAAGAAAATCTCAGCACTTACCGACTTCAAGCCTGGCTTGTCCTATTTTGTAAAAGGCCACCGCATAATAGAAGAACTGGCAAAGATTTCTCCCGACCGCGACATCGAAACGTTGCCCATACCCTTTGCGTGCATAGCCACTGATTGGAAGACAGGCCGTGAGGTGGTCTTCCGCAAAGGCAGCATGTGGCGCGCGGTGAGAGCATCCATCTCCATACCCGGCACTTTCGAGCCAATGGAAATGGACGGAAAGATTCTCATTGACGGCGGCATAACCAACCCTTTCCCGCTCAACCGCGTGCGCCGCAACAAAGACGACCTGCTCGTGGGCGTAAACGTAAGCGGACACGACTATGGCTCTATATGGCAACGCAAGGAAATAGCCAAGCAGAAGGCTATACAAAGCAACAAGGTGTTGCAAATCCTTGCACGATTGTTCCCGGACAGCCGCCTGCCACTAATCAACTTCTACTCGCTTCTCGACCAGACCGTTTCTATTGCCATTGCACAAAACGCACGCCGCCAAATTGCGCTCACTCCCCCCGACATACTCGTAGACATACCCATGCGCCGCTTCTCTGGAAACGACTACGACAAATTCGAGCAGATACGCAAAGTGGGAGAGAAGAAAACTGAGAAGTTATTAACCACCACCCCACCTGCCATATCCAAGAATTAACCAACGCCATTTAAACGTTCCATGAAAAACAATCTCATATATCTTGACTGCAACCACGCTGCCTTGCAAGGAGACAGCACAGCTTCTGCGCCATCAAAAGAAGCCGGAGACAAAGTCCAGCTTTTGTCGTTTTATCTTTCTATGGAGGAATTTGCGGCACGCTATCTTCCCCCTGCCGACTACTTTTTCATGTGGCAAGTGGAGCCTTCCGTGATATTCGGGCGCAATCAAGTGATTGAAAACGAAGTAAACATTCCTTATTGCCGTGAGCATAATATAAAGATGTATAGGCGCAAAAGCGGTGGCGGCTGCGTGTATGCCGACATGAGCAACGTGATGTTGTCCTACATTACACCCGAAGACAATGTCTCCGAAACATTCACGCGCTACCTCAGCATGGTGTCAGAGACACTGCAAACCCTCGGCCTTGACGCTCACCCAAGCGGCAATAATGACATAATGCTCAGGGAAAAAGGCAGCCAAGCCGCGGAAAAGCCAGAGCGCAAGGTTTCGGGCAACGCCATATACCACCTGCCGGGACGCATCATTGCCCACGGCACGTTGCTCTACGATACCGACATGGAGAACATGCTGCACGCCATAACGCCCTCCCACTCAAAGCTGTCAAAGCATGGCGTGGAAAGCGTCAGACAGCGCATCTGCCTGCTGAAAGACTATACCTCGCTGCCTCTTTCGGAAATCAAGGCACGCATACGCACGCATCTCTGCGGCGACGATGTCTACACTCTTACGGCAGACGACATTGTCAAAGTCAAGGAAATAGAAAAAGAATATCTTGACCATGATTTCATCTTTGGCCATTGACAAGCTCATTACGCCCATAAATCAACAACATAATACCAACTACTCTTACAAATCTTTACAAGCAAAATGAGTAACGAACTTAAACAGACTTGCCTACACTCTCGTCACGTGGCATTGGGAGCGCTCATGCAGCCTTTTGGAGGCTTCGACATGCCCATCCAGTATTCATCTATCATTGATGAGCACAATGCCGTGCGCCAGCATTGTGGCGTGTTTGACGTCTCCCACATGGGAGAAGTCTTTGTCACAGGCCCCGATGCCGAAACCTTTGTAAACCATATCTTTACCAACGACGTACGCACTATGGCAGTCGGTAAAGTCATGTACGGAATGCTGTGCTATCCCGACGGAGGAGTGGTTGACGACACTTGCATCTGCAAGCTTGGAGACAACCTCTACCTGCTGACAATAAACGCAGCCAACATAGACAAAGACTACCAATGGATTTCAGACAACTCTAACGGCTATAAGCTGCAAATAGGCTATAAGAGCGACGACTACGGGCAACTTGCCATCCAAGGCCCTGAAAGCGAGCACGTCATGGAAAAAGTTCTCGGCATACCGTGCTCTGAGCTTAAGTTCTATGAGGTGAAAATGGTGCCTCACGGTAAGGAGGACATCATCGTCTCCCGTACAGGCTACACCGGCGAGGACGGCTTTGAGATATACGGATCACACGAGTTCATCATTGATTGCTGGGACAAGCTCATGGCAGCCCACGTAACACCTTGCGGACTTGGCTGTCGCGACACCCTGCGCTTTGAGGTAGGCCTTCCGCTTTATGGCGACGAGCTCTCCAAGGACATCTCTCCTGTAATGGCAGGCCTCAGCATGTTCGTGAAGTTCGACAAGCCCGAGTTCATTGGCAAGGAAGCCCTTCTGAAGCAAAAGACAGAGGGCGTGGCAAAACGCCTGCGCGGTATACAGCTCGATGCCCACGCCGTGCCACGTCATGGCTACAAGGTTCTGAAAGACGGGCGTGAGGTAGGAGAAGTCACCACAGGCTACCGCCTCATCTCTGTTGACAAGAGCTGTGCCGTGGCTCTTGTTGACTCTTCCCTGAAGCTCGGCGACCGCGTAGAGATACAAATACGCAAGAAAACATTCCCCGGCACAATAGTAAAAAAGAAATTCTACGAAAAGCACTATAAAAAATAATAAAATCTATGGCTAAAGTTATTGAAGGGCTCTACTATTCAGAGTCACACGAGTTTGTACGTGTAGACGGCGAGACCGGCTACGTAGGCATCACCGATTATGCTCAGCAGCAGCTTGGCAACATCGTGTATGTGGACATGCCGGAAGTTGACGACGAAGTAACCGCCGGCGAAGAGTTCGGCGCAGTGGAAAGTGTAAAGGCGGCTTCCGACCTCAACTCACCCGTTACAGGTGTCGTCCTTGAAGTAAACGAAGCTCTCGAAGACCACCCGGAGCTTGTCAACAAGGACGCTTACGAAAACTGGATAATGAAAGTTCAGCTCTCCGACAAGACTGAGCTCGACAATCTTATGGACGCTAAGGCTTATGAGCAATACTGTGCAAACCTTTAAGTACTTTCCACAAACAGCCGATGACATAAAGGCAATGCTCGCCAAGATAGGCGTTGGCAGCATTGACGACCTTTATGCCGACGTGCCAGAGGAAGTGCGCTTCAAGGGAGAGTACGACCTGCCGGAATCGATGAGCGAGATTGAAGTGCGCAAGCATTTCGCCGACCTCGGAAAGGAAAACAAGCAGCTTGTTTGCTTTGCCGGGGCAGGAGTCTACGACCATTACATCCCCGCCGTGATACCATCCATCGTCGAGCGCAGCGAATATCTTACGAGCTACACTCCCTATCAGGCAGAGGTGTCGCAGGGCACGCTCCACTACATCTTCGAATACCAGACAATGATGGCGCGCCTCACGGGCATGGACGTTAGCAATGCGTCCATGTACGATGGCACCACCGCTACCGCCGAGGCAGCCATGATGGCTGTGGCAGCGTCGCGCAAGGCAAACACAGTGCTCATCTCCGCAACCGTAGATGAGCGCACGCTCAACGTAGTGAAGACCTACAGCCACTTCCACGGCATCGACCTGCAGGTCGTGAACGAGGACGGTGGCGTAACCAACCGCGCCGACCTCAGCTCACGCTTGTCAGAAGGCGGCGTTGCAGGAGTCATTGTGCAGCAGCCCAACCGCTACGGCATCGTAGAGGACTTCACGGGCATTGCCGACGAGTTGCATGCTAAGAAAGGGCTGTTTATCATCAACAGCATAGCCGCCGACCTTGCCTTACTGAAGACTCCAGGCGAATGGGGAGCCGACATAGCCGTGGGCGAAGCCCAAAGCCTCGGCATACCAATGAGCTTCGGAGGCCCATATCTCGGCTACATGTGTTGCACCGAAAAGCTTGTGCGCAAGATGCCGGGCCGCATCGTAGGGCAAACCGTTGACACCAAAGGTCAGCGTGCCTACGTTCTCA